>CAZRKS010000070.1:0-11719 GCA_964600315.1 uncultured Steroidobacteraceae bacterium | reverse complement strand
GGCGGGCGTCGAACCGGACGCCGAGTCGCAGCGGGACTCGATCGAGATCGCGGTCTCTGCGGAGGGCGGCTACCGGGTCGACGGCAAGCCGCTCATCAACAACAGCCGCGACACCCTCGCCGCCGCGATCGGCAAGGCGGCCGGCGGCAATCGGGCCGTGCCGGTGACGATCCGGGCCGACGCGCGGGCGATGCACCAGTCGGTCGTCACCGCGATGGACGTCGCCGGGCGCCTCGGCTACCGGCAGATCAACATCGCGACGGTCAACGATGGGTCCGAAGATCGGTAAGGTCACCGAGCTCCGGATGCCGCCCGGGGCCCTGGAGACGTATCGCCGGCTGGTCAGGTACCTGCGGCCGCACCGGAGCATGTTCGCGCTCGGCGTGCTCGGCATGGTGATCTTCGCCGCGACGGACGCCGGCTGGGCGGCGTTCGTGAAGTTCTTCCTCGACGGCACCTTCGTCAACAAGGACCCGCGGATGGTCTGGCTGGTGCCGGTGGCGCTGGTCGGGCTCTTCATCCTGCGCGGGGTCGGCGATTTCCTGCAGACCTACTGCCCGGGGTACGTCGGCCGGTGGATCGTGAAGACGCTGCGCGCGCAGATCTTCGACCGCTACCTGCACCTGCCGGTCGGTTACTTCGATCGCGAGGCGTCGGGCGTGCTGCTCTCGCGCCTCACCTACAACACGGAGCAGGTGGCCCAGGCGACGACCGACTCGCTCACGGTCTTCATCCGCGACTCGCTCAGCATCTGCGGCCTGATCGGCTACCTGCTGTACCTCAACTGGAGGCTCACGCTGATCAGCCTCGTGGTCGGCCCGCTGATCGCGTTCCTGATCCGCCGCGTCAACACCCAGTTCCGGCGCTACAGCCGGCGCATCCAGAACTCGATGGGCAACGTGACGCGCGTGGCGAAGGAGGCGATCGAGGCGCCGCGCGTGGTGCGGGTCTTCAATGCCCAGGACTACGAGGCGGGCCTGTTCGAGGAAGTGATCGAGCACAACCGGCGTTCGCACATGAAGCTCATGTTCGCGAAGGGCATGAGCAACCCGACCGTGCAGGCGCTCGCCGCCACGGCGATGGCGGGCGTGCTGTACATGGCGACCGTCGACGCCGTCGAGGGCCGCACGACGGTGGGCTCGTTCACGGCCTTCATCGCCGCGCTCGGCCTCGTCACGGCGCCGCTGCGACGGCTGGTGAACGTGGCCGGACCACTGCAACAGGGCATTGCCGCCGCCCAGAGCCTCTTCGAGATCCTCGATACGCCGCCCGAGGACGCGGGCGGGACGCTCGAACTCGGCCGCGCGCGGGGCGACGTCGAGTATCGCGGGGTCGGGTTCCGCTATCCGACCGGCGCCGAGCCCGTGCTCGCCGGAGTGAGCTTCAGCGTGCGTTCCGGGGAGACGGTCGCCATCGTCGGACGCTCCGGCAGCGGCAAGTCGACCATCGTCAACCTGCTGCCGCGGTTCTACGACGTCAGCGCGGGCAGCATCCGCGTCGACGGCCACGACATCCGCGAGTACCGGCTGCACGACCTGCGCGCGCAGGTGAGCCTCGTGAGCCAGGACGTCGTACTCTTCAACGACACGATCCGCAGCAACATCGCCTTCGGCTTCGCGGCCGATGACGCCGCGATCGAGGCCGCAGCGCGCGCCGCGCGCGTCGCCGAATTCACCGACCCGCTGCCGGCCGGCCTCGACACCGTGGTCGGCGATCGCGGCGTCCTGCTCTCGGGCGGCCAGCGCCAGCGCATTGCGATTGCCCGCGCGCTGCTGCGCAACACCCCGATCCTGATCCTCGACGAGGCCACCTCCGCGCTCGACACCGAACTCGAGCGGCAGATCCAGGAGCAGCTCGAGCAGCTGATGCACAGCCGCACGACGCTCGTCATCGCGCACCGGCTCTCCACGGTCGAAAAGGCCAGCCGCATCCTGGTGATGGACGGCGGCCGGGTCGTCGAGACCGGGACGCACGAGGAACTCATGGCCCTGAACGGCCAGTATGCGGTGCTGTACCGCATGCAGTTCAACGAATGAGCCTCGAGTCGGGCCTGCAGAGGGTCTGGTACGGTCCCCGGGTCTTCGGCCTGCCGCTCTGGCCGCTGTCCTTGCCGTTTCGCGCGGCGGTGTCGGTGCGTCGCGGGCTGTATCGCCTGGGCGTGCTGCGCCGGCAGCGCGTGTCCGTGCCGGTCATCGTGGTCGGCAATCTCACCGTTGGCGGGACCGGCAAGACGCCGGTCGCGGCCTGGCTCGGGCGCGAGCTCACAGCGCGTGGCCGCCGGGTCGGCATCGTGTTGCGCGGTTACGGCGGAACGCATGCGGGGACGGCCCGCACCGTCACCGAGCACGATGATGCGGCGGAGGTCGGCGACGAGGCGCTCGTGCACGCTCGACGCGGACCGCACGTGGTGGTCATCGGGGCGGATCGCGTCGCGGCGGCACGGCACGCCGTGGCGCAGGGGGCGGAGGTCGTGGTCTGCGACGACGGCCTACAGCACCTGCGGCTCGCGCGCGACTACGAGATCGCCGTCGTGGATGCGGACCGCGGGCTCGGCAACGGATTCCTGCTGCCGGCCGGTCCGCTGCGCGAGCCGGCTCGCCGGCTCGAGAGCGTCGATGCCGTGGTGCTGACGCGGCGTGGACCGGGCGAGGGATCGGCGGTGCAGCCGCGGCGACCTTTCGTCGCCACGGTGCACCTCGTACTCGGCGCCGCTGTCAACCTGCGTACCGGTGAGCGTCGGGAACTCGCCGACCTGCACGGCACCCTGGTCCATGCGATTGCGGCCGTTGGCCATCCGCAGGCATTCTTCGACGCCCTGCGCTCAGCTGGAATCGATCTCGAGGCCCATCCGCTCCCGGACCACGCTCGCCTCGAGCTTGAGGCGCTGCCGTTCCCCGCGGACGCCACGGTCCTGATGACCGAGAAAGATGCCGTAAAATGCGGGGCGTATGCACGCCCCGGCTGGTGGTACGTCGAACTCGACGTGGCCATCGAACGCGACACCGCGCGGGAGCTGGTGGCCATCGTCCTCGAGCGCATCGGCATGACCGGCGCGGGAGTGAAACTTGGATAGCAAGCTGCTCGACATCCTGGCGTGCCCGGTCTGCAAGGGCCCGCTCCGTTGGCACCGCGAGGTGCCGTGCCTCGTGTGCCGCGCGGATCGCCTCGCGTTCCCGGTGCGCGACGACATTCCCGTGATGCTGGAGGAGGAGGCGCGGCGGCTGGAGGCTGACGATCCGCTGCTCGGGGACTGACGTTGCGGTTTCACGTAGTCATTCCCGCCCGTTACGCGTCGACGCGCCTGCCGGGCAAGCCGCTGCTCGACATCGGCGGCCGTCCCATGATCCAGCGCGTCGTCGAGCGCGCGTGCGCGAGCGGCGCAGACGAAGTGCTGGTGGCGACGGATGATGCGCGCATCGCGGCGGCGGTCGCGGATCCCCGCCGGCCGGGTGCCGCGATCGCGGTGATGACCGATCCCGGCCTGCCGTCCGGCACCGATCGCGTCGCTGCGGTCGCCGCAGGGCGGGGCTGGACCGACGACACGGTGGTCGTGAACGTGCAGGGCGACGAGCCGTTCCTGCCGCCGGCCCTGGTCGACCAGGCGGCCGGACTGCTCGCGGCCGACCCGCAGGCGGGCATCGCGACGCTTGCGGCCCCGATCACGACGCTCGGGGATTTCCTCGATCCGAACGTCGTCAAGGTCGTGACGGCGGGCGACGGCGCCGCGCTCTATTTCAGCCGCGCGCCCATTCCGTGGACCCGCGACGGGGCGCCCGGCGGCGTCGCGAGTCAGCGAGAGTTCGGCGAGGCGCTGCGGCACATTGGTCTCTACGCCTATCGGGTCGGCGTGCTCCGTCGGCTCACGGCGCTGGCGCCCTCGAGTCTCGAGCGGCGCGAGAAGCTCGAGCAGCTGCGGGCCCTGCAGGGCGGCGTGCGCATCGTCGTCGGCGCCTGTGTCGCGGCGCCGGGGCCCGGCGTGGACACGGCGCAGGACCTCGAGCGTGCGCGGGCGCGGGCCGCTGCGCAGGGCCACTGATCCCATCCGGAGAGAGTTCATGGACCAGGTGCTGGTGACCGCATTCGGCGTGACGCTCACGCCGTGGAAACTCGTCGGTTATCTCGGCGTGTTCCTGTTCGCCGGGCGGTGGTTCGTGCAGATGGCCTACTCGCGCCGTCACGGGCGGCCCGTCGTGCCAACGGTGTTCTGGCTGATGAGCATCTCCGGGAGCCTGCTCCTGCTCGCGTACTTCATCTTCGGCAAGAACGACTCGGTCGGCATCCTCTCCAACCTGTTCCCGGCGGGCGTCGCGGGCTACAACCTCTACCTCGACGTGACGCACAAGCGCTCGCGGCGCGAGGCCGCGGCCGACGGCTGAGCCACGAGTCAGGGCAGCGGCGGCGGGCGGCGGCGCAGGCTGAGCGTCGTCCGCGTGGGCAGCAGGCCGCGCAATTCGTCCGGCGTCAGGTTGCGCCACTGGCCGAGCGGCAGGTCGCCGAGCCGGATGTGCATGATCCGCACCCTCTGCAGGCGGCGCACGGTGTAGCCGAAGTGCTCGCACATGCGGCGGATCTGCCGGTTGAGGCCCTGGGTGAGCACGATGCGGAACGTGTTCCGGCCGGCCTGTGCGACTTTGCACGGATTGGTGACCGTGCCGAGGATCGGGACGCCGGCGGCCAGGCCGGCGAGGAAGGCGGGCGTGAGCGGTCGGTCGACCGCGACGACGTACTCCTTCTCGTGCTCGTTCTCGGCGCGCAGCACCGTGTTGACGACGTCACCGTCGTTGGTGAGCAGGATCAGGCCCTCGGAGTCCTTGTCGAGGCGACCGATCGGGAAGATGCGCTCGCGGTGCGCGACGAAATCGACGATGTTGCCGGGCACGTCGCGGTCGGTGGTGCACTCGATGCCGACCGGCTTGTTGAGAGCGAGGTACACCTTGCGCGGGCGCTCGCGCAGCGGCTGCCCGTCGAGCAGGACGGTATCGCCTTCCGCGACCTGCGTGCCGAGCGCGGCCGGCGTGCCGTTGACGCTCACGCGGCCGGCCTCGATCCACTGGTCCGCTTCGCGCCGCGAACAGGCCCCGGTCTCCGCGAGGTACTTGTTGAGCCGCATGGAACGGCGACTCACCCGCCCGAGCGCCGGACGGCGTAGCCGAGCTTGCCGAGTTCCTCGACGAGCAGGTCGCGATGATCGCCTTGGATCTCGATCACGGCCCCGTCCACCGTGCCGCCCGAACCGCAGCGCTTCTTCAGGCGCGTCGCCAGCGCCTCGAGGTCGGTGCCGGCGAGCGGCACGCCGGTGACGACCGTGACGCCCTTGCCCTTGCGGCCCTTCGTCTCGCGTCCGACCCGGACGATGCCGTCGCCGCGCGGCGCCACCGGCTGCGCCGGCTTGCTGCGTCGGCAACGGCACTCGGCGACCGGTCGCGCACATTCGGGACACAGGCGCCCGGTGCCGGTGGAGTAGACGAGCCGGTTCCTCTGCATGCCAGCGCGCGCCTCGACGCGTCCCGTGTCGCTGGGCCGAACGGTACCATAGACGTCGTGCCCAGACGCCTCACGAACGAGATGCTGCGGACCGGCGCGCACGCCCTGGCCGAACGTGACCGCGACCTCGCGCGCATCCTCGCCGCACGCGGCGTGCCGCCCATGTGGGGCCGCCCGACGGGCTTCGCCACGCTCGTGTGGATCATTCTCGAGCAGCAGGTCTCGATCGCGGCGGCACGGACGCTGTTCCGGCGGCTGGGCCAGCGGCTCGGTGGCCGCGTCACGCCGGAAGCCGTGCTGCAAGCGGGCGTCGAAGGGCTGCGCGGTCTCGGGCTCACGGGTCAGAAGGCGCGCTATTGCCACGAACTCGCGACACGTGTGCTGTGCGGCACGCTCGACCTCGGCGCCGTCAGTCGAGCGAGCGAACACGACGCGCGGGTCGCGCTGCTCGCCGTGCCGGGCATCGGCCCTTGGAGCGTGGACGTCTATTTCCTCATGGCGCTGCGACGGCCCGACGTGTGGCCGCGCGGTGACCTGGCGCTCGCGCTGGCGCTGCGCGACGTGAAGCGCCTGCGCAGCGTGCCTTCGCGCGAGCGGCAGGAAGAGATCGCGGCCGCCTGGGCGCCGTGGCGATCGGTCGCCGCCCGAATGCTCTGGAGCCACTACCTTGCGCGGCCCGCGCTCGACCGGGGCGCCACGCGGTAGATCGCGCCGCCGTGATCGTCCGAGACGTACACGGCGCCGTCGGGACCTTCTGCGACACTGACGGGCCGCCCGATCGTGCCTTCGTCGGCGAGAAATCCGGTGAGGAAGTCCCGTTCCTCGATCGAGCCGTCGTCGCGCCAGTGCAGGCTCGCGACCTTGTAACCGTCCGGTGTCCGGCGGTTCCAGGAACCGTGCAGCGCCACGACGGCCGCGCGCTCGTAGCCCGGCGGCCGGCCCGGCGCGCGCAGGAACGCGATGCCGAGCGGTGCATTGTGGGCGCGGAAGCCGTGCATCGGCACGCGGGCCTGTGCGCGCAGCGATTCGTGTCCGGCGCCGAGGTCCGGGTCCGGCACGTTGAAGCCGTTGAACCACGGCCAGCCGTAGAATCCGCCGCGCTCGATGCGGTTCAACTCGTCCGGCGGAAAGTCGTCCCCGAGCAGGTCGCGACCGTTCTCGGTCGCATAGAGCGCGCCGTCCCACGGGGCCCAGTCGAAGCCGACGCTGTTGCGCAGCCCCGTCGCGAAGATCTCGGCCCGCGAGCCGTCGGCTTCGAACCGCATCATCGTGGCGCGGCGGCGGTCCGGTTCCTCGCAGACGTTGCAGGAGGAACCCTGTGTGAGGTAGAGCTTGCCGTCGGGTCCGAACCGGATCGTCCGCGTGACATGGTTGCCGTTGCCGGTGAGTCCCGTGACGATGTGTCCGTAACGGCCGCCCGTTTGGCCAGCCTGCGCGTCGAAACGAATGCGGCCGATGGCCGTGGTCTCGGCGACGTAGAGCCAGCCGTCGTGGACGTCGAGGCCATGCGGGCGGTCGAGGCCTGCGAGCAGCACGCGACGTCCGTCAGGCTGTCCGTCGCCGTTGCGGTCGCGCTCGAGCAGCAGCACCTCGCCAGCGCGCGTGCGCGACACGACGAGGTCGCCGGCGCTCGTGACGAGCAGCCACCGGGCCTGTGGCACGTCGCCGGCGTAGAGGCTGACACTGTAGCCCTCCGCGGCCCTCAGCCGGCTCGCGATGACGTCCTGCGCCGGCGTGTCGATGCCCCGGCCGGTGACGGAATCGACGACGACCCCGAGGTTGCCGACCGGCGCCAGGCCGAACAGCAAGAGAACGGACAACCCGGCGATCGCGAGCAGGATTGGCGTGCGACGACTCACTTTGCGCGGGGCGGAGGACGGATCCGGTGGTCGACAGTGTGGCTCATCCCCCGATGTAGTTCATCTCGACCTTGCGGCCCGCCCGGCCGCTCGCCTGGAGTTCGGCGCGCTGACGCCGCAACCCACGAACCACGCTGCCTCCACCGCCAATCGCCGCACCGCTCGCGCGCCGGGCGGCGCATACCTGTCGCGAAAATCAGACCAATCCGCGGCGAACAGCTTCCCGCACGCCGTCGTGGCCATCGCCCCTCAGCGACTCCTCCGGCTCAGGCAGAATCAAACCTTCTGTGCGAAGTCCGGGCAAAGCCCGAACTCGAGCCGCAACGGCGGCGAGACCACCACGATCGGCATGCGCTCGTAGTAGTTCAACAGGTTGACGAGCGCCAGGATCAGCAGCGCGGCGCCGGCGGCCCGCCGCCCCGCATCGGTCACGCGATCTCCGCCGACCCGCGGTCGAGCACCGTCTCGTTGCGGGCCTCGACCACGGCGCGGAAGCGCACCCGGCCGGACGCGGCGCCCCAGAAGTCAAAGCGGATGCGGTCACCCGGCATGACCGGGCGGCTGAAGCGCAGCGCCATCGACTTGAGGCGGCTCGCGTCGAAATCGCAGCAGGCCTTGAGCAGCGCGTATCCGGCGAAGCCCTTGGTGGCGAGACCGTGCAGGATCGGGCGGGAGAATCCCGCCTGCTTCGCCACGGCCGGGTCGATGTGCAGCGGATTCAGGTCGCCGCTCAGGCGATAGATGAGCGGCGTGATCTCGAGCGTCTGCACCTCGACCGAGTGGTCGGGGTCGCCGGCGGGCAGCGGCTCCAGCGCCTCCGGGGATTCGCCCGCGCTGCCGCAGCCACCGTCGCCGCGCAGCATCAGCGTGGTGACGACGGAGGCGAGCGGGGCACCACTCGCGGCGTCCACGACCTGCTTGCGCTGGTAGAGCATCGCGCCGCCCTCGCGTCCCTTGTCGGTGACGCCGAGCACATCGTGTCGGGCGATGACGCGCCCCTCGGCGGGCAGGGCGGCGTGCAACGTGAGACGTTGCTCGGCGTGCAGGAGACGCTTCCAGTCGATGCCGTACTCCGGATCCCGCGCCCAGAAGCCGGGGTGGCCGAGCACGTTCGCGAATGTGGGAGCGGCGACCAGGCCGTCCTCGTACAGGTACCTCAGATGCCTCGCGTCGAGCGGCTCGGACCCGAATCCCACGCCGAGCGCGTACAGGATCGTGTCCTTGAAGGTGTAGGTTGCGTCGGTGTCGGGGAAGCGGCGCTGGATGACTTTGTCGAGGTTCATGGGGAGTCTCGAGTAGGCGTCCACGCACGGTCAGCGAGCGCGAGAGTCTTGCGCGCCTGCACGAGGTGCGGCATGTCGAGCATGCGCCCGTCGAGGCTCAGCGTGCCGGCACCCGGGTTGGCGTCGAAAAGCGCGACAACTCGGCGGGCGTGCGCGATCTCGTCCTCCGACGGCGTGAAGGCGGCGTTGATCACCGGCACCTGGTCGGGGTGAATCGCGATCTTGCCGGCGAAGCCGTCGCGCCGCGCGCGGCGGCAGGAGTCGGCGAGGCCTGCGCTGTCACGAAAGTCGGCGTGCAGCGTGTCGAGCGCCGGCACGCCGGCGGCCGACGCGCCGAACAGGCAAAGCGATCGCGCCAGTTCGAACGGCGCGCTCCAGCGGCCGTCCGGGCCCTTGTTGTCGAGGGCACCCACGGCGGCCGCGAGATCCTCGGCGCCCCAGGTGAGCGCCGCCAGCCGCGGACCGGCGTCGCGGTAGCCGCCGAGCGAGAAGATCGCCTCGGGCACCTCGGTCGCGACCGGAATGATGCGCGTCCTGCCCGGCGCGAGCCCGTGCCTGGCCTCGAGTGCGTCGACATGCCCCGACAACTGCGCGACGTCCGCCGCGGAGGCGGCCTTCGGCAGCACGATGCCGTCCGGCGCGCCTTCCATGACCCCGGCCAGGTCATCGAGGCAGAGCGCGGTCGACAGCGGGTTCACTCGCACGTAGAGCGCGCTGCGACGCTGGCCGACACTCGATTGCAGCACGGCACGCACGAGGTCACGCGCCTCGGTCTTGCGCGACGGCGCGACGGCGTCCTCGAGATCGAGGATGACGACGTCCGCCCCGGTGGCGGTCGCCCTGGCGATCTTCTTCTCGCTGTCGCCGGGAACGAAGAGCAGCGAGCGGAACACGGTCAGGCGCCCTCGGGCTTGCGCAGCATCAGCGCGCTGCGCTTGCACACGGCCACCAGCTCGTTCTTCTGGTTGAACGCACGGTGCTGGAAGACGACGATGCCGTTCCGCGGGCGCGACCGGCTGTCGCGCAGTTCGACGACCTCGCTCTCGACGCGGACCGTGTCGCCGTGGAACAGGGGCTTCGGGAAACGTACCTCGTCCCAGCCGAGGTTGGCGACCGTGGTGCCGAGCGTGGTGTCGCCCACGGAAATGCCGACCATGAGGCCGAGCGTGAACGCGCTGTTGACCACCCGCGTGCCGAACTCGCTGTGCTCGCGGCAGTACTCCTCGTCGAGGTGGATGGCCGCCGGGTTGTGCGTCAGCGCCGTGAAGAAGACGTTGTCGGCCTCGGTCAGCGTGCGACGGATCGCGTGACGGAACACCTGCCCGACGTGAAACTCTTCGTAGTAGAGACCGGCCATGCGACGCTCCCGTCAGTCGCCGTGGCGGCCGACGATCGTGACGGCCGAGACGCCGTTGTACGGCACGCCGCCCAGGTTGTGGCTGAGACCGAGCCGCACGTTAGGCAGCTGGCGCGCGCCAGCGCGGCCGAGTTCCTCGGTCAGGATCGCGTTGAACTTGAGGTCCGCGCCGGGTCCGCCATACTCGGCGGGCACGTTCGGACACAGGAAGCCCGCGGCACCGGCCTTGAGCCACACCTCGCGGGAGACCTTGCCGTCCTTTTCCCACTGGCGGTGATGGGGCGTGATCTCCGCCGCGATGAAGCGACGGACGGATTCGCGGAAGAGTTCGTGCTCTTCGGAGAAGATGTAGCGCGGAATCATTGCTCTTGCAGCCCCTGGAGCGCCCCGGCGAGTCTGGGCCTCCGCAGTCGATAAGCTAACGTACGATACGATAGCTTAGCCTGTCGTGGCGGGCAAGCACCGAGGGCCTTCCGTCGGCGCGCAGCCTCCGGTGATGTCGCGGAGTCGACATTGCCGATATCCTCCGTGCCTGAGACGCAGTCCAATGAATCGGAGAGGTGGCCTGAATCATGAGGCAGGAGCGGACATTGTCGGTGCTCTTCGTGTGCATGGGCAACATCTGCCGCTCGCCGACGGCCGAGGGCGTGTTCCGCAAGCTGGTTGCGCAGCGAGCGCCGGAACTCTCGCTGGAGATCGATTCCGCCGGCACGCACGACTACCACGTCGACGAGCCGCCGGACCGGCGCGCAGTGGCGGCGGCCGCGCGCCGCGGCATCGACCTGAGCGGGCTGCGTGCGCGACAGGTCGAATCGAGCGATTTCAGGCGCTACGACCTGATCGTCGCCATGGACCGGCTGAATCGCGCGACGTTGCTCGACCGCAGCCCGCTCGAGTACCGGAATCGCGTGCGCCTGATGATGGAATTCGCGGCAGGCGCCGAGATCGAGGACGTGCCCGATCCCTATTACGGCGGGGCTGCAGGCTTCGAGCAGGTGCTCGACCTCGTCGAGGAAGCGGCACAGGGCCTCCTCGACGAGGTGTTGAGACTGTCGGCGGCCGGAACTCGCTAGCCGCCTTCCGCCCGGACTACGGCTCGCTGCGCGGTTGCTCGCGCGTCGCGTCGCTCGCCGGGGTCGGCGTCCACTCCTGGACGTCGTGCGGCGGTCGCACTACCGGCAGCGCCGCCGGCTCGAATGCCGGAGGTTCGGCGACACGCTCGGGTGCACGATCCGGAATGCGCTCGAAATCGAACGAGCCCGCCTGGGGCGGGGGCTCGTCGAACGAGAAAGCTGGTGCTCTCGGGGCTGCCGCGGGCGCTTCGGGAGAATCATCCTCGGCCGGTCCCGCTTCCGTGCCGCGCGGCTCGGGACCGAACGAATCGCCGGACTCGCGCCGACGACGACGCCCGCCGCGACGCGAACGACGCCCGCTCCGTTCTCCACGCTCGCCCATGTCGGCGCGCTGTCCCTCGCCGGGCGCACCGGACTCGACTGGCGCCGTTGCGGGTTCGCCCGTCAACGGGGACTCGGCGCGGGGACCCTCGACGCGCTGTGGCTCCGCGCGCGGCGGCTCTACGCGTGCCTGCTGCGGCCCGCGCGACTGACCTTCGGGACGCCGCTCGCGTTGCCCCCCCTGCGCCGGCTGGTCCGGACGGCGGCCCCGTTCCTCGCGGCCTTCGCGCCGCTCGCCACGTGCCTGATCACCGCGCGCCTGGTCGCCGCGCTGCTGGTCGC
>CAZRKS010000069.1:0-11791 GCA_964600315.1 uncultured Steroidobacteraceae bacterium | reverse complement strand
GGCGTGCTGGTGCTCGAGGCGATCGAGCGCATCCACGAGGAGATCGGCACCTCGACGGTGCTGATCACGCACAACGCCGTGATCGCCGACATGGCGGACCGCGTGCTGGTGATGGGCGACGGCCGGATCCACCGGGAATGGCGCAATGAGCGGCGGCGGCCCGCAAGGGAACTCGCGTGGTGAGGCGCGCGCTCGACCGCAAGCTGCTGCGCGACCTCTGGCGGCTGCGCGGACAGGTGCTCGCCATCGCGCTGGTGATGGCGTCCGGCGTCGGCCTCCTGGTGATGTCGCTCACCACCGTCGAGTCCCTGGAGGAGACGGCGACTGCGTACTACGAGCGCTACGGCTTCGCCGAGGTCTTCGCCCACGTCGAACGCGCGCCCGAGCACCTGCGTGAGCGGCTGCGCGCGATTCCGGGGGTGCGGGCCGTCGAGACGCGGGTCGTGCGCACGGCCGTGCTCGACGTCGGCGGATTCGAAGAACCGGTGATTGGGCGCCTCGTCTCGCTGCCGGAGCGGCACGAGCCCCTGCTGAACAGGCTCGCGCTGCGACAGGGCCGCTTTCCGCGCCTCGGCGCCCCGGACGAGGCGGTGCTGAACGAGCCGTTCGCCCAGGCTCACGGCCTCGGGATCGGCGGGACCCTGCGCGCCGTCGTGAACGGACGCTGGCGCGTGCTGACGGTGGTGGGCATCGCGCTCTCGCCCGAGTACGTCTACGCGATCGGCCCCGCGGCGTTGATGCCCGACGACCAGCGCTTCGGCGTGCTGTGGATGGGACAGGAAGCGCTGCAGGCGGCCTACGATCTCGACGGCGCGTTCAACGACGTGAGCCTGACGCTGCTCCGCGGGACCGATCCGGAGACCGTGGTGGACCGCGTCGACCGCCTGCTCGCGCGCTACGGCGGCGTCGGGGCCTACGCCCGGGCCGACCAGCTGTCGAACTGGTTCCTGATGAGCGAGATCGCGCAGCACCACACGCTCGCCACGTTCCTGCCGACGATCTTCCTCGCGGTCGCCGCGTTCCTCACGCACATGGTGATGGCGCGCCTCATCGCGGTCGAGCGCAGCGAGATCGGGCTCCTCAAGGCCTTCGGCTATCGCAATCGCGACATCGCGCGACACTACACGCGCTTCGTGCTCGGCATCGGGCTCGTCGGTGTCCTGCTGGGGTGGATCGTCGGCTACTGGCTCGGCCTCTATCAGACGCGGCTGTATGCCGATTTCTACCACTTCCCCTTTCTGAACTTCCATCCGAGCCTGCAGAGCTTCCTCGTCGCCGCGTGCGTGAGCCTCGGTTCGGCGCTGATCGGCGCGCTCGGCGCCGTGCGCGAGGCGGCCGCGCTGCCGCCCGCCGAGGCCATGCGCCCGCCGGCCCCGCCGCTCTTCCGCCGCACCGCCTTCGGCCGGCTCGGGCTCGTGCGGCGCCTCGACGAGCCGACGCGCATCCTGCTGCGACAGATCGCGCGCTGGCCGGGACGCTCGTTCATCACCGCGGCCGGGATCGCGATGGCGGTGGCGGTGCTGGTCACGTCCATGCAGTGGATCGACGCCATCAACCGCATGGTCGACGTGTACTTCATGGACGCCCAGGCCCAGGACCTGAGCGTGGGTTTCGCGGAACCGCGCTCGAGCGAGGTGGTGCGCGACCTGGCCCGGCTCCCGGGCGTGCTCACGACCGAGCCGATGCGCGCGGTGGCGGCCCGGCTACACGCCGGGTGGCGGGTCGAGCGCGAGGCCGTGCAGGGCCTGCCCGCCGACCAGGAACTCTACCGCGTGTACGACGCCGAGGGCCGCGAGATCCGCCTGCCGCCCGAGGGCCTCGTGATCTCGACGATGCTGGCCGGAATGCTGCAGGTGGGCATCGGCGACCGCGTCACGGTCGAGGTCCTCGAGGGCCGGCGGCCGGTGTTCGAGGTGCCGGTGGTCGGCACGTTCGAGACCTACATCGGGTCCCCGGCCTACATGGAGATCGGCGCGCTCGACCGACTGATGCGTGAGCGCCCGAGCGTCACGGCGGTGCACCTCCGGGTCGACGCGCGCCAGCGCGCCCGGCTCTTCCGCGAACTGAAGAGCCTGCCGCGGGTGGCCTCGGTGACCGTCAAGGATGCGGCAGTGCGCACGTTCCACGAGACCATGGCGAAGACGCTCATGATCTTCATCTCGTTCTTCGTGGTGTTCAGCTGCACACTCGCGTTTGGCGTCACCTACAACGCCGCGCGCATTTCACTCTCCGAGCGCAGCCGCGAACTCGCGACGCTGCGCGTGCTCGGCTTCACCCGCGCCGAGATCTCCTACATCCTGCTCGGCGAGGTGGCGCTCATCACCTTCGTCGCGCTGCCGCTCGGCTGCGCCAGCGGCTTCGTGCTCGCGAGCCTCATCGTGCACGCCTTTGAAACGGAACTGTACCGCGTGCCGATGGTGATCCTGCCCGCGACCTTCGGCTGGGCCATCGCGATCGGGCTCGCCGCGACGGCCGTGTCTGCGCTCCTCGTGCGACGCCGCGTCGACCGCCTCGACCTGATTGCCGTGCTCAAGACCCGGGAGTGAATCGATGTCCCCTGCGACGAAGCGACTGCTGTTCTGGGTCCCGCCCGCCCTCGCGCTCGCCGTCGCGCTCGTGTGGCTCTTCCGGCCGGCGGCGGTCGCCGTCGACCTCGTCGAGGTCCGGCGCGGACCACTGATGGTCAGCGTCGCCGACGAAGGCGAAACCCGGGTGCGCGACATGTACGTGGTGTCGGCGCCCGTGCCGGGCCGCATGCGCCGCATCGACCTCGAAGCGGGTGACGGCGTGGTGGCGGATCGCACGGTCGTGGCGCGCATCGAACCGAGCGACCCGGCCTTCCTCGACGTGCGCAGCGCCGCCGAGGCGCGCGCCGGCGTCGACGCCGCGGCGGCCGCCCGCACCCACGCACAGGCCCAGGTCCGCCGGGCCCAGGCCGAACTCGAATTCGCGCAGTCCGAACTCGAGCGGATCCGCATCCTCGCCCGCAGCCACACCGTGTCCGAGAACGACCTCGACGCGGCGGAACGTCGCGCCAAGACGGCCGACGCCGCCCTCGCCGAGGCCCGCGCCCAGCTTGCGGTTCGCGAGTCGGAGTACCAGGTGGCGCGCGCGAGGCTCATGACGCCCGCCTCGCGGCGTGTCGCGGCCGACTGCGACTGCGTCTCCGTCTACTCCCCGGTGAGCGGCGAAGTGCTGCGCATCGTGACCGAGAGCGAGGGCAACGTGCAGGCCGGCGCTCCGCTGCTCGAGATCGGCGATCCCGTGAAGCTCGAGGTGGTCGTCGACCTGCTCTCGGCGGATGCCGTCCGCGTGCAACCCGGCCAGCGCGCCATCATCGAGGCCTGGGGCGGGCCGCGGCCGCTCGAAGGCGCCGTGCGTCGCGTGGAGCCGTTCGGCTTCACCAAGGTCTCGGCGCTCGGCATCGAGGAACAGCGCGTCAACGTGGTCATCGACATCAAGGAGCCGCGCGCGCAGTGGCAGCGGCTCGGCCACGGTTACCGCGTCGAGCCACGCATCGTGCTCTGGGAGTCACGCGACGTGCTGCAGGTCCCGCTCTCGGCCCTGTTCCGCCAGGGCACTCAGTGGGCCGTGTTCGTCGACCGGGACGGTCGCGCCGAGCTGCGCACGGTCGAGGTCGGTCACGAGAACGGGCTCGAAGCCGAGGTGACGAAGGGGCTCGACGCAGGCGAGCGCATCGTCCCGCATCCGGGCGATCGCGTGTCGCCGGGCGTGCGCCTGCGGCAGCGCGGTTAGTCGAAGCCGGGCGGCGGCGTGAATCCGCCGCACTCCGCCTCGACGAGCCGCGCGAAACTCAGAGTCGTGCGGTCTTCGAGACGGGCACCCATCGCCTGCAGTCCGATCGGCGCGCCACTCGACGCGTAGCGGCCCGTGGGAAAGACCGTGGCCGGCAGGCCGGCGAGCGTCGCGAGCGCCGGGATGGCGCTCAGGCGATAGTACGGATGACTCGCGCCGTCCACGTCGAGCGTCCGGTCGTAGAAGAACGCATCGTCGTGCGGGAAGGCGTTCACGCTGCAGACGGGCGACAGCAGCACGTCGACGTCGCGAAACACCGTTTCCCACTGCTGCGCGTAACGCTCGCTCGAGTCCAGCATCTCGATGAGCAGCGCGGCACTGCCTTCGAGCCCGTCGGCGACCGATCCGAGGAACGGATCCGCGTAGCTGCGCATCTTCGCCGCGGCCCGGGATCGCGCGTGCGGCGGCATCGCGCCGCCGAGGACACATTGCATGTGCGTCAGGTAGTGCCGGTAGTACGCGGTGAGATCGCCGAAGTGCGGGGAGACGTCGACTTCCCGCACGGCCGCTCCGCACGCCGCGAGCCGGGCCACGAGCGCCTCCATCGCGTCGCCGAGGCTGCGCTCGACGGGGATCCACGGTGGCAGGCGCAGCACGCCGACGCGCGCGTCCGTCAGCGAGTCGAATCGCGGCGGCGGCAGGTCGAGCCTCCACGCCTTGGCCGCGAGGCCGTCGGGGCCGGCCAGCACCGCGCAGAGTCGTTCGAGGTCAGCCGCGCCGCGCGTGAGCGGTCCCTGCGCCGCGAGCCGCAGCGCCGCGTTCGGCACACTGCCCCGCCACGGAAAGTGACCGCTGTTCGGGATTGCGCCGACGCTGGGCTTGTGTGCGTAGAGGCCGCAGAAAGCGGCCGGGATACGGATCGATCCACCGATGTCGCTGCCGAGTTCCGCCGCCGAAAGACCGGTCGCGACGGCCGCCGCGCCGCCGCCCGTGCTGCCGCCGGGAGTCAGCGCCGGATTCCAGGGGTTCACGGTTCGACCAAAGAGCTCGTTGACCGTCTGCCAGTCGGCATTGGCCACGGGCACGTTCGTCTTGCCGAGGATCACGGCACCTGCAGCGCGCAGGCGCACGACACTCGCGGCATCTTCGCTCGCTATGGCGAGACCCGGCTCGATCAGGCCGCCGGTCGATGGCAGGCCGGCGACGTGGATGCCGTCCTTGATCGTCATCGGCAGTCCGGCGAGCGGACCGGCTGCACCCCCCGCCCGGGCGTCGAGCCGCCGGGCCTGCTCGAGCGCGCGTTCGTAGTCGGGCGTGACGATCGCGTTCAAGCGCGCATTCAGCCGCCCGGCTCGCTCGCGGCAGGACTCCACGATCTCCTGGGCCGTGCACCGCCCCGCACCGATGGCCTCCAGGATCTGCGTCGCGGTGTCATACGGGTTCATGTCGGACTCCCTGGCACGCGGCGCACGGCGGTGACCGGGACACAGACTCGCCCGCGCGTGTCACTTCTCCGGATACTGAAACCGCCCGGGACGTGATATTCAAGACACACGCGTTTCCACACCCGCAAGGAAGGACGACTCCATGAGCTTGTTTGGCAAGATCCTCGAGAAACTCGGCTTCGGCAAGGCCGAGGCCACGCCGATGCCGCCGCCCGCACCGAAGCCTGCTACACCGCCGCCGGCGGCCACTCCAGCGAAGCCGGCTGCGCCGCCACCCCCGCCCCCGCCGAAGCCGATCGCCGTCGTGGACGTGGTCGCGCATCTCGAGAAGCTCGCGGCGGCCAGTCCCCAGAAACTGAACTGGAAGGTGTCGATCGTCGACCTGCTCAAGCTTCTGGACATCGACAGCAGCTTTGCGGCGCGCAAGGAACTGGCCGCCGAGCTGCACTGCCCAGCGGAACTCATGGGCGACTCGGCGAAGATGAACATGTGGCTGCACAAGACGGTGCTGCAGAAGATCGCCGACAACGGCGGCAACGTCCCGAAGGAACTGCTGGACTGACTGCGCGCCGCCAGGGATGGCCGAGATGAAGACGGACGTGTCGCTTGCGCGGCACGTCCGTCGCGTGTTGCCTGCGCCGGCGGCCGTGATCAGCCGCCGCGCCGTTCAGCCGGTCACTCCAGCTCGATCTTGTTGTGCACCTTCTTGACGCCCTTGATGCCCTTGGCGATCTCATCGGCCTTGATCCTGGACTTCTCGCCGTGGATGAAGCCGCTCATCAGCACTTCGCCGTTGTAGACGTCGGTGTTGATGCTCCACGCCTTGCTCGCGTCCTCGCCGGCCAGCTTCGACTTGAGGGTCGCCTGGATGGTCGTGTCGTCGATGGCCTGGCCCGCCGAGCGGTCCTTCTTGACGACGACGAGCCCGTCATAGACGTGCTTCACGCCGGACACGGACTTCGCCGCGTCGAGCGCGGCCTTCTTTTCGGCGTCGGACTCGAGGAAGCCACCAAGCGACACGCGGCCCTTGGACACCTCGATGTTGATCGCCGTCGAGGACACGCCCTTGGTCTCGACCAGCTTCGCTTTCACCGAGGTCGCGATCGCCGAATCGTCGATCGTCTCGCCGGTCGTCTTTTCGGCATACGCCGGAGCGATGAACGCCAGGCACGACAGGGCTGCCAGCAACGTCAGTTTGATCTTCAGCATTGAATACTCCTCATGGGATGAAAACCGTCCTCGCGAGCCTCGGCCGCGCCGGTCACGCCTATTCTAGCCGATTCGGGGATCCGCCCGCCGGTCAGAGCTGGGAACTCACCGGCAGCACGCGCGCCACCCAGGCCTGAAACTTGCGCCCGAACGACGCGTCCGGCGCGCTGTCCCAGGTCTGCTTGCCGTCGCTCCAGCGCAGTTCACCATCCACGAGCGTCACGGACCACGCGCGCGCGCCCGAGGCCTCCCGGTCGAAGATGCGGCCGAGCTGCGCCGCCACCACCGGATCCTGGACGAACACGCCCTGCTCGCAATTGAGGGACGTGGAGCGCGGGTCGAGATTGAAGCTGCCGACGAACACGACCGACCCGTCCACCGCCAGCGCCTTGGTGTGCAGGCTCGCGCCCGAGGAGCCGAAGAAGCTCGACTTCACGTTGCTGCCCGGCAACGGCTTCAGTTCCCAGAGCTTCACGCCGCCCTCGAGCAGGGGCCGGCGCCACTCCGAGTAACCCCCGTACACCGCGGCCACGTCGTTGGCGGCCAGGGAGTTCGTCAGGATTCGCACATCGCTCCCTGCCTTCGCGGTGTCGACGAACACCTGTGTGCCCTGCTTGCCCGGAACGAAATACGGCGACAGGACCTTGAGGTTCGCCTGGGACGACTTCACCGCCGGCCCGAGCAACGTGAGGACCTGGGAACCGGCGACGCCTCCGCCCTGCCCGAGCGCCTTGAGCGGGTCGTCCGAGATGAACCGGTACTTCGCCGACCACTCCATCGGCCAGTCGCCGGCCACGAGGCGCTGCACCTCGTCGTCCTGCTTCAGTTCCTCGAGGAAGCGCTGCTGCCCCTCGGTCGGCTCGTAGGCCTTCACCTGCGCCCGCAGCTTCTCGAGCGCTGCGGGCGATATGGCCTCCGGCGAGAGGACGTCCATCGGATAGGCGACGGGCGAATTCCAGTACTTGTCGAAGGACGCGGAGGCATCGCGCACGATGGGCCCGACCATCGCGAAGTCGAGATCGACGAAATTGACGTCCTCGCTCGCACCGAAGTACTCGTCGCCGAGGTTGCGCCCGCCGACCACGGCCACGCGGTCGTCGGCGATCCAGGTCTTGTTGTGCATGCGCCGGTTGATGCGGCTGAAGCTGCCGATCGCCTCGAAAAGCGCGCCCAGTCCGCCCGCACGCGACCGGAACGGGTTGAACATCCTCACCGAGATGTTCGGATGGGCGTCGAGCGCGGCGAAGCCGTAGTTCTTCGCGCGCGCATCCATGTCGTCGACCAGCAGTCGCACCTTCACGCCCCGGTCGGCGGCCTGCAGCAGCCGATAGGCGAGGAACAGTCCGGTCCCGTCGCTGTTCCAGATGTAGGTCTGCACGTCGAGACTGCGCCCGGCGAGCAGCGCGGTGCGGGAACGGATGGCGAACGCCGCGGGTCCGTCCTGCAGGAGGCGGAACCCGGACTCTCCCGGGTGCCGGGCTTCGGCTGGACCGATGGCCTGGTCGAGCCGCGTGCCCTCGCCGGCCGGGATCGCGGTCTCGACCGGCAGCGGCGGTCGCGGCTCGAGGGTGACGCAGCCGGCGAGCGCGAGCAGGACCAGGCTGACGAGGCTGTGGCGCATGGATTGCATGGAGTTCTACCTGAGCGGACGTGCCACCCCGGCCCGGATTAGAAACGCACCGGCGCAACTTGTCGAGCGGCCGCCGGCCGGGCTCGCACGGCCGGCCGCGCATCTGACCTCAGGCATCGAGGCGTGCGCGCTGCGCGACAATCTCGGCACGCCACTGTGCCACGACAGGATCGGCATCGGGATCGAAACCCCGGTCCCTGAGGCGGCGCTTGCGGAAGGCGAGTTCGTTCTGCGCGTTGACGAGCGCCGCCGACGCCGCGCGATTGCGCGCATCGATGCGCCGCGTGCGATAGCGGCGATCCGCGACGATCGCCGCGTATTCGGCCGGCGTCACGCAACGGCCCACCTCGTCCGCGAGTTCCTCGCGGATGACGCTGCGCTCCGCGTGGCCGCTGCGGCGCAGGATCCAGACCAGCAGCAGCAGGAACGGCAGGAACAGGACCACGTTCGACACGCTCGCCGACAACATCGCCGCCCCCAGTCCGAGCGCAGGCGGCGCCACGCTCTCCGTCGGAGCGGCCTCGCCCGACTGAGAATTCGCGAGGGCGACCATGAGGGGCAGCGTGTTGTGCCAGGCGTGCGCGATCACGGCGAGGAGGAACCCGGCCACCGGCGCCAGGTACCGCAGCACCCGCCGATGCGTCGCGCGCGCGAGGCCGAGTGCCGAGCCGAAGAGCCCCGAGAACATCGCGTGCCCGCCGAGCCCGAGCCACGCGTAGCGCGCGCCGAGCTGGAATCCGTACGGCGCCGTGCCGAACTCCACGAAATTCTGCTGCACGTAGAGGGCCGACTCGAACCAGTTGAAGCCGGCGCCCACCAGCGCGCCGTAGACGAATCCATCGCGCACGTTGTCGAAGTCGCCTCGCATCAGCCAGAAGAGCAGCACGATGCCGAGCCCCTTGGTGGTCTCCTCCACCAGCGGCGCCGAGAGCGGCGCCGCGATCAGGAGCGCCGCATCGGGCCCGAGCATCTCCCTGAGCGCGGCCTGGCCCTCGAGCCACTGCCCGACGAAGTGAATCACCGCGCTGTTGAACGGCAGGGCGATCGTCGTCGCGATCAGTCCGCCCCAGAGGAAGGCCGCCGCGAAGAGCCAGGTCGACTCGCGCTCGCGCCGGTCGAGATAGCGGAGGATCGCGAGCGGCAGCAGCGCAAGCAGCGAAGACCAGGCTAGCGCCGTGAGAAACACGCGGGCCGCCGCCGAGCCGAGGCCCCCCACCACCGCGCAGATCGTGAGCGCCGCGACAGCGAGCAGCACGCTCATCGCAGCGGACACGGCGCGCGCGACGCGCGGGCGCCGCAGCGGCGAAGCGAGCGGGACGGCGAGATCCATGGCCCGCGACTATGTTGGGATCGCGCGGCCGGCGCAAGCGGCGCCGGATTCAGCCGAGCGCGAGCGAGCGTCCGACGTACCAGTACGTGCCGAGGGCGAAAAGGCCGGCCGTGACGTAGTCGAGCGCTCGCGCGCGGCCGACCGCAGGAATCCGTCGGGTCGCGAACGCCAGCGCCGCGACACCGAGCAAGGCCAGCAGCTGAGCCGCCTCGACGCCAAGATTGAAACCAAGCAGCGCACCCAGCAGCCGGTCCCGGGGGATGTCGAGTTCGAGCAGCGCACCCGCGAAGCCCGCGCCGTGCGCGAGACCGAAGGCGGCCGCGAGAAGCGGCGCCAGTCGTCGCGACGCATCGCCGCCGAGACCACCCGCGCAGGCCGCGAAGACCGCCGTGCCGGCGGCGACGATCCACGGAAGCGGCGAAACGCCCAGCAGCCTCGCGGCGAGCGGCCCGGCAGCGATCGCCGCCAGCAAGATCGCGCCGGTGCGCGTCGGCCTCCCCGGCCGCGACACGTAGGCCTCCCCGGCCGCGAAGGCGACGGTGAACCCGATCAGCGCCTCGACCGCCGGCACGCTCGGACTGAGGCGGCCGACGGCCACCAGCCCGAGAGTGAGCGAATGCCCCAGCGTGAAGCCGGTCGCTGCCCATGCGGCTCGCCCGAAGCTCGCGGCCAGCAGCGTCAGTGCGAGCAGGAAGGCGAGATGGTCCGCGCCGGACAGCACATGCGCGAGGCCGAGGCGGAAGAACGCTGCGAAATCGGTGGGCGCGGCGCTCGCGGCACTGATCACGAACGACTGCTCGCGCACGGTCACCAGCACTTCCTGCGCCTGTCCCCCCGGTCGCGCCACGCGCGCGTAGTGGACGTGGCTCGGCGACGCGTCGAAGAACGCACCCATCACCACGGTGGCGGGCGCCGCCTCGATCGGCCGCGGACATCGGAAAGACAGCTCGACGCGGACGTCGCCTCGCGCCGCCGCGAGCGCGAGCGGCTCGTGCGCGGCGCAGCGCGTCCCCGCCTGTGCCGCCGAGACGGTTGCCGCAAGGTGCGCGGCGAGCACGTGCTCGAGGTCGCCGGATTCCGCCTCCGTGCCGAGCTGCGTGACGCGCCGCGCGTCGACCTGGAACACGCCGACGAGCACCGCGCCGTCGATGCTCCAACTCGAATACGACTGGCTGCGCGTGTGTGCGGCCGCGTCGAGGCTCGCGAGGAGGATCGCAACGGCGAGCAGTACGCGCCCCGCGATCACGGCGCGGCACCGGCCGCCGGCGCATCGGCCGCGTAACGGATCTTGCCGGTGCGCCGCAGTCCGGCGAGATAGTGTTGCAGGGCCGTCTCGGCCTGCCGCCTGCGCCACTCCTCCGCCACCAGATCGCGCACCGACTCGAACGGCGGGATCTCACCCTCGCGCCGGTCGACCACGAGCACGAAGGTCGGCACGCCGCCCACGTCGACGGGCCCGGCAACCTCGCCTGGCGCGAGCGCGACGGCGACGTCGCGCACGGCCGGGCCCGCATAATCGGCAACCTTTGCCGCCGGCAGGAGCGTGTCCGGCACGAGCACGGCTTCGGCGCCGGCCCCTCGCGCGGCCTGGTCGAATTCCTGCCCGGCCCGCAGCGCCGCGCGCATCGCCTCGACCTGCGCGGTATTCTTCGCCGGAAAGCTCACGACGCGTACCCGGACCTGCGCGGTGCGGCGCGCGAGCTCGGGCCGCTCGGCATAGAACCGGCGCAGTTCGTCGTCGCCCGGTCGACGGCCGGCCGCCTCGGCCGCCGCGAACTGCACCATGGCGTCGACGAGCGCCTTGCGCACCGCGAGGTCGCTGGTGCCGAGTCCCAGCTCGAGACCGCGGCCGACCAGCAGTTCCTCGTCGATCAGGCTGTCCAGTGCGCGGCGGGCGTCGGCCGTCGTGAGCGGCGAACGCTTGTCCGCGGCGAGTGCGCCGAGTGCCCGCTCGTAGTCGGCGCGGGACACCTCGATGCCGTTGACCGTGGCGATGGCTCCGCGCCCGGGCCGCCCGAGGCCCGGCTGACCCAGTGCTCCCCAGAGCGCCGCCGCGAGGCCCAGCGCGGCACCGACGCCGAGCAGCCGCCCCGCGCGCGGTGCCGCGGTCGCGCCGCCCTCGCCTTCAGCCACGCGTCGCGGCGGTCGGGTGGAACAGGTAGATCGGCGATGACCACGCCCGCGGTTCGGACGGCGCCGTGCAATCGCTCGCGCCGCTGCGGTAGTCGCCGAAACAGAGCTTCGCCTGCACGCAGCGGCCCGCCGCGTCACGCTGGCACTCGATCGGCCGCGCGTTGATCGTGGGCTCGGCCTCCTCGATCGCGCGCGCGTAATAGATCGCGTCGCGTCCTTCGCCGGCATAAGCCGGGTCCGTGAACGTGAAGCTGCAGCCGTTCGGATTCGGCTCGCATTCGTGCACCA
>CAZRKS010000068.1:0-11817 GCA_964600315.1 uncultured Steroidobacteraceae bacterium | reverse complement strand
TGGTCACGGTGAGCTGTCCGTAACCCGGGTCCTGCCCGAGCGCGTAGCGGTCGAGGGGATAGAGGTTCTGCACGGAACCCTTGCCGTAGGTTTCCTGACCGATCACCACGCCGCGGCCGTAGTCCTGCATGGCGGCGGCGAAGATCTCGGAGGCCGACGCGCTGAACCGGTCGACCAGGATCGTGAGCGGGCCGGAATAGGCGACGCCCTTGTCTTCCGACTCGAGGACCTCGACCCGGCCACCGGTCTCGCGCAACTGCACGACCGGGCCCTTGGGCACGAACAGGTTGACGAGGCCGATGGCTTCCGAGAGGTGCCCGCCGCCGTTCTCGCGCAGGTCGAGAACGAGACCGTCGACGCCGCCCTCCTTGTTGAACTCCTCGATCAGGCGCCGCACGTCGCGGGTCGTGCTGCGGTAGTCGCCGTCGCCGGCGGTGCGCGCATTGAAGTCCTGGTAGAAGGACGGCACGGTGATCACGCCGATCCTGAGCTCACGGTCGTCGCGCTTGACCTTGTGCAACTCCTTCTTCGCGGCCTGGGCCTCGAGCGTGATCTTCTTGCGGGGCAGGGTGACGACCCGCTCGGCGGAGCCGGGCGCCGCGTTGCCGGACTGGATCTGCAGGCGCACGAACGAGCCGCCGGGCCCGCGGATCAGCGCGACCACGTCGTCGAGCCGCCAGCCCACCACGTCCACGAGCTCGCCCGACTTGCCCTGGCCGACCGCCAGGATGCGATCGGTCGCCTTCAGCTCGCCGCTCTGCTGGGCGGAGCCGCCCGGCAGGATCTCCATCACCGTCACGTAGTCGTCGACCACCTGCAGCGACGCGCCGATGCCCTCGTAGGAGAGGCTCATCTGGATCCGGTATTCCTCGGAATTGCGCGGCGAGAAGTAGCTCGAGTGCGGATCGAACACGTGCGCGAACGCGTTCATGAAGTTCTCGAACACGTCGTCGGACGTGATCTGCTCGCTGCGGCGGGCGGCGCGTTCGTAGCGCTTCTGCAGGATGTCACGCGCCTCGGGCCAGGTCTTGTCCGCGAGCATGAGCGACACGGCGTCGTTCTTGACGCGCTTGCGCCAGATCTCATCGAGCTCGGCCTTCGACGTCGGCCACGCAGCTTTTTCGCGGTCGAATTCGAATGACTCGTCCACCGTGAAGTCGGGCTCGTGCTGCAGGGCCTCCAGGGCGTAAGTCATGCGCTCCCGGTTGCGTTCCTGGAATCGGTTGTAGATCGCGAACGCGGCGTCGAGCTTGCCGGACGCCACCGCATCGTCGAGCTGGTAGCGATAGCGTTCGAATTCCGCGACGTCGCTCGCCAGGAAATAGCTGCGGTTGCCGTCGAGGGACTCGAGGTAGCGGTCGAGCACCAGGGCCGACACCGGATCGTTGATCGGCGCCTGCCGGTAGTGCGAGCGCTCGAACATGCTGCCGACGAGGCGCGCGACCTTGGCCTGGCGCTCGGTGGGCGCGAGGTCCGTCGCCGTGGCTGCGGCCACCTGCGACGGCGTGCGGGCGGTGCCCAGCAGCAGCGCGCACACGGCGACGACCACCGCGGCGAGGGCCGCTGGCCCCCGGCGGTTCCAGCGGCGAGGGCCCGGCGTCGTCCCGTCCCGATGACCTGCCTGATACACTTGAGCGATACCTCGACCGTCTGGCGTGACAAATTAGGCTAGAGGCACCGCGGCCCCAACTCAAGGGCCGCCGTGTCGGCACCCCGCGACACCCGTGCGACCCCTCACCGTACTCACCGGCATCGTCCTCGGCTCGGCGGCCGCGACCACCTTTGGCCTCGGGGCCACCCTGGTCGTCTTCCTCGCGCTGTCCCGGGAGGTCCCGGAATTCCGGGCGGAACTGCCGCTGCTCGCCGTCTACCTGGCCGTCTTCGTGGGTTTGACCGCGCTCGCCGGCACCAGTTTCATCGGCCTGGCGAGGAATCGCCCGTGGCGCCGATGGGCGCAGGCCGCCCTGTGGGCCGCGCTCGCGGGACTCGCCGCCCTGTACTGGCTCACCCGAGACTGAAGCACCGCGACGACCCGCCGTCAGTCGTGGTCCACGCGCTCCCAGGAGTGCGGCTTGGCATAGCCGGCGTCGCTGGAATACGGGTCGAACCCCGCCGCACCGACTCTCGACGGCTTCTTGTCGCCCGGGGCATCGGACAATTGCAGGCCCGACGCGCCCGGCGACTTCGCCGGTGCCGGTGGCTTCACGGGCGGCGCCGTCGGCTCGGCCTCACGGCCCATGAGCCTGCGCCACCAGTCGCGCACGGTCCCCATCTGCCCACCTCCGTCGTCGCGGGAACTGGTGTCCCGCTCACGACCAAGCATACGCGACGAGCATGCGCCAGACGAGGACGCACGCCGCAGGTCCTGCGAGCAGCAGCCACGCCGCCGCGCGCAGCCGCGCGAGGTCGGCGAGGAAGTCGCCGTAGAAGGCGAGCGGGCCACCGTGCGCGTACGGGCCGAGCGTCATGAGGCCGGTGTAGTAGACGAGGACCGGCAGGACGCACGCGCCGAAGACCAGCGCGACCACGAGCCACGAGCCGAGGCGCCGCGAGTTCATCGGCCGCATCCTGCGTGTAAGCCGCAGGAACCGCAAGAGGCCGCATTGAGTATCATCGCGCCATGAAACTCGTCCGTACGGCCGTGATCGGCGTCGGTTACCTGGGCCGGTTCCACGCGCAGAAGTACGCAGCCCTTCCCGGATCGCGCCTGGTCGCCGTCGTGGACGCCGACGAGGCGACGCGCCGGCGCGTCGCGGACGAGGTCGGCTGCGCGGCGCTCGGCGATTTCCGCGAACTCTTCGGCGAGGTCGATGCCGTCAGCATCGCGACGCCGACCCCGCTGCATCACGCGATCGCCCGGGAGTGCCTGGAGCGCGGACTGCACGTGCTGGTCGAGAAGCCGGTCACCGAAACGCTGGAGCAGGCCCGCGACCTGATCGGGCTCGCTGCCGAGCGGGGCCGCGTGCTGCAGGTCGGGCATCTCGAGCGGTTCAACCCCGCCATCCTCGCGCTCGAAGGCACGCTCACCACGCCGCGTTTCGTCGAGTCGCACCGCCTCGCGCCCTTCAAGGAGCGCGGCACGGACGTCAACGTCGTGCTCGACCTCATGATCCACGACATCGACCTGATCCAGAGCCTGGTGCGCGCGCCGATCGTCTCGATCGACGCCGTCGGCACGTCGGTGTTCTCCGCGGGTCTCGACATCGCGAACGCCCGGATCCGCTACGCGAACGGCTGTGTCGCCAACACGACGGCGAGCCGCATCAGCATGAAGACGGAGCGCAAGCTGCGCCTCTTCCAGGACGACGCCTACGTGTCGATCGACCTGCAGCAGAAGGTGCTCACGATCGTGCGCAAGCCGCCCGAGGGCTCCGGCGCCGCGCCCGGCCAGGTGGCGATCGACGAGCGGACCTACGAGCAGGGCGACGCGCTCCTGCGCGAGATCGAAGCCTTCCTGGGCTCGGTCCGCGACGGGCGACCGCCCGCGGTCTCGGGCGAGGACGGGTTGCGGGCGCTCGAGACGGCGCTCCGCATCACTGAACTCGTGCAGGGCAGGGCAGGGCAATGATGAAACGCCGGCATTACGCGGGGCGCGATTTCCGCAGAGCGATCACCATCGAGGACCTGCGCCGCGTCGCGCGGCGGCGCCTGCCCAACTTCAGCTACGAGTATGTCGAGGGAGGCGCCGAGGACGAGGTGACCCTGCGCCGCAATCGCGACGTGTTCGAGAGGATCGCCTGGCTGCCCCGGGCGCTGGTTGGAGCGGGGCAACCGGAGCTCGGCACCGAGATCTTCGGTCGCCCGGTCAACATGCCGCTGGTGGTGGCGCCGACCGGCTTCAACGGGCTGCTGTGGAAGCAGGGCGACATCGCGCTCGCGAAGGCGGCGACCTCAGCCGGCGTGCCCTTCACGCTCAGCACCGCGTCCAACTGCGCGGCCGCGCGACTGACGGCGGCCGTGCAGGGCAATCTCTGGTACCAGCTCTACGCCTACAAGGAACAGAGCGTCGTCGACCGTCTCATCGACCGCGTGCAGGCAGCGGGCTGCGAGGTGCTGGTGGTCACGGCCGACGCACCGGTGCTCGGTGCGCGGGAGTGGGACCAGCGCAACTACCGTGCGCCGATGGAACTCAGCCTGGCAAGCAAGCTCGACGTCCTGCTGCATCCACGCTGGCTCGCGCAGGTCATGCTGCCCTCCGGCGCGCCGACCTTCGAGAATCTGACCGAGTTCCTGCCGCCCGGAAAGTACTCGGCGCTGATCGGCGCGAAATACAGTTTCTCGCAGATCAACTCGCGTCTGTCGTGGCACGACGTCGAGCGCATCCGCGGCCGTTGGCCCGGCAAGCTCGTCGTCAAGGGGCTGCTCTGCATCGAGGACGCGCGACGCGCGGTCGAGGTCGGCGCCGACGGCATAGTGCTCTCGAATCACGGCGGGCGGCAGCTCGACTCCTCCGTGTCCGGCGTGGAACTTCTGCCGGCTGTGGCGGGCGAGCTCTCTGACCGCCTCACGATCCTCGTGGACGGAGGCTTCCGGCGCGGCTCCGACGTGCTGAAGGCCGTGGCGCTGGGTGCGCACGGCGTGATGATCGGCCGCGCGGCGCTGTATGGACTCGCGGCGGGCGGCGAGGCGGGCGCCAGCCATGCCCTGGGGCTGCTGCGTTCCGAGATGGAGCGCACGATGCTGCTGCTCGGCTGCCGCACGCTCGCAGACCTCGGCCGCCACCTGATCCGGTCCTGAACGGGAGAAACGATGCGCGCAGTGATCTGCCGGGAACTCACGGGAACCCAGGGACTCGCCCTCGTGCACGACTGGCCGGAGCCGACGCCCGCAGCCGGCCAGGTCGTGATCGACGTCCGCGCCGCGGCGCTCAACTTTCCGGACCTGCTGATGACCCAGGGCCTCTACCAGGAGAAACCGCCGCTGCCGTTCGTGGTGGGCAGCGAACTCTCGGGCACGGTGTCCGCGGTGGGCGAGGGCGTCACGCACCTCGTGGTCGGCGACCGCGTCGTCGCGGCCAGCGGTCACACGATGGCTGAACGCGTCATTGCGCCGGCCGCGCTCGTGATCCCGGCGCCGCGCAACCTGCCGCTCGAGTCGGCCGCGGGCATCTGCGTCACCTATTTCACGACGATCCACGCACTGAAGCAGCGTGCGGCGCTGCAGCCCGGTGAAACCCTGCTCGTCCTCGGAGCGGCGGGCGGGGTCGGCACGACGGCGGTCGAACTCGGCAAGGTCATGGGTGCGACGGTCATCGCCGCGGCGAGCACGGACGAGAAGCTCGCACTCGCGCGCTCGCTCGGTGCGGACCACCTCGTGAACTATTCGACGCAGGACCTGCGCGAGCGCCTCAAGGAGATCACCGGGGGGCGCGGCGTGGACGTGGTCTACGACCCGGTCGGCGGCTCGTTCGCCGAGCCGGCGCTGCGCAGCATGGCGTGGCGCGGTCGCTACCTCGTGATCGGTTTCGCCGAGGGCGAGATTCCGAAGATTCCGCTCAACCTCCCCTTGCTCAAGGGCTGCTCGATCGTCGGCGTCTTCTGGGGCAACTTCGCGCAGCGCGAGCCGGCGGTGCAGAGGCAGAACGTCGCCGAGCTGTGGGCGCTGTTCGAGTCGGGCCGGCTGAAGCCGGTCGTGGGGGAGACGCACCGCATGGAGGACTTCGCCGCCGCCTTCGAATCGCTGCGCACGCGGCGCGCCCGCGGCAAAGTCGTCGTGCTGACCTGATCAGGGTTCGCCGATCGCCTCGAGCTCCGTCTGCACGTCGAGCCAGCGTTCCTCGGCGGCGGCGAGCAGCCGGCCCACCTCGGTGGCGCGCCGGGTCGCCACGCCGACGTCCGCGACGCTGCTGGTCGCGTAGAAGGCGGTGTCCGCCAACCGCATCTCGAGCGCGCGCTTCTCGGTCTCCAGTGCCGCGATCTCGCGTTCGAGCCGCGTCGCTTCACGGGCGAGGGGGCGGCGGCGTGCCAGTCGGGCCTGCCGTTCGGCCTCCGCGACCTCGCGCTGCGCGCGGCGAGCCTCGCGGTCCAGCCGGGCCGCGGCCGGCACCATCGCCGCGTCGCTGTGGGCGCGTCGCTCGGCGAGCCACGCGAGGTAGTCGTCGAGATCACCGTCGAACTCCGCGGCGCGTCCTTCCGCGACCAGCAGGAATGCGTCGCAGACCGTGCGCAACAGCGCCCGGTCGTGCGAAACGAGGACCAGGCTGCCTTCGTACTCGGCCAGCGCCCGCGTCAGGGCGTGGCGCATCTCGAGGTCGAGGTGATTGGTCGGCTCGTCGAGCAGCAGCAGGTTCGGACGCCGCCGCACGATCAGCGCGAGCGCGAGCCGGGACTTCTCGCCGCCGGAGAAGGTGCCGACCGCGGCGTCGGCCATCGTGCCACGGAAATCGAAGGCGCCGAGGTAGGTCCGGAGCTCCAGTTCGCGCGTGCGCGGCTCGGCGGCCTGCAGGTGGTCGAGCGGGGACGCGTCCGGCCTGAGCTGCTCGAGCTGGTGCTGCGCGAAATAGCCGACCTCGAGCCCGTGGCCTTCGAGTCGTCGCCCCGACTGCGGCGCGATCTCGCCGGCGATCGCCTTGACCAGCGTCGACTTGCCGGCGCCGTTCGGTCCGAGCAGGCCGAGCCGGGCCCCGGGTCGCAGCGAAAGCGTGACGTCGGCGAGCACCGCTCGATCGCCGTAGCCGAGGGTCGCATCCTCGAGCGTGAGCAGAGGGTCCGGCGCGCGTTCGGGCGCCGGGAACTCGAAGTCGAAGGGCGCATCCACGTGCGCCGGGGCGATGCGCTCGAGCCGGTCGAGTGCCTTCAAGCGGCTCTGCGCCTGGCGTGCCTTGGTGGCCTTGGCACGGAAGCGCGCGACGAAGCGCTCCATGTGCGCGATGGCGCGCTGCTGCTTCTCGTAGAGCGCCTGCTGCACGGCGAGCCGGGCGGCCCGCTGTTCCTCGAACGAGGTGTAGTTGCCGGAGTAGAGCGTGATGCGGCGCGACTCGATGTGCGCGACGTGCGTCACGCAGCCGTCGAGGAAGTCGCGGTCGTGCGACACGAGCAGCAGCGTGCCGCGATAGGCGGCGAGCCAGCGTTCGAGCCACACGACGGCGTCGAGGTCGAGGTGGTTGGTGGGCTCGTCGAGCAGCAGCAGGTCGGCCCGGCTCACCAGCGCGCGACCGAGGTTGAGGCGCATGCGCCAGCCGCCGGAGAATGCGGCGACCGGGCGCAGGTGGTCGGCCGAATCGAAGCCGAGGCCGGCGAGCAGCGCCGCAGCGCGGGCGCGGGCGGCATAGCCGTCGATGGCGTCGAGCCGGGCGTGGAGTTCGGCGACGGCGTGTCCGTCGTGCGCGGCCTCGGCGTCGGCGAGCGCCCGTTCGACGGCGCGCAGTTCCTCGTCGCCATCGAGCACGTAATCGAGTGCCGCCTGCTCGAGGGCCGGAGTGTCCTGGGCGACGGAGGCGATCTTCCAGTCCGCCGGGACCTCGCAATCCCCGGACTCGGCGTGCAACTCGCCGCGCAGCAACGCAAACAGGCTCGACTTGCCGCTGCCGTTCGCCCCGACGAGGCCGACCCGCCAGCCGGCGTGCAACTGCAGATTCGCGCCTTCGATCAGGGGGCGAGCGCCGCGGGCGAGGGTCAGTTCTCTCAGCAGGATCAATTCAGGGCGCCTGCGGGCGGTGGTTCCGGGGCGCGCATTCTAGCGGCTGGCCCGCATGCCGGTGGGCTCGGCACGGATGCCATGCGTTCGGGCCGGGAATGCGGCACAATTCGCAGCCTTCCGCCCGCCCGGTCCGTGACCGGGAAGCCAGGAGATCCACTGCCGATGCCTTCGCTGCGCCCCCTCGGGTTCCGCCCGCTCGTCCGCTTCGCTCAACTGCTGCTGCCCGCCTGCCTGCTCGGGTCGACGACGGCCGCGCTCGCCCAGTCCGCGACCGGCGCGGTGTCGTCGGTCCTGGCGTTCAGTTCCTCCGTCCCGAACGGCGGTGTCGTGCTCGGCCCGGATGGCGGGCTCTACGGCACGACTTCATCGACGAGCGCGGTCACGGGCGGCCTGATCTATCGCGCCTCGGCCGACGGGTCCTCGGTGACGACGATCTACCAGCTGCAGAACACGCAGGCCTACGCGCCGGTCGCCGGACTGCTGCTCGGCAGCGACGGGCTCCTCTACGGGACCACGACCCTCGGCGCGATCAGCCTGCAGGCGAATACGTCCGGCACGGTGTTCCGCATCAAGCCGGACGGCACGGGCTTCACGGTGCTGCACAACTTCGCGCCGTGGACCGACGTCAACGTGCTCTCCGATCCGATCAGCACCGAAGGGACCGGTCCGAGCGTCGCGCTGATCCAGGGCAGCGACGGCAACCTGTACGGCGCGGCCCGGAGCGGCGGGGCGAACGGCACAGGCACGCTCTTCATGGCCTCGCGCGACGGTACGGCTTTCAAGGTGCTGCACACGTTCGGCGCCATCACGTCGGACGCGTCCTCGAGCACCGTGACGAACCTCGACGGCGCGACGCCCGCGGGCGCACTCGTGCAGGCGTCCGACGGCTACCTTTACGGCACCACCTCGCGGGGCGGCCTCACCGGCAGCGGCACGGTGTTCCGCATCGCCCTGGACGGCACCGGCTTCGAGACGCTGCACCTGTTTCCGGCCCTGACCACGTCGGTCTCGCCCCCCACCAACACGAGCGGTGCGCGGCCGCTCGCCGGGCTCACCGACGGCGGTGACGGCCGCCTATACGGCGTCACGAGCGAAGGCGGCGCCAACGGCGTGGGGACTGTGTTCACGCTCGATCTCGGCAGCCGGCTGCTCACCGTGCTGCACACCTTCGAGGACGCGAACGGCAGCGGACCGAACGGCGCGCTGATCCTCGGCCGCGACACGAAGCTCTACGGCACGACCTACTACGGTGGCACGACATCGAGCGGCAGTGCGTCGAGCCTCGGCACGATTTTCTCGATCGCCCGCGACGGCACCGGATTCGCGAAGCTGCACAGCTTCGACAGTTCGAACGGTTCGCGGCCGATCGGGCGCCTGCTGCAGTTGAGCGACACGGCTTTCGTCGGCATCGCCTCGGCGGGCGGCAAGTGCGGCCAGGGGACCTTGTACCAGTTCAGCACCACGGGTGCCGAGGTGAAGGGCAACACGAGCTGTGGCCAGAAGAAGAACGTCAACGGCGGGGGTGCGACGGGTCCGTGGGCTCTGCTGCTCCTCGGCCTCGCGGGCCTCGCGCGCCGGCGACGGAGGGCCTGACGCACGCCGGACGGGGAGGGGCGACGATGGGAGAGAGCCGTCTGCATCACCGCACCTGCCCGATCTGCGAGGTGATGTGCGGGATCGTCATCGAGCACCGCGACGGGCAGGTGCTCTCGATCAAGCCCGATCGCGACGACGTGCTGAGCCACGGGCACATCTGTCCCAAGGCGGTGGCGCTCAAGGATCTGCACGAGGATCCCGACCGCCTGCGTCGGCCGATGCGACGCACGCCGACCGGGTGGGAGGAAATCGACTGGCCGGAGGCTTTCGACGCCGTGGAGCAGGGGCTCGCGGCCGTCCGGGCCCGGCACGGCCACGACGCGGTGGCCCTGTACGTCGGCAATCCGACCGTGCACAACCTCGGCGCCATGCTCGGCGTCGGCGACTTCATCCGCGCCGTGCGCACGAAGAACCTCTATTCGGCCACCAGCGTCGACCAGTTGCCGCACATGGTGGTTTCGTACCTGATGTACGGGCACCAGTTCCTGGCGCCGGTGCCCGACGTCGACCGCACGCAGCTCTTCATCTGTATCGGCGGCAATCCGGTCGCGTCCGGCGGGTCGCTCATGGGGTCGCCGGGATTCGAAAAGCGAGTCGAGGCGCTGCGCGCGCGCGGCGGACGCTTCGTGGTCGTCGATCCGCGACGCACGGAGTCGGCTCGGATCGCCGACGAGCACCTGCCGATCCGCCCGGGCACCGACGTCTACCTCCTGCTCGGGCTCCTGCAGGAAATCTTCACCGCGAAGCTCGTCGATGCGGGGCACCTCGCGCCGCACCTCGACGGCGTCGCCCGGCTCGAAGACGCGGTGGCGCGATTCGATCCCGACGAGCTGGCGGCGCGCTGCGGTCTGCCGCGCGAGCGCATCGCCCGGCTGGCGCGCGAAATCGCGGCCGAGCCGCGGGCACTCGTCTATGGCCGCGTCGGCGCCTGCACGCAGGAGTTCGGCGGGCTCGGGATCTGGCTGATCCAGTGCCTGAACCTCCTCACGCGGCACCTCGACCGCGAGGGCGGGACGATGTTTCCCGAGCCGGCGGTCGACCTGACGCGCGCCTACGGGTCGCGGGGCCACTACGGCAGGTTCCGCTCGCGGGTGCGCGACCTGCCGGAATTCAGCAACGAGCTTCCGGTCGCGACGCTCGCCGACGAGATCCTGACGCCGGGACCCGGGCAGGTGCGCGCGCTGGTCACATTCGCCGGCAACCCGGTGCTTTCGACGCCGAACGGGCGGCGACTCGACGCCGCGCTCGCGGACCTCGAGTTCATGGTCGCGGTGGACCCTTACCTCAACGAGACCACGCGCCACGCGCAGCTGATCCTGCCGCCCACGAGTCCGCTCGAGCGCAGCCACTACGACGTCGCATTGAGCGGATTCGCGGTGCGCAACGTGGCGAAGTACGCGCCGCCGCTGTTCGAGCGGCCCGCCGGGGCGCTGCACGATCACGAGATTCTCTCTGAACTGACGCTCCGGCTCGGCACGCCGCCCGGCATGGCACGCGTTCTCGCCGGCGCACGGCGCGGCGTCGCGAAGCGTCTCGGTCCGGACGGCCTGCTCGACTGGATGCTGCGCACGGGCATCTACGGCCAGGAGAATCGCGGTGCGCTGCGGATGCTCGCGCGGCTGCCCGGGTTTCAGGCCATGCGGGCGCAACTCGAGTCGCCGGACCGGCGTCCCCAGGGACTCAGTCTGCAACGGCTGCGCGACGCGCCGCACGGCGTCGATCTCGGTGCGCTGCGGCCCGGACTGCCGCGGCGCCTCGCGACCGCCGACCGGCGCATCCAGATCGCTCCGGAGCCGTGCCTGCAGGACCTCGAGCGAGCCGCGCGCAGGCTGGCCGAGCCGCCGCCCGCGCTCGCGCTGATCGGCCGGCGTCACGTCCGCAGCAACAACTCCTGGCTGCACAACAGCCAGCGGCTGGTGAAGGGCAAGCCGCGCTGCACGCTCCTCATCGCCCCGGTCGACGCCGCGGCACGAGGCATCGCCGACGGTGCGCGGGTGCGGCTCCGTTCACGCGTCGGTGCGATCGAACTCGTCGCGGAAGTGACCGACGACATGATGCCCGGCGTGGTATGCGTGCCGCACGGCTGGGGTCACGATCGCCCCGGCGTGCGTCTGTCGGTGGCCGTGCGCACTCCGGGCGTGAGCATCAACGACGTGATCGACGAGCAGCGCGTCGACGCGTTGACCGGCACGGCCGTCCTGAACGGCACGCCCGTCGACCTCGAGCTCGCGACGACCGCCTGAGGGGGACGCCGCGAGCGCTCGTCGGCTACGGAATGTGGTCGACGGCGTCCTTGACGATGTCGAGCGGATTCCACTTGCTCTTCTTCTTCTTTTCCTCGGGCGGCGGGGCGGCCTCGCCCTCGGTCGGCGCGGGCGCGTCGGTCATGTCGCCGGTATCGCCCATGTCGCCACCCGGCATGCCCGCGTCGCCCTCCATGCCCATCATCGTCGTGCTCATGGACTTCACGCGGATCTTGACGTTCCAGTCCGGCTCCCACGCGATCGCGGGATCCTTGGGGCGCGGCGGATAGGCCATGTTGAGTTCGGTGCCGTAGGCGATCGCGCGCAGCATGCCCTGGCC
>CAZRKS010000067.1:0-11881 GCA_964600315.1 uncultured Steroidobacteraceae bacterium | reverse complement strand
GACTCCTCGCTCTGGTAGATGCGGTGGATGTAGTCGAGCGCCTCGAGCGCGAAGTCGACGATGATGGCGACGAGCAGGAACAGTCCGACTTTGTCGAGGCAGCGCATGTCGATCCGGTCGTTGCGCAGCAGGCTGATCACCATGTAGACGAGCATCACCATCGCGATGCCGGACACGATCGCCGACATCAGGAACACGATCGGCATCAGCACGCTGCCCCACCAGGGGTTCGCCTTGATCGAGCCGAAGATGAACCCCACGTAGCCGTGCAGCAGGAACGCCGACGGGATGCCCACCACCGTGATGATCTTGCTCGCCCGGTGGTCCCAGGCCACCGCTTCCGGGCTCACGTCGTTCGAATACAGCGACAGCGCACGGTAGACGAGCCTGCGCAGACCCGTGGAGTCCCGCGCCATCAGGACCAGCTGCTCGCGATATTCCAGCCAGACCTCGATCAGCAGGATGCCGAGCAGGTACCAGAGGTACACGAAGCCGAACATCGCCATCGCCGAGGTCGGCTGCGGGGTCATGAAGATCTCGTAAGCCCGCTCGGGATGGCCGAGGTGCAGCTGCAACGGCAGACCGGCGATCAGCATGAACGACAGTGCCGTGAGCAGCGACAACCGGTAGATCGGCTGCACCTCGACGACGTTGAAGATCTTCACCAGCGACGCGAGGATGAAGGCGCCGGCCACGATGCCCGTGAGGTACGGGTACACGACGATCAGGATGGACCAGTGCGTCTCGACTTCGTTCGGGTAGATGAAGCCGGTCACCTGGTCCAGCTGGTGGGCCAGCTGCTCGTACAGGCCGGAGGGGACGCTGCCGCTCATCGCACTTCTCCGTCGAGCTTCGCGTAACGCACCTTGGGTTCGGTGTTGAGGTCGGGCTTCAAGACGCTGATGTCGTTCTCCCGCTGGAAGCGCACCAGGCGGTCCGACCGGGCCTCGAGGTCGCCGAAGATCCGCGCCTCGGTCGGACACACCTCGACGCACGCGGGCAGCAGGCCCTTCGTGACGCGGTGATAGCAGAACGTGCACTTGTCGGCCGTGCGCGTGTACGGATTGAGGAAGCGCGCGCCGTACGGGCAAGCCTGGATGCAGTAGCGGCAGCCGATGCAGCGCGTCTCGTCCACGAGCACCACGCCGTCGCGGGTCTGGAAGGTGGCGCCGACCGGACACACCTGCACGCACGGCGGGTTCGCGCACTGGTTGCACAGCTTGGGCACGAAGAAGGTGCGCAGCACGCCCGGATCGACCGGCGCGTTCTGCTCGGCGAGCCGCTGCTCCGGCGTCCGGGAGCTGATGCACTCCACCGTCACGTCGCCGCTGGCGTGGATCGTGTAGCGCTCGATCCAGGTGCGGAAGAAATACGGTTCGTCCGGAACGCCGTTCTCGGCCTTGCAGGCTTCGACGCAGCGGTTGCAGCCGATGCACTTGTCGACGTCCACGCCCATGCCATACCAGTGCCGCGACGGGTCGTACGCCGTGGTCGCAGACGCCGACAGCTCCTTGCCCTCGACCCTGCAGGCCAGTGCCTGCAGCACGCCGGCCGCGGGGAAGAACAGGATCGCGTCCTTCAGGAACTCACGCTTGTTCACTTGGGCCCCTCCGGCAGGTGCGCGTAGTGGCACTCCCAGCACACGAACGTGCGACCGTGCGTGGCGAAGTCGACGCGCGACTTCGCAGCCGCGGCGTCGGTCGATGCCGGCTCATGACAACGGGCGCAGGCATCGCGGGTCGACGGCTTGCCGGGCAGCGCCGAGCGCGGCTCGGTCAGGTGCTGTTCGGCGACCTGGTGGCATTCGCTGCACGCGAGCTGCGAGTGCACCGACTGCGCCTCGAGGCGGGCGATGCGTCCGTGGCAGCCGCCGCAGTCCTGCGGCGCCTCATCCGGCGTCGGATCGTGCGGATCGTGGCAGCTGACGCAGCGCTTGCGCGCGTGGTGCCTCTGCCCGTCGACCTGTGGGAAGCCATCGGGCCGCGACGCGACGAAGCCGTGGCAGCCGAGGCAGAACTCGCGGTCCCGGTGCTTCGGCGGGACCACGGACTCGTCGTCCTTGCTGGCCACGTGCGCAGCCGCGGGGCCATGGCAGTTCTCGCAGCCGATGCCGCGATGCTGCGCCCCGAGCTTGGTGTCGTATTCCTCCGCGTGGCATTCGCGACAGGTCAGCATCCCGGCGTAGCGCACGGGCTTCGCCGTCTCGCGAACGACTTTCGCGGCCTGGTGCGGCTTTGCCGAAAACATGGACGGCGGCAGCACGACGAAGCGCAGCAGCAGGACCACCGCCAGGATGGCGAGAATGACGGCGCCGAGGCGCGTCACCTGCTCGGGTAACTTCACGACGCCACCTCCGAGCCGGACGGGTCATCGCTACGCATGCGCTCCCCCTGTCGAGGCCGAACAGGACGCAGGCAGGTTGCCGCCGATGTTAGGACTTCCCCGCTCGCGTCGATCTAAGTGATTCTCACGAGTCCGCAGCGCTCCCCCGCAGCGCCTTCGCCACCCGCTTCAGGCGCGGCGCCAGGATCAGCGCGGCGCCATACAGCGCCAGCGCGATGAACAGAGTCGCGGGTCGTGAGTCCTTGAAGTCCTGCACGACCATCTTGAGCCCGATGCCGACGAGCAGCGGATAGACCAGCCAGGCCCACTCGTGGCAGCGCCCCCGGCGGGCGATCCACGCGGTCACCAGCGTGGCGACGGCGAGCACGCCGGTGCGGACGGTGGCGAGCGCTCCGGCGTCGACGCTCCGATCGGGCTGGGCCGCCACCAACGGCGCGAGGTAACCCGCGACGCAGCCGCTGGCCAACCAGACGAGAACGAGAACGATGACGAATCTGAACCCGCTGGCCACGAAGCCTCCCTGCGGGGCCGGCCGCGAGGCGGCGAACCAGGCGGCGAGTGCGCCGGCGGCGAGCACGCTCAGCATGGCCGCATCGGGCAAGAGCCACGGCCCGGACGGGCTCGTTGCGAGCGCGAGACCCGCGTAGCCGAATGCGTCGGACACCAGCCCGGCGGCGACGAGGTAGGAAGCGCCGTGCAGCAGCCAGTAGAGCCGCCCGCGGCGGGCCCACAGACCCGTGGTCGCCACGGCGAGCACGGCCAGGATCGGGCCCAGCCATGGCGGGCGCAGATCGAGCGCAAGACCGCCGAGCACGAGCACCAGGCCCAGCGTCGTGTAGTAGTACACCTTGCGCGCGGAAGCCTCCTGCCGGTCGACCAACACGGGCACGGCTGCGTAGCTCGCCGTGCCGAGGACCAGGCCGGCGAGACCGAGAACGGCGGGCAGCGCTCCGCCCGGCCGAGCCAGGTAGACGGCGCCGCCGAAGCCGAGGGCCAGCGCAACGGCTGTCTGCACGACGTCGAACACCGACAGGTCGCGGCCCTGCGCGAGCGTGCGGATCGCGACGCTCGCCAGGTAGCTGCCCAGCAGCGAGAGCTGCAACAGAAGGGCGACCGGGATGACATCCTGGTGTATCGGTGAAGAAGCTCGCACCGTCACGCCGACGACGACCAGGTCCGCCGCCAGCGCCACCAGCCAGCGCGGCCAGTGCCACTGGAGCAGATAGGCGGCCCACAGGGTGGCGACGCCGAGCGCGATCAGGTACAGACCGAACTCGCCGATCGCGGCGGTCTTGATGAGCAGGATGACGCTGGTCGGCACGGCCGCGAGGGCCGTGATCCAGGCGATCGCCTGCAGCCGCTGGCGCGAGGCGACGGCGAGGAAGCCGGCGGTCAGCGCGGTCAGAACCAGTGCACTGACGCCTGCATCCAGCACCCTGAAGCGGGTGGTCGCCTCCACCAGCAGCGGGAACGCCACGAGCGCGGCGGCCAGCGCATGGAAGACCGAACTCGTGATCTGCTGCCGTCGTCCGGCGCGGTCCGCGAGGATCAGCCACAAGAGCCCGTACGTGAAGGCGGACGCGATGCCCACGGGCACCGCGAGCACGCCGGCCTCCGTCATGGCCCGCAGGAAGAACCCGCCGGCCAGGACGAGGAAGAGCCGGCCGATGAGGGTCAGTATGACGATCGGATAGTACGGGTCGCGCCTAGTCGCGGCGGCGGCGACGCCCTTCGACTGCACCTCGGTCGCGCCGGTGGCGTCGACGTCGGCACCCGGGCTCGACACACCGCCGCGATGTGCCTCCAGCACCTCAATGCGTTGCTGCAACGACCGGACGGCTGACCGAAGCTGCTCGATGGCGACTTCGAGACGAGCGATACGATCGTCCACGATGACTCCCCCGGTCGTTTCGGCCGGATGAGAGCAGCGCGCAAGGCAAAATTCATGAGGGATATCCGCAGCGGACGCGTCACATTGCCTGTCGTTGCGGCCTGCGCTGTGCGATGCTCGCGCGCCTCATGTCGCTGCTCACGCTCAGGGATGCCGAACTCGCCTTCGGACTGCACCCGCTGCTCGATCGCGCTTCGCTCGCGGTCGAGCCCGGCGAACGCATCGGGCTGATCGGCCGCAACGGCGCCGGCAAGTCGTCGCTGCTCAACGTCATCGCCGGCACGCTGGCGCTCGACGACGGGGAACTGCAGCGGCCGGACGGGCTCAGGGTCGTGCTCGTCGAACAGGAACCCCGGCTGCCGGACGCGGCCAGCCTGCGCGCGTCCCTGGCGGCGCGCGGCGACATCGACGGAATGGCGGACGACCGGGCGCGCTGGCGGACCGAGGTCCGGCTGGTCGAGTTCCTGCACCGGCTCGGCCTCGACGAAGGACTCGACCCTCGGTCGCTGTCGGGTGGCGAGCGCAAACGCGCCGCCCTCGCGCTCGCCTTCGCGCTCGAGCCGGCGCTGCTGCTGCTCGACGAGCCGACCAACCACCTCGACATCGACGGCATCACGCGGGTCGAGGAACTGCTGCTCGAGGGACCGGCGGCGATCGTGATCACGCACGACCGGGCGTTTCTCGACCGGGTCGTCACTCGCATCGTCGAACTCGACCGCGGACTGCTGCGTTCGTTCCCGGGCAACTTTGCGGCTTACGAGCGCCGCAAGTCGGAGCAGCTCGCCGCCGAGGCCCTCGAGCACCGGCGCTTCGACAAGTTCTGGGCGCAGGAGGAAGTCTGGATCCGCAAGGGCGTCGAGGCGCGGCGCACGCGCAATGCCGGCCGCGTTCGGCGCCTCGAGGAACTGCGCTCCCAGCGGGCGGCGCGGCGCGAGCGCCAGGGCAGCGTGCGGCTCACGCTCGACGCGGGCGAGCGCTCGGGCCGGCTGGTCGCGGAACTGGACCACGTCACGAAGGCGTTCGGTGAGCGCCGGATCGTGAGCGACCTTTCGCTCCGTATCCTGCGTGGCGACCGCATCGGACTCATCGGACCGAACGGCGCCGGCAAATCGACGTTGCTCGAGCTGATCCTCGGCGGGCTGCCGCCCGACTCCGGCACGGTGCGCCACGGCACGAACCTTCAGGTCGCGTATTTCGACCAGCTACGCGCGCAGCTCGATCTCGAGCGCAGCGTGGCCGAGACGGTCAGCCCGACGTCGGACTGGGTGGAGACCGCCGGCGAGCGCCGCCACGTCGTGAGCTACCTCGGCGACTTCCTGTTCCCGCCGCAGCGCGTCGATTCCCCGGTGAAGATGCTGTCGGGCGGCGAACGCAACCGGCTGCTGCTCGCGCGGCTCTTCGCGCGTCCGGCCAACGTGCTGGTGCTGGACGAACCCACCAACGACCTCGACATCGATTCGCTCGAGTTGCTCGAGGCCACGCTGCAGGACTACCCGGGCACCGTGCTGCTGGTGAGCCACGACCGCGCGTTCCTCGACAACGTCGTGACACAGACGCTCGCGGCCGAGGGCGACGGCCGCTGGCGCGAGTACGTGGGCGGCTACAGCGACTGGCTCGCGCAACGACCCGCCCCGGAAACTCGGGAAGATCGCTGCCATTCACCGGTTTCTTCTCCCCCGCCGGAGCGGAAGAAAGAGAGCGCGCCGGGCAAGCTCTCCTACAAGGAGAAGCGGGACCTCGAGGCGCTGCCCGCGGAGATCGAGGCGCTGGAGGCCGAGCAGCGCGAGATCGACGCGCGCATGAGCAGCGGGGACTACCACAAGCAGGGCGTCGCGCAGATGCGGGCCGATGGCGAGCGTGCGACGGCGATCGCGACGCAGCTCGAGGCGGCCTACGCGCGCTGGGAGGCGCTCGAGGCGAAGGCGGCGGCGGCGCGCTGAGCGCGGCGCGTCAGAAAAAATTGCGCCCGCACCGTGAAGTGCGGGCGCAAGGCGTCACACGCGACGCCAGGGGGTCAATCAGGGCAGGGTCTGGGTGCCGCCATCCGTCGGGTCACGAGTCCATCCCAGCGCCGGCCAGTCGATCTGGCCGCTGAAGTGGCAGTCGCCGCAGCCGTTGTTCCAGCCGAGGGCCTGCTCCTTCGGCGCGACTTCGTGGTCGACCTTGAGCAGCATCACGGTGTCGAGGAACTCGTACTGCCCGGTGTAGACCTGCACGCCTGCGTTGTAGGCCGGCGAATAGGCCGCGCCGTCCAGCAGCGCGAGGTTCCAGTCGAACTTCGTCCAGTACGGGTTCGGTCCGGTCACGCCGCCCCACAGGTGCGGCACCAGCACCGTCTTGTTGTTCTTGTCGAACGCCTGGTTGCCGGTCATCTTCTTGAACGGGTAGATCATGGCGCCCGCGGTCTTGTAGGTCGCCGTGGGCGAGCCGAGGTCCATCGGGAGCTTCGTGTACTTGTCGTTGAACCCCATGATCACTCGGTTCCACTGGCCGTCGTAGTAGCGCAGCGTCGGCCGCACGTTCGTCGCCCACTTGAAGCAGCCCTTCAGCTTGCTGTAGGTCGAGCGGTTGCCGGTGCCGAGCGGCTCGGCGGCGCAGGCGGCCGGACGCGTGTCAGAACCGGCGAGCGACCAGCGCCAGTCGATGTAGGTGGACACCTTGCGCGAGATCGCCGGGATGTGACACACCTGGCACGCCAGCCGGTCGTGCGTCTTCAGCAGGTTCTCGGCCTTCGTGCCGACGTGGACGCTCGCGGAGTGGCAGTCCGTGCAGTCCTTCATCACGCCCTCGTCCACCGAGTGGAACATGAAGCCACCGATGCCGTGGTCGATCATGTTGCCCGAGGCGTCCTTCTTCACCTGGTGGCAGGCGACGCACTTCATGTCGCCGCCCTTCTTCTGCGTGCCCGTGGCCTTGGGGTCGACGCCCATGTGCACGTCTTCGCTGCGGTGCAGGTAGGTGCTCACGTCGGCGTTCGGGTCCGCCGGCGGCAGGAGCGCCATGCGCGTCGAGATGTCGCCGTGCTTGACGTTGTCGTCGCCGCCCGCGCGGCTGTGACAGAACACGCAGGTCGAACGCGGCGGGATGCCGCCGTTCATGCCCACGCTCTGCGCGACCTTCTGCAGCGCGTCCGCGGTCATGTCCGGTCCACCGGCGACCGGCTGCGTCGCGCTCGGCGCCGCGACCTTCTTGTACGTGCCGGTCTGGTCGTGGCAGGCGAGGCAGTCGATGTTCTTCGGGTTGCCGAAGTTGAAGCTCTTGTCCTGCCAGCCGTAGCCGATGTGACACTGCGAGCAGCGGCCCTCGTTCCCCGGGACCGCCTGGCAGAAGTTGTTGATGATGTCCTTCTTGCCGTGGATCGTCCCGGCGAACCCCTTGATGCCGGCGACCGTGCCTTCCCACTTCCAGTGGGCCGTGCGCATCACGTCGTCGCCGGTCTTGCCGTGGCAGGCGAGGCACTGGCTGGTGCCGGTGTAGGTGTTCTCCGTGAAGTAGCCCTTGTGCAGGCTCACGACGTCGTAGCCGCCGGACGGCGTGCGGCAGTCGTAGACGTCCACTTTGCCGTCCTTGTTGACGTCCTCCGTGGCGAGGTCGGCGACACCGTTCTGGTTGAGATCCCAGCAGTTGATGCCGGACGAGCCCGTGGCCCCGGTGGCGCCCGTGGCGCCGGTGGCGCCGGTGGCGCCAGCCGCGCCGTCCTTGCCGTCGTCACCCGAACAGCCGGCGACGAAGGCGCCCGTGAGCGCCGCGAGCGCAAGGACGCTGAGCGTCCGCTTGAAGAGATGACTGGATTTCATGAGACCGCTCCTGGAGTCCGGCGAGGCCGCCCGGCCCCCTGCGGGTCCGTCGGACGGCGAGATGCATCAGAACTCGTTACTTTAGAAGTTCCTTATGTATTGGCGCCCCGGAGACATGCATGGGTCGTGCCACGCGGCGGGCGGCGAGGGTTCCGAGGCAGATCAATGGGCTGCGCCGCGGGCCGGACGACGCCTGCGTCGCAGGTGCCCAGCAACTGCCTGAAATGGCATACACTTCTGCCAATATCGTCAGGGAGCGCGCCATGGGCAGCGAACGCCGCAGGATCCCCGTCGAGCTCGAGTCCTTCCTGGAGGGGCTCCCGGAGCCCCGCATCGTCATGGACTCGAACTACCGCATCGTCGCCGCGAATCGCGCCTATCGAGAGCGGTACGCCGGTGCGGAGACACCGGTCGGCCGTCGCTGCCACGAGGTATCGCATGGCTACGACCGCCCCTGCGACCAGTCCGGCGAGTCGTGCCCGCTCAACGCGGCGCGCCGCAGCGGACACCTGGCGCGCGTGCTGCACGTGCACCACACGCCGCGCGGCAGCGAGCACGTGCAGGTCGAACTCACGCCGGTCCGCTCCAGCGGGTCGGGCCGCTGGCTGTTCGTCGAGAGCCTGCGGGCGCTGCCGTCGACGCACGCCACGAGTTCCAGCGAAGGCCTGGTCGGCCGCGCCCCGGCTTTCGCCCGCATGCTCGCACTGGTCGCGCGCGTCGCGCCGACGGACACCTCGGTGCTGCTCCTCGGCGAGACCGGCACCGGCAAGGAAATGGTCGCTCGCGCCATCCACGAGGCGAGCACGCGCGCGGCGGCGCCCTTCGTGGCCGTGGACTGCTCCGGGCTCGCCGAGACACTGTTCGAGAGTGAACTCTTCGGCCACGAGCGCGGCGCGTTCACCGGGGCGCTCGCGCGCAAGACGGGGCTCGTGGAGGCGGCCGCAGGCGGGACACTGTTCCTCGACGAGGTCGGCGACATCCCGCTCGGGCTGCAGGTCAAGCTGCTCCGGCTGCTCGAGACCGGAGCCTTCCGCCGGGTCGGCGGCATCGAACCGCTGCACGCCGACTTCCGCCTGATCGCCGCCACGCACCGCGATCTCGGCAAGCTCGTGCGCGAGGAGCGCTTCCGCAGCGACCTCTACTTCCGCATTTCGGCCTTCCCGGTCGAACTGCCGCCGCTGCGCGAACGCCGCGCGGACATCCCGTTGCTCTCCCGGTCGCTGCTGGCACGCATCGCCCCGGGGCGGCCCCGCCGCCTGAGCGCGACGGCCCTCGAACTGCTCGAACGGGCCGACTTTCCCGGCAACGTCCGCGAACTGCGCAACATCCTCGAACGGGCGAGCTTGCTCGCGGATGGCGACGTGATCGAACCGGAGCAGTTGCCAGCCGCACTCCTCGGCGGGCCGCGCGGCGAACCCGCGACGCTGGTGGACGCCGAGCGCCAGGCACTGCGGTCTGCGCTCCGGGGGCAGGCCGGCAGTCGCCGCGAACTCGCCGCGCAGCTCGGCGTCAGCGAACGCACGCTCTACCGCAAGCTGCGCCGCCTCGGTCTCGCCCGCCGACCGCCGCCGGACTGATAAGATGCCACCTCGTGGAGGGGCGGCTTTCCGCCCCTCCCCGCGTTTCCGACATCCCGCGCGAGGACTGCCTGCCCATGAGACTTTTCACCGCGACCCTGCTCGTCCTGTTCGCTGGAGCCGCGTCGACGGCGCAGCCGGCCACCCCAACGACCGCGCAGTCCGCCACCGTTCCGTCGGTGAGCGGCGAAGTCCTGGAGGCCCGTGACGCGGATCCGTACACCTACCTGCGCCTCAAGACGAAGAAAGGCGAACTCTGGGCGGCGGTGCTCAAGACCCCGGTCAAGACCGGTACGCAGGTCACCATCGAGAACCCGGCGCTGATCAAGGACTTCGAGAGCAAGACGCTCAACCGCAAGTTCGACCAGATCGTCTTCGGGACGCTGGCCGGCACGAGCGCGGCGGCGGCGCCGGCGACGGCGACGGCCCCGACCGCATCGCCGCACACGGGCGCACCCAAGGTCGACGACAAGCCGGTCGAGAAGGTCGCCAAGGCGACCGGACCGGACGCTCGCACCGTCGCCGAGGTCTACGCGCAGAAGGCGCAGCTCAAGGGCAAGACCGTTGCCGTGCGCGGCAAGGTCGTCAAGTTTGCCTCGAACATCATGGGCAAGAACTGGGTGCACCTCCGGGACGGATCGGGCGCGGCCGCCAATGGCACCAACGACCTCGTCGCCACGACCAAGGACACCGTGCGGGCCGGCGCGCTGGTGACGGCGCGCGGCGTGGTCAACACCGACGTCGACATCGGCATGGGCGTGAAGTACCAGGTGCTGCTCGAGAACACGACGCTGAAGCCCGAATAGCGCCCGGGCGGCCGCCGCGAGTCGCCCGTACTTCGGACCTACCGTTCGCCGTCACCGTAGAGCTCACGCCGGCGGGCGCGCCATCGGCTGCGCAACTGCAGCAGCGCCGTGACCCAGACTCCGGACGTCGCGATCAAGACGTAGGCGATCTGCCCGGGACCCGTACAGAACCAGCACCATCCGCCATGGCCGCGGTCTTCGCAGACGTCGCAACCACCGATCCCCTGCCCGAGCCCGTAGAGCAGCATCAGGACCGCGAGCAGCACTCCGCCGACATAGAGCAGAAGCCAGCGCATGGATTTGGAATTCCCGGGATTTCGCGCACGTCGAATAGTGCAATGGGCGCAGGGCGAGTGTCAGCAGCAACTGGCGACTGACCTTCACATTCAAGGAAGGCGACGCGGCACTCGTCGACGACCATGACTGCCACGGACGTTTCCATGAGCGTTTGGCAGGCGCGCGCAGTGGAACTGTCCGAAATTGCCTGGGGCTCACCTCCCCTCGTCAATGACCGGACGCCTCGAATGCGATGCCGCAACGCTCGGCCAACGCCTCGAGATTCCTGTCGGCGGTCCATAGCCGCGAGCTCCGCGTCAGCAGCGCGGACGCCAGCAACGCGATGTCGACCGCACCGCAACCATTGTCGTACAGCCTCTCAGCCTCGATCAGTGCCAGCGCCTCATCGGTCGTCGCAACCTTGGCCTGCCGCAGCATCCTGAGGTCACTCAGCGTCCGCCTGCGGGGGGCCGGCGGCGTACCGCACGCCAATTCGAGCACGATCAGCGGATGACAGAGAACACGGTCATTCTCGAGCAATGACCTCAGCACTGGATTCGTACGCCGGAAGTGACCGACCCACACCGACGTGTCGACCAGTACGGCATTCATCGCACGGTGCGGCCCGCTGCCCGACGACGCGGGATGTCCCGCATGCGCGGCACCGCGCCACCGAGCGCCGCCAGTCGCTTGCCTGACTGGATCCGCACGAACACGCGCATGGCCTCGCGGACGATCTCGGCCTTGTCCATGCCGGGATCCGCGACCTCGACGGCCTTGCGGAACAGTTCATCATCGATCGTGATCGTCGTTCTCACGTGCGCCATCTCGCATCAATATTGATGCAGACTAGCATCAACGGTGTCATCCACAAAGTCCGCGCGAGTTCGCTCCGCAGGTCAGCGATGGCACCCCTGCTGGCCGGGCGATGGATTTCGGTTCGGCCGCCTGGCGCGAAAAATCAAACGCTCGGCGTGAATTGTCAAACCGCCGCCACCGCGGCCCGTGCATCATCCTCGGCGAAAGCAAAGTGCGAACCGACTCGCGGGTGAGCGGGACTGCACTGCGACGGCGGGCCACGCATCCGCTGCGGGCGGGGGAGATGATGGCAGGCGAACAGGGGATTCTCGAGGAGATCCAGGCCGCGCTCTCGCAAGGGGACGTGCTCCTGGGTGACGACGTCCGCGGGCG
>CAZRKS010000066.1:6438-11932 GCA_964600315.1 uncultured Steroidobacteraceae bacterium | reverse complement strand
CAAGCACCTGCGCGGCGATTCGATGGCGGACGTCATCTTCAACGGCTCGGGCTCGCGCAAGCCGGTCGGGAATGCCTCCGTCGAACTGATCTTCGACAACGCCGACGGCAAGCTCGGCGGCGAGTATGCCGGCTACGCCGAGGTGTCGCTGAAGCGCGTGGTGTCGCGCGACGGGCAGTCGTCGTATTTCCTGAACGGCGCACGCTGCCGGCGCAAGGACATCACGCAGCTCTTCCTGGGCACGGGTCTCGGCTCGCGCAGCTACGCGATCATCGAGCAGAACATGATCTCGCGGGTCATCGAGGCCAGGGCGGACGAGATGCGCGCGTTCCTCGAGGAAGCGGCCGGCATCTCGCGCTACAAGGAGCGGCGCCGCGAGACCGAGAGCCGCATCGCGCACACCCGCGAGAACCTGGCGCGTCTCGGTGACCTGCGCGACGAGGTCGAGAAGCAACTGCGTCACCTGCAGCGTCAGGCCGCCACGGCCCGTCGCTACCAGACGCTGAAGCAGGAGGAGCGCCAGCTGCACGCGGAGTTGCTCGCCCTGCGTCTGCGCGAGGTGGAGAGCGAGGCGGGCGCGCGCCAGGCGATCCTGGGCGAACGCGATCTCGCGCTGCAGTCGGCGCTCGCGGAGCAGCGTTCCGTCGAAGCGGCAATCGAGCGCGCGCGGCAGGACCACGACGCGCACGGCGAGGCTCTCGGCGAGGTGCAGGGCCGCCACTACAAGGTGGGCGCCGAGATTGCGCGGACCGAGCAGGCCATCGAACACGCGCGCGACATCCGCAGCCGCCAGCGCCAGGAGCTCGAGCAGATCGCCCAGGGCCTGCAGGAGGCCGACGCGCATCGCACGCGCGACCTCGAGCAGTCCGGGCTGCTCGAGACGCTGCTCGCCGAACTCGGTCCGTCGCTCGAAGCCGCGCGCGCCGAGGAAGAGGGTGCCGTCGCCCGGCTGGCGGAAGCCGAGACCGCGATGCACGCGTGGCAGGAACAGTGGGAAGCGTTCAACCACGAGCTGCGCGCCGCCTCCTCGTCCGCGGAAGCCGAGCGCGCCCGGCTCGGCGAGATGGACCACCAGCTGCGGCGACTCGCGGCGCAGCGCGAGCGAGCCGCGCAGGAACACAGTGCGCTGTCGGCGGCGGACGTCGCGGCGGCGCTGGTCGAGGCCGAGGGTTCGGAGGCGACGGCGCGCGCGGAACTCGAGGCGGCGCGCGAGCGCATCGCCCGGCTCGTTGCCGACCTGCAGTCTGAGCGCACCCGCGAGCGCGAACTCGCCGAGGCCGCGCAGTCGGCGCGGCGCGAGATGCAGCAGGCGGAAGGGCGCATCGTGTCGCTCGAGGCCCTGCAGCGAGCGGCCCTCGGCCAGGGCCAGGGCAAGGTCGTCGACTGGCTGAAGGCCCGCGGACTCGACGGAAATGTGCGTCTCGCCCAGCAGCTCTCGGTCGATGCCGGCTGGGAACGGGCCGTCGAAACCGTGCTCGGCTCGTACCTGGAAGCCGTCTGCGTGGACTCGATCGACGACGTTGCCGGCATGCTCGAAAGCCTCGCCGCCGGCACCGTGACGTTCTTCTCCGGCAGCCCGGGAGGCGCCGGCAACGTCCACGGCGCGGATCGGCTGCGCGCGCGCGTCCAGGGCCCGAGCGGCCTCGACGCGTTGTTCGCCGGCATTTTCGCCACGGATTCGCTCGCCGAGGCGCTGGCGCTGCGCGCCCAGCTGCGCGCGGGCGAGTCGGTGATCACCCGGGACGGGATCTGGATCGGCCCGGACTGGCTGCGCGTCAGCCGCGACCGGGACGCGCATGAGGGCGTGATCGAGCGCGAGCACGAACTCCGGCGCCACCGTGCGGATCTCGAACGCCAACAGGACAGCTTGCGCTCGCTCGACGAGCGGCTCGACACGCAGCGCGCCGGTGTCCGTGGCACCGAGGACCGGCTCGCGGCCGAGCAGTCGCAGCTCGCCCAGACCGGCGCCGCGCACATGGCGCTGCGCTCGCAGCTCGACGGCCTGCGCGCGCGTTCCGAGCAGCGCTCCGCGCGCATGCAGCAACTCGCCGCGGAGCTCGCCGAATGCGAGCACGCGCTCGAGTCGGCGAACGCCGACAATCGCTCGGCGCGCGGCCGGCTCGAGCTGGCCGTCGACGCGATGGCCGAGCTCGACCAGCGTCGCCGGGCCCTCGAGACCGAGCGCGAAGCCCTCCGCCAGCGCCTCGGAGAGAGCCGCAGCCACGCTGAGCAGCAGCGCAACGCCGCCCGCGAGGTGGCGATACGCGTCGAATCCCGCCGCGCCAGCTACGAGTCGCTGCGCGCCGGCGTCGCGCGGCTCGACAGCCAGATCGCCCAGTTCGCCGGCCGGCGCACCGACCTCGAGCGGGAAGTCGCGGCCAATGAGGCGGCGGCGATCGAACTCGCGCAGTCGCTCGAGTCGGCCCTCCAGATCCGGGTGGCGGTCGAGGAGGAACTGGCGGCTGCCCGCCGCGCGATGGAAGCCGTCGATGCGAACCTGCGCCAGCTCGACGAGCGCCGCATGGGCACGGAGGCCGCCGTGCAGGAGGCCCGCGACCTGCTGGAGAACGTGAAGTTCTCGGTGCAGGAACTTCGCCTGCGCCGCGAGACCCTGCTCGAGCAGTTCGCGGCGACGCGGCTCGAACTTCCCGACGTCGTGGCCGCGCTCGTCGCCGAGGCCAGCGTCGCCGGCTGGGAGGTCCGCCTCGCGGAGGCCGGCGAGAAGATCGAGCGCCTCGGCCAGGTCAATCTCGCGGCGATCGACGAGTTCCGCGAGCAGTCCGAGCGCAAGGAGTATCTCGACCGGCAGTTCGCGGACCTGAACGACGCGCTCGCCACGCTCGAGGACGCGATGCGCAAGATCGACCGCGAGACGCGCAGCCGTTTCCAGGACACCTTCGACCGCGTCAATGCCGGCCTGAAGGAGAAGTTTCCGCGCCTGTTCGGCGGCGGCCATGCCTACCTCGAACTGGTCGGCGAGGACGTGCTCGAGTCGGGCGTCGCGATCATGGCGCGCCCGCCCGGCAAGCGGAACAGCTCGATCTCGCAGCTCTCGGGCGGCGAGAAGGCGCTCACCGCCGTGGCGCTGGTGTTCTCGATCTTCGAGCTGAACCCGGCGCCCTTCTGCCTGCTGGACGAGGTGGACGCGCCGCTCGACGAGAACAACGTCGGCCGCTTCTGCGACATCGTCCGCGAGATGTCGAGCCGCGTGCAGTTCGTGTTCGTCACGCACAACAAGTCGACCATGGAACTCGCGAACCAGCTGCTCGGCGTGACGATGAACGAGCCGGGCGTGTCCCGCCTCGTGGCGGTCGACGTCGAGGAAGCCATGCGCCTGGCCGCGGTCTGACGAGCGCCGATGTCGGAGCTGCGCTGGATACTGCTGGCGGCCGGGGTCGCGCTGATCGCCGGGATCTATGCCTGGGGCACGCTGTCCCGCCGGCGCTCCGGGGCCGCGGCACCGGTGCGTCCGTTGGTCCACGAGCCGCAGCCGCTCGAGCAGGAATCGCCGGCACGCATCGAGCCGCAGGTGCGGCTCGAGGAGGCCGTGCCGGCCGTCCACGAAGTGGTCCCGGCCATCGAACTCGGCGCGGCGGTGGAGGCGTCCACGGCGGCGTCCGCGGGACGGCGTGAGCCGACCCTCGGCGAGCGACTGACGGCGCCGACGGCAGAGCGTGCCACCCCGCCGCTGATCGAGCCCGCCAGCGCGCCGGCCGCGGAGCCCGAGGACGAATCCGAGGATGCAGTCGCCGCGCGTGCGCAGCGCATCGTGGCGCTCCGGGTCACGGCGCCGGCGCCCTCGCGATTCGAGGGCTCGCTGCTGCACGAGGCGGTGCTGGCCGAGGGCTTCGAATTCGGGCGCTATGACATCTTCCACCGCCTCGACCCGGTCGGCCGGCCCGTCGTGAGCCTGGCGAGCCTGCGCGAGCCCGGCACGTTCGATCCGGCGACGATGGCCGGAGCAGCCTACGCCGGCGTGGCGCTCTTCGCGGTGCTGCCCGGCCCACTGCCGGCGCAGCAGTCGTTCGAAGAACTGCTCGCCGTCGCGCGCTCGCTCGCGGGCCGGCTCGGCGGCCACGTGCAGGACGAGCGCGGCGCGCCGCTCGGCGTGCAGCGCATCGCCCGGCTGCGCGAGGAGATGCTGGCCTTCGACCGCGAGCGGGTCGTCGCGCGGGCGGCGCGCTGACGCAGCCGGCATGAGCACCCAGGCCGCCCGCCGCGCCGGGGAACTGCGCCGGCAAATCGAGCATCACAACCATCGCTACTACGTCCTCGACGATCCCGAGATCTCGGACGCCCGCTACGACGCGCTGCTCGCGGAACTGCGCGAACTCGAGGCGGCACACCCGGAGCTCGTCACGCCCGACTCGCCGACCCAGCGAGTCGGCGGCGTGGCGTCGCGCGAGTTCGCCGAGGTCGTGCATGCCGTGCCGATGCTGTCGCTCGAGAACGCCTTCGCCGAGGACGACGTGCGCGATTTCGACCGCCGCGTCCGCGAGCGCCTCGACGTGGCCGAGGTCCGCTATTCGGCCGAGCCGAAGATCGACGGGCTCGCGATCAGCGTGCGCTACGAGCGCGGCCTGCTCGTGCAGGCCGCCACGCGCGGCGACGGCACGAAGGGGGAGGACGTCACCGCAAACGTCCGCGCCATCCGCTCCGTACCGCTGCGACTGGTCGTCGAGCCGGCTCCGGCCGTGCTCGAGGTCCGCGGCGAGGTCTTCATGACGCGCCGCTCGTTCGAGCAACTCAACGCGAGGCAGGCGGCGCAGGGCGAGAAGACGTTCGCCAATCCGCGCAACGCCGCCGCCGGCAGTCTGCGCCAGCTCGACCCTGGGATCACGGCGACCCGGTCGCTCGACCTGTTCTTCTACGGCACGGGCGCCACCGAAGGCTGGTCCGCACCGAAGCGGCACAGCGAAGTCCTCGCCGCCCTGCGCGGCTTCGGGCTCCGCACCTGTCCCGAGATCGGCGTCGTGGACGGCGTCGAGGGCTGCCTGGCCTATTACGGGCGGATCGGCGAGCGTCGCGACTCGCTCGGCTACGACATCGATGGCGTCGTCTACAAGGTGGATCGGCTCGACTGGCAGCGCGACCTCGGCTTCGTCGCCCGCGCGCCGCGCTGGGCCATCGCGCACAAGTTCCCGGCGCAGGAGGAGACGACCGTCGTGCGCGACGTCGAGTTCCAGGTCGGACGCACCGGCGCGCTCACCCCGGTCGCGCGGCTCGAGCCGGTGTTCGTCGGCGGCGTCACCGTGAGCAACGTCACGCTGCACAACATCGACGAGCTCGAGCGCAAGGGCGTGCGCATCGGCGACACGGTCGTCGTGCGCCGGGCCGGCGACGTGATCCCGGAAGTCGTGCGCGTCGTCGTCGACCTGCGGCCGGCGGATGCCCGGCCCGTCGAGTTGCCCACTCGTTGCCCGGCCTGCGGCTCGCACGTCACGCGCGTCGAGGGCGAAGCCGTGGCGCGCTGCAGCGGCGGGCTCATCTGTCC
>CAZRKS010000066.1:0-6338 GCA_964600315.1 uncultured Steroidobacteraceae bacterium | reverse complement strand
GGAACTCGAGGAGGTGCGCGACGTCGGCCCGGTCGTCGCGGCACACGTGCGCGACTTCTTCGACGAGCCGCGCAATCGCCAGGTGATTGCAGCGCTGCGGCAGGCGGGTGTCCGCTGGCCCGAGACCGAGGGCGCGCGGCCGCGCGCCGAAGGGCCGCTCACGGGCGAAGTGGTCGTGATCACCGGGACGCTGCAGTCGCTGACGCGCGACGAGGCCCGTGCCGCAGCGCGTGTGGCCGGTGCAACGGTCACGGACTCGGTGTCGCGCAAGACGACGCTGCTCGTGACCGGCGCCGAGCCGGGCTCCAAGCTGCGCAAGGCGCAGGAACTCGGCGTGCGCGTCGTGGAGGAGCGGGAGTTCCTCGGGCTGCTGGGCCGGGAGGGCGGCGGGTGAGGGCGGGCAGGCCGTGACGCGCTACGCGCTGCGCCGCCTCGCCGGCCTCGTGCCGACCTTGTTCGCGATCGTCACGGTCGCATTCTTTCTCATGCGTCTCGCGCCGGGCGGCCCGTTCGACGCGGAGCAGACCATTCCGCCCGAGATCGCGGCGAACCTGCAGGCGGCCTACGGTCTCGACCAGCCGGTGCTGGTGCAGTACGGACGCTACCTCGCCGGCCTCGTGCAGGGCGATCTCGGGCCATCGTTCCGGCTCAAGGACTTCAGCGTCGGCGAACTGATCGCGCGCGGCCTGCCGGTCACGCTCGGGATCGGCGCGACGGCCCTCGTGCTCGCGCTCGCGCTCGGCGTGCCGCTCGGGCTCGTGGCGGCGCGCCGGCAGAACGGCTGGATCGACCACGCGGTCATGGCGCTCGCGCTGGTCGGGATCGCCGTGCCGAACTTCGTCGTCGCACCGGTGCTCGCACTCGTCTTCGGCGTGCGGCTCGGCTGGCTGCCGGTCGCTGGCTGGGAGTCGGGCAGCCTGCGTCACATGGTGCTGCCGGCCGTGACCCTCGCGCTGCCCTTCGTCGCCTACATCGCGCGCCTCACCCGCGGCAGCCTGCTCGAGGTCCTGCAGGCACCGTACATCCGCACCGCCCGGGCCAAGGGTCTCGACGGCGGCGCCGTGCTGCGACGCCACGCACTCAAGCCCACGCTGCTGCCGGTCGTGAGCTTCCTCGGTCCCGCGACCGCGGCGCTGCTCACGGGCTCGCTGGTGGTCGAGCAGGTCTTCGGCCTGCCGGGCGTCGGCCGCTACTTCGTGCAGGGAGCGATCAACCGCGACTACACGCTGGTCATGGGCATGGTCGTGTTCTATGCGGCGCTGATCCTGCTGCTCAATCTCGCCGTCGACCTGCTCTACGGCTGGCTCGACCCGCGGATCCGCCATGACTGACGCGCGCCGCGGATTGTGGGCCGATGCCTGGCGGCGCCTGCGGCGCAACCGGGCGGCGCTCGCGGCGCTCGGCGTGCTCGCGACCATCGTGCTCGCGTCATTCCTGGCGCCGGCGCTGAGCCGTTACACGATCGAACAGGTGGACTGGTCGCTCGGCACGCTCGCCTCGCCGCCGGCCCTCGCGAACGGGCACTGGTTCGGCACGGACGGCAATGGCCGCGACCTGTTCGTGCGTCTGTGGGCCGGCACGCAGGTGTCGCTGTTCGTGGCGCTGCTCGCCACAGCCGTGAGCCTCGTGATTGGCGTCGCCTGGGGCGCGACCGCGGGCTATCTCGGCGGCCGCGTCGACGGCTGGATGATGCGCGTCGTCGACGTGCTCTACGCGCTGCCGTACCTGTTCTTCGTGATCATCCTCACCGTGGTGTTCGGCCGCAGCCTGTGGCTGATCTTTCTCGCGATCGGCGCGGTCGGCTGGCTCACCATGGCGCGCATCGTCCGCGGCCAGGCGCTCGCGCTCCGGCACCAGCCGTTCGTCGACGCCGCCCTCACGCTCGGCCTGCCGGCGCACCGGATCATCGCCCGCCACATCGTGCCGAACGTCGCGGGCACCGTGATCGTGTACGCGACGCTCACGGTGCCGCAGGTCATTCTCTTCGAGAGCTTCCTGAGCTTTCTCGGCCTCGGCGTGCAGGAGCCGCTCACCAGCCTCGGTCGACTCGTGGCCGAGGGCGCGGCCGAAATGGAGAGCGCACCCTGGCAACTGCTCATCCCGTCGGCGCTGCTCGCGACCCTCCTGCTCTGTCTCAACTTCCTCGGCGACGGCCTGCGCGATGCGCTCGACCCGCGGCAGCGCTGAGATGACCGGCCGGCCGCTGCTCGAGATCCGCGATCTCGCCGTGGACTTCGAGTCCCCGGACGGCCGCGTCCCCGCCGTGCGCGGAGTCTCGCTCGAAGTCGACGCCGGCGAATGCCTGGCCGTGGTAGGGGAGTCGGGCTCCGGCAAGAGCCAGCTGTTCCTCGCCTGCCTGGGCCTGCTGGCGGCGAACGGCCAGGCCCGGGGCTCGGCGCGGCTCGGCGGCGAGGAGCTGCTCGGACGGAGCGAGCGCGACCTGAACTCGTACCGCGGCACGCGGGTCGCGATGGTGTTCCAGGACCCGATGAATTCGCTTACGCCGCACCTCAGCATCGGCCGGCAACTCACCGAGTTCGTCACCGACCGCAGATTGCTCGACGGGCGGCAGGCCCGCGAGCGAGCCGTCGCCTCCCTGGAGGCAGTCGGTATCCCGGAACCGCGCCTACGGCTGCGCCAATATCCGCACGAACTGTCCGGCGGACAGCGGCAGCGCGTGGCCATTGCAATGGCGCTCATGGCCGACCCGGCGCTGCTCATCGCCGACGAGCCCACCACGGCGCTCGACGTGACCGTGCAGGCCCAGGTGCTCGAGGTGCTGCGCGACGCCCGCACGCAGGGGCGGGCGCTCGTGCTGATCACGCACGACCTCGGCGTCGTGGCCGGGATCGCCGACCGCGTCGCCGTGATGTATGCCGGCCGCATCGTCGAGACCGCACCGGTCCTCGAACTCTTCGACTCGCCTGCGCATCCGTACACGGCGGCCTTGCTCGCCTCGGTCCCGCGCCTCACCGGCCCGGCGACCGGGCGACTCGAAGCCATCGAGGGTCAGCCGCCTCGACCCGGCGCAGCGGTTACAGGCTGCCGTTTCGCGGCCCGGTGCACTGCCGCTCGCGAGCGCTGCCTCAGTCACGAACCAGCGCTCGAGGAGAGTTCAAGAGCGCGCACCGTCGCGTGCCATGCGCCGCTGCCTCACGGGTGGCCCGCGTGAACGAACCCTTGCTGGAAGTCCGCGGACTCGGCGTCACGTATCGCGCACGCGCAGGCGTCTTTGGCACCCGGTCGCGGCCGATCGCCGCGCTGGCCGACGTCGATCTCGAGGTCAGAGAGGGCCGCGCGGTCGGCATCGTCGGCGAGTCGGGCAGCGGCAAATCGACACTCGCACGCGCAATCCTGGCGCTCGTCGCGCCCAGCACGGGCGAGGTCCGCTGGAGGGGCCGGGCCGTGCACGCGGCGGATCGCGACGGCCTGCGCGCGATGCGCGGCGAGCTGCGGGTCGTGTTCCAGGATCCGTTCGGGAGCCTCGACCCCCGCATGACGGCCGGCGAGAGCGTGCTGGAAGCGCTCGAAGGAGTCCGCGGCGGTGCCGCTGCTGCGGAAATGCGCCAACGGGTGGAGTCGGCCCTCGCGGAAGTCGGCCTCGACCCCGCCTTTGCCACTCGCTACCCCCACGAGTTGAGCGGAGGGCAGTGCCAGCGGGTCGCGATCGCCCGCGCCATCGTCGTGCGGCCGAAGCTGCTCATCTGCGACGAGGCGGTGAGCGCGCTCGACGTGTCGGTTCAGGCACAGATCATCAATCTCCTCGACGATCTGCGCCGACGCCACCGGATGGCGATGCTCTTCATCAGTCACAATCTGGCCGTCGTGCGGCACCTGTGCGACGAAGTCGTCGTCCTGTGCCGCGGCCGCGTCGTCGAGCAGGCGACGCGCGACGCACTCTTCGCGAATCCCGGGCACCCCTACACGCAGGCGCTGCTCGCCGCGGTCCCCGAGCCCGATCCCCGGCGGGCGCGTCCCGGGCGCGGCGGCTGACCCCCCTCGGGATAGGTCTTTACCGTCCTTGTCCCGGCCGGAGCGCTGTGTTTACCTTGCGCCGATTCCGGCGACAGGAGCCGCACCGCATCATGGGCATCGACATCGGGCTGCTGCTCGTCACCGCTGCTTCGATCGGCTTCATCCACACGCTGCTCGGCCCGGACCACTACCTGCCGTTCGTCGCGATGTCGGCGGCCCGCGGCTGGAGCACGCGTCGCACGCTGTGGACCACGGCGCTGTGCGGGGCCGGGCACGTGCTCGGCTCCGTGGCCATCGGTTTCGTCGGCATCGGCGTCGGCGTGTCGCTGCAGCGGCTCCAGTGGCTCGAGGGCGTCCGCGGCGACGTGGCCGCGTGGCTGCTGACCGGATTCGGTCTCGCCTACCTCGCCTGGGGCCTGAAGAAGGCCTGGCGCGCGCGGCCGCACACGCACGCGCACGTGCACGCCGACGGCACCCATCACCACCACGAGCACGGCCACGAGGGCGGGCACCTGCACCCGCACGTCGAGCCGGGGCAGGCGCGCAGCATCACGCCCTGGGCCCTGTTCGTGATCTTCGTGCTCGGCCCCTGCGAGCCGCTGATCCCCATCCTGATGTACCCGGCCGCCCAGCACAGCACCTGGGGCACGCTCGCCGTGGTGCTGGTGTTCGGCGCCGCGACGATCGCCACGATGCTCAGCGTCGTGTACCTCGCGCTGCGCGGCATCGAGCACCTCCCCATGCAGTCCGCTGAGCGCTATTCACACGCGCTCGCCGGGGCCGCGCTGAGCCTGTGCGGGCTCGCGATCGTGTTCCTCGGTCTCTGACGGCCGCGGATCGACGCAGCCCTGGCCGGCTCCATGGCGGGTCCCCTGCAAGGCGTCGTCGTACTCGACCTGAGCCGGATCCTCGCCGGGCCCTGGGCGACGCAGGTGCTCGCCGACTTCGGGGCTGAAGTCATCAAAGTCGAGCATCCCCGTGGCGGCGACGACACCCGCAAATGGGGTCCGCCGTACCTCAAGGACCCATCCGGCCGCGACACGACGGAGTCCGCGTATTACCTCGCCGCGAATCGGGGCAAGCGCTCGGTCGCCATCGACCTTTCGACGGCGGACGGGCAGGCCCTGGTGCGGAAGCTCGCGAGCCAGGCCGACGTCCTGGTCGAAAACTTCAAGGTCGGGGCGCTGGCGCGCTACGGACTGGCGTACGAGGACCTCGCAGCCGAGTGCCCGCGATTGGTGTACCTGTCGATCTCGGCGTTCGGGCAGGACGGTCCGAACGCGGCCGAACCCGGCTACGACGCCATGATCCAGGGCATGGGCGGCCTCATGAGTCTCACCGGCGCCGCGGAGGGCGAGCCCGGCGCAGGACCGCAGAAGGTCGGTGTCGCCGTCGCCGACTTGATGTGCGGCATGTATGCGGTGTCGGCGATCCTGGCGGCGCTGCACGAGCGGCGCGATTCCGGTTGCGGCCAGTTCATCGATCTCTCGCTGCTCGACACGCAGGTCGCGTGGCTCGCCAACCAGAACCTGAACTTCCTCGTCTCGGGCGTTCCGCCGGTGCGACAGGGCACGGCGCACCCGAACATCGTGCCGTACCAGGCGTTCCGCACGGGGGACGGCCACCTGATGCTGGCGGTCGGCAACGACGCCCAGTTCGAGCGCTTCTGCGAGGTGGCCGGGGTGCCGGAGCTGGCGCGCGATCCACGTTTTGCCACCAACCGCGACCGCGTGGCCCACCGCCGCGAACTCGTCCCGCAGATCGAGGCCCTGCTGCTCGGCCGCACCGGCGGCGAATGGCTCGCGGCCCTGCGTGCGGCGCAAGTGCCCTGCGGCCCGATCAACGATCTCGCGCAGGTCTTTGCCGAGCCGCAGGTGCAGCATCGGGCCCTGCGTCTCGATCTCCCGCACCCGCTGGCGGGGTCGGTCCCCGGCGTGCGCAACCCGGTGCGTTTTTCGCGCACCCCGGTCGCCTACGAGCGGCCGCCGCCGCCCCTCGGGGCCGATACGGACGTGGTGCTCGGCGAGCGGCTTGGGCTCGACGCCAGGGCCCTTGCGGACCTCAGGAGGCGCGGCGTCGTGGCGTGAAACCGGTCCTGTGCAGTGGCGGGCGCCCGGCCCCATAATTGCACGGTTACCGCCAGAAGGTCCGCCCATGCCGACGCGCACGATCCGTTCCAGCCCGAGCCTCGCCAACGTCCGCTACGAGATCCGGGGTCGTCTCGCCAAGCGCGCCCAGGAAATGGAGCGGCTGGGCTACGACATCGTGTCGCTCAACATCGGCAACCCGGGCGCCTTCGGATTCCGCACGCCCGAAACCATGCGCCTCGCCATGATCGAGAACCTGCGCTCGGCCGAGGGCTA
>CAZRKS010000065.1:0-12668 GCA_964600315.1 uncultured Steroidobacteraceae bacterium | reverse complement strand
TGCCCATGTGCAGCCAGATCGACGACGAGCCCGGCCCGCCGTTGTAGGCGAACATGATCGGGCGGCGGGCGAGGTCCTTGAACCCGTCACGCGTGTAGGCCGTGTAGCCGAAACGCGCGATGGGCTTGCCCTTGTCGTCTTTCATGACGAGCCAGCCTGCGGTGGCCGTGTACTTCACGGTCTGGCCGTCGATCTGCACGCTGTGCGGCGTGCGCGAGGAAGCGGGCTCCGGGACCGGCTCGGGGGCCGGTGATGTGCTGGCTTCCGTCTTCTTCGGTTCGTCGCCGGCGCGCGCGGGGGCATGGGCGAGCAGCGGCAGCGCCATGAGCGCCGCCAGGATTTTCTGGTTCATGCGGTCTCGACTCCTCCCGAGGCCGCACAGGACACCCGATTCCGTGTCCGAATGCAATGCCCCGGGGCTCAGCCCTCGAGCACCTCGAAGACGAGGTCGGAGTGCCGGCGCAGCCGCTCGATCAACCGGTCGCCGAGCGCCGTGGCCGGCGTCCAGAAACCGCCGCGCAACGCGTGCTTCGGGACGTCGAGCGCGAGACACGCCGCTGCCTGGCCCAGGATCTTCGAGGTCGAGCCATAGCCGGGGTCGCCCTGGCCGACGACCCGGGTGCGCAAGGTCCGGCCGTCGCGGGTCTCGCCGAGGAAGCGCAGATCGTAGAAGCCCTTCTGCCGCGTGGCCTCGTCGGGGCCGGAGCCGGGCGGCGCGACGTAGCGCTCGACGACCGACCGCAGCGGGGCGACGGCACCGGCGGCCAGGACGCCCGCCATGCCGGCGGAGACGCCGACCGCGGCGAGGCGCCCCTTGAGTCCCGGCCCCGTCAGCAGCGCCTCGTCGTACAGGAAGTCGCGGCCGTACGGGTATTTCGCGATCGCGTTCGAGCGATGCACGACGCGGGCGTTGATGGCCTCCATCACGAACGGCGCGACCCAGGCGTCGAACGTGTCATCGAATTCCGCGCTGCGGACCGCCGGTTGCCGAACGCCGGGTCGGCGCGACGGGGGGCACAGCGAATAGGGATCGCCGAGCGCCCGGCGCATTTCGGGGTCGGTGGTCGCTTCCTTGACGGCATTCAGCAGACTCGCGACGGTGCCGCCCGAGAACCCGCCGCGCATGGCCTTCACGCGCATCCTGACGCGTGCGCAAGGCACCCCGAAACGCTGCACCGCCTCGTGCTGCAGGAAGTGAACGCCGAGGTCGGAAGGCACCGAGTCGAAGCCGCAGCAGTGGACGAGTCGTGCGCCGGACTTGCGGGCCGCAGCCTCGTAGCGGTCCAGCATGCGCCGGATCCACTGCGTTTCACCGGTGAGGTCGCAGTAATCGGTGCCGGTCCCGACGCAGACCTTGACCAGCGGCTCGCCGTGCAGCGCGTAGGGGCCGACGGTCGAGGCCACGACCCGGGTATCGAGGCACATTTCGCGCAACGCGGCCTCGTCAGCCGCATCAGCGACCACCAGGGGCAGCCGGGCGGCACGGGCGCCGAGCGACCGCCGCAGTTCCTCGAGCTTGTCCCTGGACCGGCCGGCGATGGCCCAGCGCAGCTTGCCGCGCGGGCCGAACTGTTTCAGCAGGTACTGCGCGGTGATGCGGCCGACGAAGCTCGTGGCGCCGAAGACGACCAGGTCGTGGTGCGGTCGGGGTGCGCTCATCGGGGCCCTCCGGGACGCGGACCGCGCCAGCATGGCATAGAATCCTCTCCGGGCACACATGCGCCCGCCAGGACCCGGACTGCCGCATGCGAGTCGAAGACATCTACCGCAACCTCAAGGCCAAGCTCGGCGACGTGATGCCCGAGGGCGAGATCCTGCTCAAGGCCGAGGTGGCCGCCGAGATCCTGCGTCTCAAGGCCGAGCGCGACGCGGTCATCCTCGGGCACAACTACATGGAACCGGCGCTGTTCCACTCGGTTCCCGACTTCCAGGGCGACTCGCTGGAACTCAGCCGGCGCGCGGCCGAGACCGACCGGTCGGTGATCGTCTTCTGCGGCGTGCGCTTCATGGCCGAGACCGCGAAGATCCTCAATCCCGGCAAGACGGTCTTGCTGCCAACTGAGAAAGGCGGCTGCTCGCTCGCCGAGAGCATCACGGCGGCGGACGTGCGCGCACTGCGCGCCGCGTACCCGGGCGTGCCGATCGTCACCTACATCAACACGTACGCCGAGGTGAAGGCCGAGTGCGACATCTGCTGCACGTCGAGCAACGCCGCGGCCGTCGTCGAGTCGCTGAAGACCGACACGGTGATTTTCCTGCCGGACGAGTATCTGGCGCGCAACGTCGCGCGCGAAACCGGGCGGCACGTGATCGTGCCGAGCGTGCTGCCGAAGGCGGGCGCCGCGCGGACCGGCAGCGACGTCGAGCAGGTCATGGTCGCGTGGAAGGGACGCTGCGAGGTGCACGAACTGTTCACCACCGAGGACGTCGACTCGGTGCGCCGCCAGTTCCCGGACGTCATGATCCTCGCCCATCCCGAGTGCAGCCCGGAAGTGGTCGCGAAGGCGGACTTCTCCGGCAGCACGACCGCGATGATCAAGGCGGTCGAGAAGTCCACGGCCCGGCGCTTCCTGCTGCTCACCGAGTGCTCCATGGGCGACAACATCGTCGCCGCGAACCCGGACAAGGAGATGCTGCGGCTCTGCAGCCACCGCTGCCCGCACATGCACGAGATCACGCTCGAGCAGACCCGTGATTCGCTCCGGTACCTGCGCTGGGTGATCGACGTGCCCGAGGACATCCGCGTGCGGGCGCTGCGCTCGGTCGAACGCATGCTGGCCATCGGTCCGAAGATCGATTGAAACCGCCGGTCCACACCGACGTCCTGATCATCGGCTGCGGCATCGCCGGCGGCACGGCGGCGCTCGAACTCGCAGACGCCGGCCTCGACGTCGTGATCGTGACCCGCGCGGACCAGGCGGCGGAGTCGAACACGTACTGGGCGCAGGGCGGCATCATCTTCGCCGGCGAGGGCGACTCGCCGGAACTGCTCGCGCAGGACATCCTGCACGCCGGGGCCGGCATCTGCCGCGAGCAGGCCGTCGAGATCCTCGCCCGCAGCGGACCGGCGCTGGTGCAGTCGATGCTGATCGATCGCCTGCAGGTGCCCTTCGACCGTCGGCCGGACGGGCAGCTCGCGCTCGGGCGCGAGGGCGGGCACTCGATCCCGCGCATCGTGCACTCGGCGGACGCGACCGGGCGGGCCATCGAGAACGCGCTCATCGCGGAACTCGAGCGGCACCCGCGCGTGCACTTCCTCGCGAGCCACACGGCCGTGGACCTGCTCACGCCCGCGCACCACGGACGCGACCGACGCGCCGTCTACGAGCCGGTGTCCTGCGTCGGGGCCTACGTGCTCGACCAGGGCACGGGGCAGGTGCTGCGCGTCTTCGCGCGCGCGACGATCCTCGCCACCGGCGGTCTCGGCCAGATCTACCTGCGCACGACGAACCCGGTCGGCTCGCGCGGCGACGGACTCGCGATGGCGTATCGCGCGGGCGCACGGGTGATCAACACCGAGTACGTGCAGTTCCACCCGACGGCGTTCTATCACCGCAACGCGCCGTGCTTCCTCATCACCGAAGCGGTGCGCGGCGCCGGCGCGCGGCTGGTCGACGAGCAGCGCCGCCCGTTCATGGACCGCTACGACCCGGAGTGGAAGGACCTCGCGCCGCGCGACGTGGTCGCACGCGGGATCCACTCGGAGATGCTGCGCCGCGGGGTCAAGAACGTGTATCTGGATCTCGCGTCCTACATCCCGGAGGAACGCATACGCGCCGAGTTCCCCGAGATGCACCGCAGCTGCCTCGAGTACGGCATCGACGTCGCGCGTGACCTGCTGCCCGTGGTGCCGGCGGCACACTATGCCTGCGGCGGCGTCTGGGTCGACGAGCACGGCCAGAGCACGCTCGATCGCCTCTACGCGGTGGGCGAGGTGTCCTGCACCGGCCTGCACGGGGCGAACCGCCTCGCGAGTACCTCCCTGCTCGAGGGGCTGGTGTGGGGCCATCGCGCCGCGCGCCACCTCGCCGAGAGCCTCGAGCCGCGTGGCGCTGCGCTCTATGACGACATCCCGCCCTGGAAGCCCACTGGCAGCCAGGAGCCCGATCCGGCGCTGGTGGCGCAGGACGTCACTTCGATCAAGAACATCATGTGGAACTACGTGGGGCTGGTGCGCACCTCGCCGCGCCTCGCCCGCGCCATCCGCGAACTGCGCAACCTCGAGATCGAGATCGAGCGGTTCTATCGGGCGGCCGTGTTGTCCGACGAACTGATCGGGCTGCGCAACTCGGTCCGCGTCGCGCTCATCGTCACGCTGGCGGCCTGGGAAAACCCCACGAGCCGCGGTTGCCACTACCGCGAGTAGGCGCGGCGTGCCGCGCCTTCAGGCGCAGACGCGCAGCAGTTCGCGCACCGTGAACGCCATCAGCACGAGCGTCGCGGCCGCGAAGATCGCAAACCGCACCATCACCCGGTTGAAGGTCGCCTGCACCAGCGAGTGCAGCACGCGCAGCAGCACGTACGCCCAGGCGAGCTTCGCTGCGGTCGCATCCCCGCCGCCGGTGAGCGCCGCGAAGAACATGAGCGCGTAGAAGACCGTCGGCTGCTCGTGCAGGTGGTTGTAGTTGTCGGCCACCGAGCGCACGCCGGGTCTCAGGCGATGCGCCCAGGTGCCCGGATAGGCTGCCTCCTGCGGATCGATGCCGGCTGCTTTCATGGCCGGGATGCGCGTCGCGTACATCCAGATCCACATCACGAGGGTCCAGGTGACGAGCGCGAGCACGGGCGTGAGGAACGGCAGGCTGGTCGGCATGGCGATCTCGCTGCGGACGGGTAGGTTGCAGAAGCCTAGCAGGCGGCGCGCCCTTGGGTGAAAATTCGTCGCGCATCATGATCGTCACCACCACGCTCACCGGCAGCAATGCCGACATCATCCGCGACGCGCTCGCCTCGGCCGTGGCGCAGGTCGACCGCTGCATCGTCATCGACACCGGTGCGCGGGACGACACGCTCGCGGTCGCGCGGGAAGTGGCCGGCGACAAGCTCATCGTGCGCGATTTTCCCTGGCAGGACGATTTCGCGGCGGCACGCAATTTCGCGCTGCAGGCGGCGACCGAGGCCGGTGCGCGCTGGGCCGTCACGCTCGATACCGACGAGCGCCTGGTGTTCGACCCGGGCATCGACCTGCGCGCGCTGCTCTCGCGCTCGAAGGCGAAGGTGCTGCTGGTCGGGCAGGTCGACGGGTCCTACGCCAAGGAGCGCATCCTGCGCCTGCCGACCGCGGCCCGGTGGTTCGGACCCACGCACGAGGCGCTGCAGGGCACCCGCTCGGGGGAGAGCGAGATCCTGCCCGGGGTGCGATTCTCGGAACTGGCCAAGGACCCGGCGTCGCTGAAGCGCAAGTTCGAGCGCGACGTGGCGGTCCTGCAGGCCTACGTTCGCGAGCATCCCGCGGATCCGCGCTGGCATTACTACCTCGGCGCGTCGCTGCACGACCTGCGGCGCTTCGAGGAGGCGATCGAGTCGTTCCGCGCCTGCGCGGCGCTGCGCGGCTGGGCGGAGGAGGGTGCGTGGGCGTGCTACCGCGCCGCCGACTGCTGCTGTTCGCTCAAGCGCTGGACCGAGGCGATTGAGCTGTGCGCGCAGGGGCTCGCGCTGCGGCCGGCGACCGCCGAACTCGCGTGGCTCGCGGGCTACGCGGCATTCAACGCGCGTCGCTACGAGGACGCGATCGCCTGGTGCAACATGGCGGTCGTCAATGGCTTCTACGACGGCGCCGGTGCGAGTTTTGCGCGCATTTCGTTCCGCAACGCGCAAGCCCTCTACGAAGGCCCGTACGAGGTGCTCAAGTGGACGTTCGACCGGCTCGGCAACGCCGAGGCCGCCAAGGCCGCGGAGCACGAGGCGGCGGCGGCGAAGAAAGCGCGGGTGGGAGGTTAGGAAGGCTATGGGCTGTAGGCAGTGGGCTGTGGGCTGTAGCCAGGGGGTGCAGCAGCCTTCCGACCTACAGCCCACAGCCTGCAGCCCATAGCCTTCCTGTCCCCCTCACTCCGCGTAGAACCGCGCGACCGGCCGGCTGTTCTCCCCTCGCACGACGTCCTCCGGCCTCAGGGATCCGAAGAGCTGCATGAACCGTGCGACGACGCCGGTCCAGCCCGTCTGGTGACTGGCGCCGATCCCGGCGCCGTTGTCGCCGTGGAAATACTCGTAGAACAGCAGCAGGTCCCGCCAGTGCGGGTCCGACTGGAACCTCTCCGTGCCGCCGTAGACCGGGCGCCGCCCGTCCGACCCGCGCAGGAAGATGCCGGCGAGCCGTGACGACAGTTCGCGCGCGACCTCGAACAGCGTGAGTTCGCGGCCCGAGCCGGTAGGGAATTCGATGCGGAACGTGTCACCGTAGTACTGGTAGTACTGCAGGAGCGCGCGGATGATGAGTGCGTTGACCGGCATCCACACCGGTCCGCGCCAGTTCGAGTTTCCGCCGAACATGCCGCTGTCGGACTCGGCCGGCAGGTATCGAACCTCGTAGTCCTGGCCCGCAAGCTGCAGCACGTAGGGGTGGTCGAGGTGATGGCGCGACATCGAGCGGATGCCGCCCGCCCCGAGGAACTCGCGCTCGTCGAGCATGCGGGCGAGCACGCGCCGCAGTTTCTGCTCGTCGAGCAGCGCGAGCAGAGGCCGGCCCGATGGGCTGCGGTCGCGCGGATTCAGCAGTCGTCGCAGGTCCGGATTGCGCTCGAGGAACTCGCCGAGGCGTTTCATGAGCTCGGGGTGGCGCTCGAGCACGTCCGCCGGAAAGATGGTGGCCGCGCACAGCGGCAGGAGGCCCACCATCGAGCGGACCTTGAGTCGCCCGGCCCGGCCGTCCGGCAGCCGCAGCACGTCGTAGTAGAAGCCGTCGACCTCGTCCCACATCTCGTCCTTGTGCTCGCCGATGCGGTCCATCGCGTTTGCGATCCACAGGAAGTGCTCGGTGAACTTGTAGGCGAGGCTCTCGAAGTCGGGATCCTCGGCGGCGAGCTCGAGCGCGATCTCGAGCATGTTCTGGCAGTAGAGCGCCATCCAGGCGGTGCCGTCGGCCTGCTCGAGGTGGCCGCCGGTCGGCAGTGGCGCACTGCGATCGAACACGCCGATGTTGTCGAGCCCGAGGAAGCCGCCGGTGAACACGTTGCGCCCGGTGGGATCCTTGCGATTGAGCCACCAATTGAAGTTGAACAGCAGCATCTGGAAGCTGCGGCGCAGGAACTCGAGGTCGCCGCGTCCGGACTTGCCGCGATCGACGCTGTAGACGAACAGCGTCGCCCACGCGTGCACCGGCGGGTTCACGTCGCCGAAGTTCCACTCGTAGGCCGGGATCTGGCCGCTCGGGTGCAGGTAGATTTCGCGCAGCATGAGCTCGAGTTGCTGCTTGGCGAACTCCACGTCCACCATCGACAGCGCGAGCGTGTGGAATGCGAGGTCCCAGGCCGCGTACCACGGGTATTCCCACTTGTCCGGCATCGAGATGACGTGGCTGTTGCGCATGTGGAACCAGTCCACGTTGCGCGTACGGTGCCGGAAGGCCCCGCGCACCGGGTTCGACTCGTGCTCGGAGAGCCAGCGGTCGAGATCGAAGTAGTAATACTGCTTCGACCACAGCATGCCCGCGAGCGCCTGGCGGATCACGCGGTGCTCATCCTCATTCAGCCGGTCCGGGGTGATCCGCTCGTAGAACTCGTCGGCCTCGCGGCGCCGTTCCGCGCAGAGACGATCGAATTCGTCACCGGCCGCGGGCGCGAGGCGCGGCGCGAGCCGCAGCTGCACCGTGCGCTCGCCGTGTGCCGGCACCTCGAGCCGGTAACAGGCCGCCGCCTTCGTCCCGGTCCGCGCCGGGTTCACCGCGTCGAAACGGCCGCCGATCACGAACTCGTGAAACGCGTCCTTCACGAACGGCGAGGCGTCGTCGCTGCCGAACAGCCGGCGCTGGTTGGTCTCGTTCTCCGTGAAGAGCAGCACCGGCGCCCCGTCGCAGACGAGTTCCAGCCGGCCGAGGTCCGGGTGACGCGCGACGATGACGTGATCGTCAGCCGCGGACAATAGCGGCCGCGGTGCCGACGCGTCCCAGGTCCAGGTATTGCGAAACCACAGCGTCGGCAGCACGTGCAGCGAGGCCGCCTCGGGACCCCGGTTGCAGGCCGTGATGCGCACCAGGATGTCATCGGGCGCGGCCTTGACGTACTCGACGAACACGTCGAAGTAGCGGTCGGCGTCGAACACGCCCGTGTCGATCAGTTCGTACTCCGGCGCGTCCCGGCCGCGGCGGCGGTTCTCCTGCACGAGATCGTCGTAGGGATAGGCCGCCTGCGGGTACTTGTACAGGAACTTCATGTACGAGTGCGTCGGCGTGCTGTCGAGGTAGAAGTAGTACTCCTTCACGTCCTCGCCGTGGTTGCCCTCGCTGTTCGTCAGACCGAACAGCCGTTCCTTGAGAATCGGATCGCGGCCGTTCCACAGCGCGATCGCGAAGCACAGGCGCTGCTCGTCGTCGCAGAGACCGCCGAGCCCGTCCTCGCCCCAGCGATAGGCGCGCGAGCGTGCCTGGTCGTGCGGGAAGTAGTCCCAGGCATTGCCGTCTTCGCTGTAGTCCTCGCGCACCGTGCCCCACTGACGTTCGCTGAGATACGGGCCCCACTTCTTCCAGGGGACGCCGGACTGGTCGCATTCGGCGAGGCGGACCTGCTCGGCACAGGGGGGATTTGCGGTCATGGGCGGTCCTGAGGCGCGATCGGGAGGTCCGATTCTAGCGTCACGACGCAGGCCGGGCTCCCGATTGAGCGGCGAAATGCGCGTACGCACCGAACTGCTCGCCAATGACCCTGTCGACCGCCGGCACGAAGCCCGCGACAGCGTGCGAGGCATCGCCACTCAGGCGGTAGGTCACGGTCGCCTCGGTTCCCGCGTCGACGGCGGCGAGTTTCACCGTGAGGACGCCCGTCAACGCGAGTTCCTGCATCGGCCCGAGCGCCCCCTGGATCCGCAGGAGCCTTCCCGGCAGCGCCATGACCACGCGCCCGTGCTCCACGCTGTTCTCGCCCCAGCTCTCGCAGAAGCACCCCCCGGCGTGGGCCGTGAGGAGCAGGTAGGCAGGATCGCCCGACCACGTGTGGTCGGCGGGCCACCAGCGCTCAGGGTGCACGAGCGCCGACCAGGCGTCCTCCGGCCTGGCAGGGATCTGGAAGTGATGTTCGATCAGCGCGCCGTCGGCCGACGACTGCCGGATTTCGGCCGCGGCATTCGAGGCTGCGGTGAGCGCGAGCGCGGCGGCCAGGACGGTTCTCGGCATGGCGTGTCTCCCGGGGCGTCAACTCAGGCATGCGATGGTTGGCCGTCGGCGAGGGCTCCGCAAGAGGGGACGCGCCGCAACTGCAAAAGGATTCATGCGCCCGGCCCGGTTTGGGACAATGTCGGACAGGACCGTCGCGAGGTCCGCCGTCGAGCCGAGGAATCTGACCATGATGCCGATCCAGCCCGTCGTTTCGAGCCTCGCCTGGCAGGCATTGGCCGCGCATCGGGACTCGAACCACTCGATGCACCTCCGGGACCTTTTCGCGCAGGACCCGACGCGTGGCGAACGGCTCGTACTCGAGGCGGCCGGGATCCATCTCGACTATTCCAAGAACCTGGTCACCGAGGAAACCCTCAGGCTGCTCGTGACGCTCGCCGAGCAGCGGGGCCTGCGGGCGCGCATCGAAGCGATGTTCCGCGGCGACAAGATCAACGTCACCGAGCAGCGCGCGGTGCTGCACGTCGCGCTCCGGGCTCCCCGCGGCGCCTCGATCCTGGTCGACGGTGTGAACGTGGTGCCGCAGGTGCACGACGTCCTCGACCGCCTGGCCGTCTTCGCGCGGCGCGTCCGCAGCGGGGAGTGGCTTGGTCACACGGGGAAACGCATCCGCTGCATCGTCAACATCGGCATCGGCGGATCGGACCTCGGGCCGGTGATGGCGTACGAGGCCTTGAGGCATTTCAGCGCACGGGATCTCGAGTTCCGATTCGTCTCGAACGTCGACGGCACGGACTTCGCCGAGGCCGTGCGCGATCTCGACGCGGCGGAAACGCTGTTCATCGTCGCCTCCAAGACCTTCACGACGCTCGAGACCATGACCAACGCCCGCAGCGCGCGTGCGTGGTCGCTGGCGGCGCTGGGCGGCGACGAGAGCGCGGTCGCACGTCACTTCGTGGCCGTTTCCACCAATGCGGGCGCCGTGGCGCAGTTCGGCATCGACACCGCGAACATGTTCGGCTTCTGGGACTGGGTGGGCGGGCGTTATTCCATGGACTCGGCGATCGGCCTGTCGACCATGCTCGCCCTCGGTCCCGAGCGGTTCCACGAGCTGCTCGCCGGCTTCCACGAGATGGACCGGCATTTTCGCGAGGCCCCGTTCGAGCGCAACCTGCCGGTGCTGATGGGACTGCTGACGGTGTGGTACGTGAACTTCCTCGGCGCGACCTCGATCGCCGTGCTTCCCTACGACCAGTATCTCAAGCGCTTCCCGGCCTACCTGCAGCAACTCACGATGGAGAGCAACGGCAAGAGCGTGCGGCTCGATGGCGGGCCGGTCGGTTGCGCGACGGGGCCGGTCTACTGGGGCGAGCCGGGCACCAATGGCCAGCATTCCTTCTACCAGCTGATCCACCAGGGCACGCACCTGATCCCCTGCGATTTCATCGCGTTCGCGCGCTCGCGGAACCCGCTCGGCCCGCATCACGACCTGCTGGTCGCCAACGTCTTCGCGCAGGGCGAGGCGCTCGCTTTCGGCAAATCGGCCGACGAACTGCGCTCCGAGGGTTGCCCGGAGTGGCTCGTGCCGCACCGCACGTTCGCCGGCAACCGGCCGTCGAATACGCTATTGCTGGACGAACTGACGCCGGCGGCGCTCGGCCGACTCGTGGCGCTCTACGAGCACAGCGTCTTCACGCAGGGCGCAATCTGGGACATCAACTGTTTCGACCAGTGGGGCGTCGAACTCGGCAAGGCTCTCGCGAGCCGCATCGTGCCGGAGCTCGGGCCCGGCGAGCCGGTCCTCGCGCACGACAGCTCGACCAACGCGCTGATCCGACGCTATCGAACGCTTCGCGGGCTATAGGCTATGGGCTGTGGGCTGTGGGCTGTGGGCTGTAGGTCGGAAGTGCGCCGCGCCCTCTGGCCACAGCCTACAGCCCATAGTCCAAAGCCCATAGCCCATAGCCCATAGCCCATAGCCTCTAATACATCCCCGCCGCGTACAGCGCCTCGTCCTGCTCCTCCTCGCCCAGCTTCGGGCAGTGGCGCGAGAGGTTGCTCAGCAGGCACAGCAGGGCGGGAGCATGCAGCCCCAGCAGCACCTTGCCGGTCGTGAGCAGGGCGACGGACGTGGCCCGCTCGGGATCGGCCCAGCCGAAGATGTTGGCGAACCCGAGGTGACCGAAGGCCTTGGAGGTGTCCGGGCCGTACAGGCCGAAAGGACTGGAGCCGAGCATCATGCCGGCCGAGTAGCGCAACGGCATCATGAGGGACCGGTCGATCTCGGGCTTGCCCACTTCAGCGATCGCGCGCCGCACCGTGAGCGGCTGGAAGGCGCGCGCACCCTCGAGCACGCCGCCGTTCAACAGGCACTGGAAGAATTTCGAGCAGTCGTCCGCCGTGCCGACGCCGTTGCCCGCCGGGATCACCGCGCGATAGAAACGCGGGTCGTTCGACAGGGTCACCGCGTGCTCGAGCGTCGTGCCGATCGCGCGCCGGAGGTAGCGGTTGGTCGGACCGCCGTACCTGAATCCCGTCGTGTAGTTGCGGGCGATGCGGTCGAATGACCGGCCGCGCGCGCCGAAATCCAGCGTCGCGAGGCCCAGCGGCCGCGCGATGTTGTCGTGGAAGAAGCTGCGGAAACCCTGCCCGGACACCTTCTCGACGAGGTCCGCGACGACGAAGCCGGCGGTGAGGGCGTGGTAGGCGTGGTGGTGGCCGGGTTGTTCCGGCGCCGTGCGATAGATGAGCCTCAGAATCTCCTTGTGATCGAGCAGCAGTTCGGCGACGTCGACGCCCGCCGTCGGGATCGTGGGAATCCCGGCCTTGTGGCACAGCAGCTGGTAGATCGTGATGCCGCGCTTGCCTTTCTGTCCGAACTCCGGGAGGTAATGGCTCACCGGGTCGAGCAGGCTCAACTGCTTGCGCTCGGAGAGCAGGTGGACCGCCATCGCGGCCATCGCCTTGCTCGCCGAGAACAGGCACACGGGCGTGTCCGGCGTCATCGGCACCGGATCGTCGCCCACGTCGCCGGGACCGTTGCCGCGCGCGTGCCCGATGGCGCGCTTCAGCACGATGCGGCCGTGCCGCCGCACGACCACGGAGATGCCCGGATGCATGCCCGTGGCGTAGACCCTCTCGACGGCGCGCCAGATCGCGTCGACTCCGTCACGGGTCATCCCGACGAGTTCTGGGTTCTGCTCATCGTCCTGCGCGAGCGTCGTCACGCTCGCGAGATCGCGTGGCACCTCCGCGGCGTCGACGGCGAGCCGGCGCAGGCGGGCAGGCAGTCGCGGCATGGTCAGCGTCAGCATCCCTGTTTTCTCCTCAGGACCGCCTCGCGGACCAGCCCGAGACGGTCGTTGCCGAAATACATGTCGTCGCCGCCGACGAAGATCGTGGGCGA
>CAZRKS010000064.1:0-12717 GCA_964600315.1 uncultured Steroidobacteraceae bacterium | reverse complement strand
CGCGCTGGTGCTGCTCGCAATCGTCTCCTTCGCCGTGCGAGCGCGCCGTCGTCCGGTGGTGAGCGGCGTCGAAGGATTGACCAACGAGACGGCCGAGGCGGTCGAGGACTTCGAGCGCGACGGGCTGGTCCGCGTGCACGGGGAGCTGTGGCAGGCCCGCAGCAGCGCTCCGGTACGTGCCGGCCAGCGCCTCAGGGTGCGCAGCGTGGACGGGCTGCTCATCCATGTCGAGCCCGCCGGCGAGTGAACCCGAGCGTAATCAAACGGAGCCCGCAATGATGGAAAGCCTGCCGATCCTGGCCTTCGTGATCGTGCTGCTGGTGGTGGCTGCCACGCAGATCTTCAAGGTACTGAACGAGTACGAGCGCGGCGTGATCTTCACGTTCGGCCGCTTCACGGGCGTGAAGGGCCCGGGACTCATCATCCTGATCCCGCTGATCCAGCGCATGGTCAAGGTGGACCTGCGCGTGATCGTGCTGGACGTGCCCACCCAGGACGTGATCTCGCGCGACAACGTGTCGGTCAAGGTGAACGCGGTGGTCTACTTCCGGATCGTGGATCCGGCGAAGGCGATCATCCAGGTCGCGAACCCGTTCGAGGCCACGAGCCAGCTCGCGCAGACGACGCTGCGCTCCGTGCTCGGCCAGCACGAGCTCGACGAGATGCTGTCGCAGCGCGAGAAGCTCAACATCGACATCCAGCGCATCCTCGACCAGTCGACGGATGCCTGGGGCATCAAGGTCGCGAACGTCGAGATCAAGCACGTGGATCTCAACGAGAGCATGATCCGCGCCATGGCCAAGCAGGCCGAGGCCGAGCGCACGCGGCGCGCCAAGATCATCCACGCCGAGGGCGAGAAACAGGCGGCTTCACAGCTGGTCGAGGCGGCGGCGGCCTTGAGCGCCGAGCCGAAGGCCCTGCAGCTGCGCTACCTGCAGACGCTCGCCGACCTGTCGAACGAGAAGACCACCACCATCGTCTTCCCGCTGCCGATCGACATCATCCGGCCCTTTCTCGACGGCAAGTAATTCGGTGCCATTCACCGAATTTAGGGCGTTGGGCTTTAGGCTGCAGGCTGTGGCTCGGAGGCCGAGGGCTTTGCGTTGTCGGCCATGGGATGCGTCCCGGAAGCTGGGCCAACGCCTCCTGCCCACAGCCATAGCCCATAGCCCATAGCCCATAGCCCACAGCCCACAGCCCACAGCCTATTCAACTCGGTGCCATTCACCGATTCTCCTGGCGGGCGCGCGCCAGTTGCTCGTCGAGGCGCTGGGCCGAGACGGGCGCCAGGGTCTTGAGGTCCTGCGCGAAGAGCGACAGGCGAAACTCCTCGATCATCCACCGCAGGCGGTCCCGCTCAGGCGCCGGCCGCGCGGCGTCCCGGGCGGCATCGATGTCGGCCAGGGCCGACACGTAGTGCGCCACCTGCGCGTCGAGGCGCCGGTCACGGTCGACGTCACCGCGGGCCCGCTCGGCGCGGCGCTGGACCGCGCGCAGGTACTTCGGGAGCTGCCGCAGCCAGGGCTGCGGCGTGCGCCGCACCCAGCCCGGTCCAATGAGACCCGCGAGCTGATCGCGGATCGAGCGCCGCGCCTGCGCGAACACCGGACCCGAGAGCTTCCCGACCGCGGCTCCCGCATCCTTGTGGGCCGAGAGGGTCGCCCGAACGAACCGACGCACCTCGTCCCCGCAGTCCGCCACGGACCCGCGGGTCCGTTCGACCGCGGCCTCGAACGCCGACGCCGAGCGCGGTTCAGCAACCGCAGCGGCCTCCAGGGCATCGGCCACGGCGCGATCGGCGATCTCGTCGAACAGCGACCGGTCGAACCCGGCGGCCGCCGCGAGCAGCACGAGCTCGCGGTCTGCGGCCGCCGTCCGGCGCACCAACTCGTGCTGCTGCGGCATGGCGAGCGCCGCGAGCCGCACGATGCCGTCATGGGTCAGGCTGCGAGCCTGGCCGGCGTCAGCGCAGAGCCGCAGGCGGACCGAGCTCCGTGCATCCTCGACCGCCGGAAACACGCGCAGAGTCACGCCCCCGCTCTCCACTCGCAGTTCGGCCGGGATGTCGCCGAAGTCCCAGCGCCGCACACCCTCGCGCTCCCAGGCGTGGGCAGGCGCAGCCTCCCGCTCCCGCTGCGCCTCGACACGAAGTTCGCGTCGCAGGACCTCGAGATTGCGCCCGCGCCGCAATTCGTGGCCGCCGGCATCGAGCACCCGCAGCGCGAAGCGCAGGTGCAACGGCAACTCGACGGCCCGCAGCACCTCCGGGTTCGTGGCCTGGCCGGTGGCCTCGGTCACGAAGCGCGCGAGACGGTTGAACAGGCTGCCGGCCCCCGGGGTCTCGAGGCTCGCGAGGAACCGATCCGCGCTCTCCGGCACCGGCACCAGCTCGCGACGCAGTTCTTTCGGCAGCCCCCGCAGCATCGCGATCACCTTCTCGCGCAGCAGGCCCGGCACCAGCCAGTCGAGTCGTGAAGCCGCGAGCTGCCCGAGCAGAGGCAGCGGCACGTCGATCGTCACGCCGTCGTGCTCGCTCGTGGGATCGAACGTGTAGGACACCCGGAGCTCGTTGCCGTCGACGTCCCAGGTCTCGGGAAACGCCTCAGGCGCCACTTCGGGCAGCGGCTGGGCGAGCAGGATCTCGCGAGGCGCGTCGAGGCGTCGGGGCTGCCGCGCTTCCTCGGCCCGCCACCAGTGCTCGAAGCTCCGGGTCGTGGCGACGTCGGCCGGGATGCGCTCGAGGTAGAACGCCACCAGTGCCTCGTCACCGGCCAGCAGGTCGCGTCGTCGCAGGCGGGCCTCGAGCCGCTCGATCCCGTGACGCAGCGAATCGTTGCGATCGAGAAACGCCGCGCGCAGGCGGGACTGCCGCCGCACCAGTGCCTCCTCGACGAAAATGCGGCGCGCCGTCGCCGGATCCACGGTCGCAAAATTGACGAAGCGGCCGCTGCTCAGCACGCGCCCGTACAGCGACACGGTCTCACGCGCGACCACCATGCCGCGCTCCGGCACCCACTGCGCCTCGCCGTAGGTGCGGCGCACGAGGTGCGCGCCGGCCGACTCGATCCAGGACGGCTGCACCTGCGCGACCATTCGCGCGTACAGGCGCTGCGTCTCCACGAGACTCGCGGCCACGACCCAGCGTGGCGAACGCTTCTGCAACGGCGTGCCCGGCGCGATCACGAACCGGACATCGCGCGCGCCGAGGTAGGTGCGGCCCTCGTCGAGCACGCCGATGCCGCCCAGGAATCCCGTCAGGATCGCCTGGTGGAGCACGCTCGCGGACGCCGGTTCGGTGTTGGTCGCGAGATCCTGGGATGCGGTGACGTGCCGCAGCTGTTCGTGCAGGTCCTGCCACTCGCGCAGCCGCACGAACGACAGGAAGTTCTCCCGGCACCAGCGCCGCAGCACGCGGTTTCCGCCGCTCGCCTGCTCGCGTGCCGCGCGCCAGAGATTCAGCACCATCACGAAGTCCGAGCGCCCGTCGGCGAACTGCGCGTGCTTCTCGTCGGCTGACTCCGCCTGGTCGGCCGGACGCTCGCGGGGATCCTGGATGCTGAGGAACGCCGCGATCACCAGCGCTTCCGCGAGACAGCGCGTGCGGCCGGCCTCGAGCAGGATCCGGGCGAGGCGCGGATCGACGGGCAGGCCGGCCATGCGACGGCCGAGACGGGTGATGCGCCGGTCGCCGTCGACCGCACTCAACTCCTGCAGCAGTCGGTAGCCGTCGTTCAGCAGGCGAGTGTCGGGTGCATCCAGGAAGGGAAACGTTTCGGGCGCGCCGAGGCCGAGCGCCGCCATCTGCAGGATCAGGCTCGCCAGGTTGGTGCGCAGGATCTCCGGGGCCGTGTACTGCGGCCGCGCCTCGAATTCCTCTGCAGAGTAGAGCCGGATGCAGATGCCCTCCCCCACGCGCCCGCAGCGGCCCTTGCGCTGGTCGGCGCTCGCCTGCGACACCGGCTCGATCGGCAGCCGCTGGAACTTTGCGCGGGGGCTGTAGCGGCTGATGCGCGCGAGACCGCTGTCGATCACGAAACGCACCGCCGGGATGGTGAGCGACGTTTCGGCGACGTTGGTCGCGAGCACCACGCGGCGACGCGCGTGCGGGGCGAAGATGCGGTCCTGCTCGGCCGCGGACAGCCGTGCATACAGCGGCAGGACGTCCCATTCGCGGGCCGGTCCCCGGCCGAGGAAATCCCGGCACTCGGCGATCTGCTTCTCGCCGGGCAGGAACACGAGTGCGTCGCCGACGATGCCGCGGCCGTCGTGCTCGAGTTCCTCGAGCGCCGCACCCACGGCCTCGGGCAGCGACGGCGCCTCGGCGTCCTCCTCGTGCAGGGGGCGGTAGCGAACCTCGACCGGGTAGCTGCGGCCCTCCACGTCGATCACCGGAGCGCCGCCGAAGTACGCCGCGAATCGCGCCGTCTCGATCGTGGCCGAGGTCACGACGACGCGCAGTTCGGGCCGGCGCTGCACCAGCTGGCGGCAGACGCCGAGCAGAAAGTCCACGTTCAGGTTGCGCTCGTGGGCCTCGTCGATGATCAGCGTGTCGTAGCGCTCGAGCCGCGGATCGCCCTCCAGCTCGCGCAGCAGCAGGCCGTCGGTCATGAGCTTGACGAGGGTGCGCGGGCTGGTGCGGTCGACGAAGCGCACCTGGTAGCCCACGAGGTCGCCCGGCGCCGAGCCCAGTTCCTCGCCGAGCCGGTGCGCCAGCGCCTGCGCAGCGATGCGCCGCGGCTGCGTGTGGCCGATCATGCCGGCGACGCCGCGACCCAGCTCGAGGCAGATCTTCGGCAGCTGCGTGCTCTTGCCGCTGCCGGTCGAGCCGCTCACGATCACCACGCTCGAGCGCGCGATCGCGGCCGCGATCTCCTCGCGGTGCGCGTGCACCGGCAGCGACTCGTCGTAGGCGATCGCTGGAACCGACAGCCTCCGGGCCTCGAATTGCGCCGTCGAGGCCTGCATCTGCGCGGCGAGACGCTCGACTTCGCGCGGGTCGGCGGCGGTGCGGCGGTGCGACAGCCGGTCGATCCAGGACGCAAGCCGGCGACGGTCGCGGACCAGGCAGCCGTCGAGCGCCGCGCGCCGGGCCGCGAGATCCGACTTCAGCCGGTCTCCCGCTTGACCTGCGCCCACAGCGCCTCCAGCTCCGCGGCACTCTCGTCCGCCGGGCTCCGGCCCTGCGCGGCGAGGCGGGCCTCCATGCGGCGGAAGCGCCGTTCGAATTTGCCGCTCGCGTCGCGCAACGCGGCCTCAGGATCGATCCGCAGATGCCGTGCAAACTGCGCGACGCTGAAGAGAAGATCGCCGAGCTCCTCGTGCACGTGCTCGCTCGCGCCGTGCGCAACGGCCTGCTGCAGCTCGTCGATCTCCTCGCGGACCTTGTCGAGCACGCCGGCCGCGTCGGTCCAATCGAATCCCACGCGCGCCGCGCGCTGGCCGAGCTTCGCCGACCGCGTCAGCGCCGGCAGCCCCAGCGTCACCCCGTCGAGCGCACCCGCCGGCTCGCCGCGGGCCCGGCGCTCCTCGGACTTGTGCCGCTCCCAGGCCTGCGTCTGCTCGGCCGCGCTGCCCACGCTCGCGTCGCCGAACACGTGCGGGTGACGGCGCTCCAGCTTGTCGCTGACCGCGCCGGCGACGTCATCGAAACGGAACAGTCCCTGCTCCTCGGCGATGCGCGCCTGGAAGACCACCTGGAACAACAGGTCGCCGAGTTCGTCGCGCACCAGCGTCGCGTCGCCGCGCTGCACGGCGTCGGCGAGCTCGTAGGCTTCCTCGATCGTGTGCGGCGCAATCGAGGCCCAGGTCTGCTCGCGGTCCCACGGACAGCCGCGCTCCGGGTCGCGCAGCCGCGCCATGATCCCGAGCAGTCGCCCGATCGACAAGACTCAACCCTCCTTCAGCAGTCGGTAAAACGACAGCAGCATGCCGGCCGTGGCGCCCCAGATGTGGCGGCCTTCGTACGGCATCTCGTAGCTCTGGAACGTGTGGCCGCCGAAATGCCGTTCGCGCGGGACGTGGTGCGCCGGGTCGAGCAGGAAGTCGAGTGGCACCTCGAACACCTCGACGACCTCCGTCGCGTCGAGGCTCAGTTCGAACCCCGGCCGCACGAAGCCCACGACCGGCGTGACGATGTATCCCGAGATCACGAAGTGATCCCGCAGGTACCCGGCGAGCGAGACGAAATCCCGCGCCAGCCCGATCTCCTCCTCCGTCTCGCGCAGCGCCGCCTCCCAGGGGCTCGTGTCCGTCGCCTCCATGCGGCCGCCCGGGAAGCTGATCTGGCCCGGATGATTCTTGAGGTGCGACGCGCGCTGCGTGAGCAGCACCGTGAGCCCCTGCGGGCGGTCGACGAGCGGCACGAGCACTGCGGCACGCGAGAACTCGGCCGGCAGGAGCTTGCGCAGTTCCTGCACCTGCTGCGGCTCGAGCCCGACGCCGAGCGAACGCAGCGGATCCCCACCCGGCTGGCTGCCGCGCAACCGCTCCTCGATCAGGGCGCGCGTCGCCATTCAGTCGCCTGGCTTGCCGCTGCGCACGCCACCCCGCGTGAGCGCCGCCGGATCGAGCAGCTTCGCGAGCCGCGCTGCGTCGAGGCCGGTCATCTCGGCGGCCACCTCGCGCACGGGCCGGCGCTCCGCGTAGGCCTTCTTCGCAATGGCGGCCGCCTGGTCGTAGCCGATCACGGGATTCAGCGCCGTCACCAGCATCGGGTTGCGCTCGAGCGCGGCCGCCACCTGGCGCGTGTTCACGGCGAACCCAGCAATGGCGCTGCGCCCGAGCGTGCGCGCGCCCTGCGCGAGCAGTTCGATGCTCTGCAGCAGGTTGTAGGCGATCACGGGCAGCATGACGTTCAGCTGGAAGTTGCCCGACTGTCCGGCGACCGTGACGGTCACGTCGTTGCCGATCACCTGTGCGGCGACCATCGCGACCGCCTCCGGGACCACCGGGTTCACCTTGCCGGGCATGATGCTGCTGCCGGGCTGCAGTGCGGGCAGCGCGATCTCGGCGAGTCCCGCCAGCGGCCCGCTGTTCATCCAGCGCAGGTCGTTCGCGATCTTCATCAGCGCGACGGCGAGCGCGCGCAACTGCCCGGACAGTTCGACGGCCGTGTCCTGCGACCCGAGGGCGGCGAAGAAATCGCGGCTCGGCCGCAGGTCGAGTCCGGTCTGTCTCGACAGCAACGTCGCGACGCTCACGGCGAAGCCGAGAGGCGCGTTCACGCCCGAACCGACCGCCGTGCCGCCCTGCGCGAGGCTGTGCAGCCGCGGACGGCAGGACTGCAGCCGCACCACGGCGTCGTCGACCTGCGTGCGCCACGCGCCGAGTTCCTGCCCGAGCGTGAGCGGCATGGCATCCATCAGGTGCGTGCGGCCGGTCTTCACCGTGTCACCCACGTCGGCGGCCTTGCGCCCGATGGTCTCCGACAATTCCTTGAGCGCCGGCAACAAATGCTCGGCGATCCCGAGCGCGGCGCTCAGGTGGATCGCCGTCGGCACCACGTCGTTGCTGCTCTGACTGCGGTTGACGTCGTCGTTCGGGTGCACCGCCGTCCCACCGGCATAGCGCGTCGCGAGGTGGGCGATCACCTCGTTCGCATTCATGTTGCTGCTGGTGCCCGAGCCGGTCTGGAACACGTCCACCGGGAAATGCGCGTCGTGCCGGCCGTCCGCCACCTCGAGCGCCGCCTTCTGGATCGCGAGTGCCCGCACCCGGTCGAGTTCCCCGAGTTCCAGGTTCGCGCCCGCCGCCGCCCATTTCACCAGCCCGAGCGCACGAATGAAGCCGCGCGGCATGCGCAGGCCGCTGATCGGGAAGTTCTGCACGGCGCGCTGCGTCTGCGCGCCCCACAGCGCGTCCGCGGGGACCCGCAACTCGCCCATGCTGTCGCGCTCCAGGCGAAACTCGTTTGCGGACATGCGATTGCGCTCCGAGAGGGTCCGCGGGCGCCCCGGGCGGGGCCTGCGGTATCATCCCGGATCGTAACACCTCCCGGATTTGCGCATGAGTCTCACCTCCCTCACGGCCCTGTCGCCCGTGGACGGACGCTACGCCAGCCGCTGCAGCGAACTGCGGGAACTCTTCAGCGAGGCCGGCCTGGTGCGCGCTCGCGTCCGGGTCGAGATCGCGTGGCTGCACGCGCTCGCGGCGCATCCCGGTATCGTCGAGATGCAGGGCCTGTCGAAGGCGGACCTCGCCGCGGCCGCGGCCGTGGCGAGCGACTTCGACGAGGACGACGCCGCTGCGGTCAAGGCGATCGAGCGGGAGACCAACCACGACGTCAAGGCCGTCGAGTACTTCATCAAGGGGCGGCTCGAGCCGCACGCCGGCTGGCGGTCGCGGCTCGAGTTCGTGCACTTCGCCTGCACCTCCGAGGACATCAACAACCTGTCCTACGCGCTGCTCTGCGAGGCGGCCCGGGCCAGGGTGCTGCTGCCGCGACTCGACGGCCTCGCCGACGCGCTGCGCGCCATGGCGCACACGCATGCGGCCGACGCGATGATGTCGCGCACGCACGGCCAGCCGGCCACGCCCACCACTCTCGGCAAGGAGGTCGCGGTCTTCGTGCATCGCCTGCGCGGCGCTCGCGAGCGGCTCGCCAGCGTGCGCATCCTCGGCAAGATGAACGGCGCGGTCGGCAACTACAATGCCCACGTCGCGGCCTACCCCGACGTCGACTGGCCCGAACTCGCCCAGCGCTTCGTCGAGTCGCTCGGGCTCGGCTGGAATCCCTACACGACGCAGATCGAGCCGCACGACTGGATGGCGCAGTACTTCGACGCGCTCGCTCGTGCGAACACGATTCTGATCGACCTGTGCCGCGACTTCTGGGGTTACATCTCGGTCGGTCACTTCCGCCAGAAAGTGGTCGCCGGCGAGGTCGGCTCGTCGACCATGCCGCACAAGGTGAACCCCATCGACTTCGAGAATGCCGAGGGCAACTTCGGCGTCGCCAATGCGCTGCTCCGGTTCATGGCCGACAAGCTGCCCGTGTCGCGCTGGCAGCGCGACCTCACCGACTCCACTGTCCAGCGCAACATCGGCGTCGCGCTCGCGCACTCGGACATCGCGATCCAGTCGGTGTCGCGCGGCCTCGCCCGGCTCGAAGTCGACCGCGAACGCCTCGCCGCCGAACTCGAGGCCAACTGGGAACTGCTGGCCGAGCCGATCCAGACCGTGATGCGCCGCTACGCCGTGCCCGAAGCCTATGAGCAACTGAAGGCGCTCACGCGCGGACGGACACTCGATGCCCGGGCCGTCGCGCAGTTCATCGATGGCCTGCCACTGCCGGCGGCGGAGAAGAAGCGCCTGCGGGAGCTCACGCCCGCCGCCTACCTCGGCCTCGCCGTCCGGCTCGCGCGCGATGTCTGAGCGGCGGCACTGCGCGGATGTAGAACTCCGTCAGGCCGCCTGGGCGGAAGACCGAATCGACATCCAGTCGCTGCGGCGCCGGGTGTTCGTCGAGGAACAGGGCATCCCGGAGACCGAGGAGTGGGACGAACTCGACCCGCAGTGCCGGTACGTGCTCGCGGTCGTCGGAAAACGTGACGTGGTCGGCACGGGACGGCTCACCCCCACGGGTAAGATCGGTCGCGTCGCAGTACTGCCGCAGTACCGCGGCGCCGGGGTCGGCAGCGCGATCGTGAGCCACCTCGTGAACCAGGCCACAGAACTGGGACTCACGCAGGTCTACCTTCACGCCCAGGCCGATGCCGTCGGCTTCTACGAGCGGCTGGGCTTCCGGGCCGAAGGGCCCGGGTTCGACGAGGTCGGCATCCCGCATCGGCGCATGCGGATGGGGATCGAGCAACGCGATGAACACAAGGCTGGACGGACCGGGGACTCGAAGCCTCCTGTCGACGCTCGATGAATACCGGGCGGCCGTCGTCGAACTGGTCTCCCGCGCCCACCGTTCCCTCTCGATCTACACGCCCGACCTCGAGCCCCAGCTCTACGACCAGGACTGCTTCCTCGAGCCGGTGAAACGGCTCGTCCTCGCGCGGAGCCATGCGCGGCTGCGCGTGCTCATCTCGGACCCCGGCCGCACGTCACGCGATGGCAACCGGTTCCTGCAGATGGCACGTCGTCTCACCAGCTACATCGACCTCCGCAACGTGGCGCCCGAATACCGCAGCAACCCCTGCGCCTTCATCGTCGCCGACGACAAGTCGATCGTGTACCGCCAGCAGTCGACCCGCTGGGACGGCATCGTCGAACTGAACGACCCGCAGGTCGTGCGCCGGTATCTCGCGTATTTCGACGAGATCTGGGCCGGCAGCCTGATCCAGCCCGAGCTGCGCGCGACCGCGATCGACTTCTGACCGGCGCCCGGGGATCTCCATGGGTTCCGTATAATGACCGGCATGGTGTGGAAGCCGGATGTCACCGTTGCCGCCGTCGCCGAGCGCGACGGGCGGTTCCTGTTCGTCGAGGAGCGTGCGAGCGGCCGGGTGGTCATCAACCAGCCCGCCGGGCACCTCGAGGACGGCGAGACCTTCCTCGATGCGATCGTCCGCGAGACGCTCGAGGAGACCGCGTGGACCTTCGAGCCCCGCGCCATCGTCGGCGTCTATGTCTGGCGCCCGGAACACGCGGCCCGCACGTTCCTGCGCATCGCCTTCGCGGGTGAACTGCACGCCCATGATCCGGCGCGCACGCTCGACACTGGCATCCTGCGCACCCGCTGGCTGAGCCGCGAGCAGCTGGTCGAGCCGCGGACCCGGCTGCGCAGTCCGCTCGTGCTGCAGTGCGTGGACGACTACCTCGCCGGCACGCGCTATCCCCTCCAGCTCATCAGTCACCTGATCGCTGCACCGGCTTCGTTCGCTGCGAGCGGCTGACCGCGCTCAAGCCCTCGATCGCAGCGAGCGGCTGACCGCGCTCACACCCTCGATCGCAGCGGGGGCCGCGAGTGTGGGGGAGACGTTCCCGAACACGCCGTAAACCCATCCCTGGGGGCTCCGGGCGCGGCGTCCATGCCGCGCACGGGTTCGGGAACGTCTCCCCCACGCTCGCGGGCCTGCTCGCGCTGCCGTGGCGCTGACGCGCCCACCGCGCATCGTTTGCGCACGACGTCGCGTGAACGCAGTGCGTGCGCTTTCGCGGCAATGCGCACTGCCGCACGACCAGCCATCCGGTGTCGGGGGTCCGTTCGCGGAACCGTGCGCGGCATGGAAGCCGCGCCCGGAGCCCCCAGGGAAGGGTTCACGGCGTTTCCGCGAATGGACCTCCGACACCGGATGGCTCCTCGCGAACACGTTGGTTGCACGCGATAGAATGCCGGCCGTGAGTCAGCCCGAACGCGTCGTCCTCGGCCTCTCCGGCGGCGTCGATTCCGCCGTCTGCGCCGCGCTCCTCAAGGACGCGGGCTACGACGTGCACGCCCTCTTCATGCGCAACTGGGAAGAGGACGACGACGCGTACTGCACGGCTGCGGCCGACCTGCAGGACGCCCGCCGGGTCTGCGAGGAACTCGACCTCCCGCTGCACACCGTGAATTTCGCGGCCGAGTACCGCGAGCGCGTCTTCCGCCACTTCCTCGACGAACTCGCCGCCGGCCGCACGCCGAATCCCGACGTCGCCTGCAACCGGGAGATCAAGTTCGGCGCGTGCTTCGCGCACGCGGAGCGACTCGGCGCTCGATGGTTCGCCACCGGCCACTACGCGAGGAGGGACACTGCCGAGGGCCGTGTACGGCTGCTGCGCGCCGCCGACCGGTCCAAGGACCAGACCTACTTCCTGCACACCGTGCCAGGCCCGCTGCTCGCGCGCACCCTCTTCCCGATCGGCGAACTCACCAAGGCCGAGGTGCGTCGCATCGCCCGCGAACGCGCACTGCCGGTGCACGACAAGCGGGACAGCACGGGCATCTGCTTCATCGGCGAACGGCCGTTCGCCGAGTTCCTGTCGCACTACCTGCCGGCGCAACCCGGACCGATCGAGACGCCGGAGGGCCGCCGGCTCGGCACGCACCGTGGGCTCATGTACTACACGCTCGGCCAGCGCCAGGGGCTCGAGGTCGGCGGAGTGCACGGCGCCGCGGAGGCGCCGTGGTACGTCGCGGGCAAGGACCTGCGCAGCAACGTCCTGGTCGTCGTGCAGGAGCACGAGCATCCCTTGCTCATGAGCGACGAATTCACGACCGAGCCGGCCCACTGGATCGCCGGCGGGCCGCCGGCCGCGCGGTTCGCGTGCACGGTCCGGACGCGGTACCGCCAGCCCGACCAGCCGTGCGAGGTCACCGTGGCCACGGATGGGGCCTGCGAGGTCCGTACCCGCGGTGCGCAGCGGGCCGTAACTCCCGGACAATCGGCCGTTTTCTACGACGGCGCGGTCTGCCTCGGAGGAGCGGTCATCGCCCGGAGCCGCTATAATTCGGCGGTTCAGTCGGGCCCGTTCGCTTCCCCGGAGGTTGCATGAGAGACAGTTTCAAGACCCGCCAGCAGCTGGCGGTCGGCGGCCAGTCCTACGAGATCTTCAGCCTGCCGGCGATCCAGGGCCACGACCTCGGGCGCCTGCCCTTCTCGCTCAAGATCCTGCTCGAGAACCTCCTGCGCTTCGAGGACGGCATCAACGTCACCCGCGCGGACATCGAGGCACTGCTCAACTGGGACGCCAAGGCGGCGCCGAGCCACGAGATCGCCTTCACTCCGGCACGCGTCATCATGCAGGACTTCACCGGCGTGCCCGGCATCGTCGACCTCGCCGCGATGCGCG
>CAZRKS010000063.1:0-12841 GCA_964600315.1 uncultured Steroidobacteraceae bacterium | reverse complement strand
CGAGATCGAGGCCGACCTGCTGCTCAAGGCCACCAAGGTCGACGGCATCTACGACTCGGACCCGATGGTGAACCCGGCGGCCCGCCGCTACGACCGACTCACGTACGACCAGGTACTCGACGGGCGCCTGAACGTCATGGACGCCACCGCGATCGTGCTGTGCCGCGACCACCGCCTGCCGCTGCGCGTGTTCAACCTCAACGAACCCGGCGCGCTGGTGCGCGTCGCGCGCGGCGAGGACGTCGGCACGCTCGTGACCACCTGAGGCGGCCGCGCGCCGCTGCCGGAGACCCCGCATGCTCGAAGACATCAAGAAGGACGCCGCCGACCGCATGGCGAAATGCGTCGCCGCGCTCAGGAACGAACTGAAGAAGCTGCGCACCGGGCGGGCCAACACCAGCCTGCTCGAGCACGTGCGCGTCGATTACTACGGCAACGAGGTGCCGCTGCAGCAGGTCGCGAACGTCGCGGTCGAGGACGCGCGCACCCTCACGGTCGTGCCGTGGGAGAAGCAGATGGTGCCGGTGATCGAGAAGGCGATCATGAAGTCGGACCTCGGCCTCAACCCGGCCACCGCGGGTTCCGTGATCCGCGTGCCGCTGCCGGCGCTCACCGAGGAGCGCCGTCGCGACCTGACGAAGGTCGTGCGCCACGAGGGCGAGACCGCGCGGGTCGCGATCCGCAACGTGCGCCGCGACGTGATGCAGGAACTCAAGGAGATGCTGAAGGAGAAGCTCATCTCCGAGGACGTCGACCGCAAGGCGCACGACGAGGTGCAGAAGCTCACCGACAAGTACGTCGCCGAGGTCGACCACGTGCTCGCCGACAAGGAAAAGGAACTGATGCAGGTCTGACCCGTGGCGTCCCCGCAGTCCCGCGAACCCGGAACGCCGCGTCACGTCGCCGTCATCATGGATGGAAACGGGCGCTGGGCCCGGCGCCGCGCGTTGCCGCGCCACCTCGGGCATCGCGCCGGCGTAAAGGCGGTGCGCGCCACGGTCGAGGGCTGCGCGCGCCGGGGCGTCGAGGCGCTCACGCTGTTCGCGTTCTCGAGCGAGAACTGGTCGCGGCCGTCGGAGGAGGTCGAGCGCCTCATGGAGCTGTTCGTCGAGGCCATGGAGCGCGAGGTGGACGAACTCCACGCCAACGGCATCCGCCTGCGCTTCATCGGCGACCTCGGCGCGCTCAAGCCTCACCTCGTGCAGGGCATCGCATCCGCGGAGGCGCGGACCGCCGGCAACGCCCGCATGCGGCTCAACGTCGCCATCTCCTACGGCGGCCGCTGGGACATCGTGCAGGCCGCGCGGCGCCTCGCCGAGCGCGTCGCCGCGGGTGAATTGGCGCCCGCCGCGATCGACGAGGAGGCGCTCGCCGCCGGACTCGCGCTCGCGGGCGCACCCGACCCGGATCTCTTCATCCGCACGGGGGGCGAGCAGCGCATCAGCAATTTCCTGCTGTGGAACCTCGCCTACACGGAACTCTACTTCTGCGACACGCTCTGGCCGGATTTCGACGACGCCGAGCTCGAGCGCGCGTTCCGCCAGTTCGCCGGGCGCCAGCGGCGCTTCGGGCTCACCGGCGAGCAGGTCGCCGGTGGCTAGCGGACTGCGCCAGCGGGTGGTGACCGCGCTCGCGATCGCGGCGGTGGTCATCAGCATCCTGGCGTGGCTGCCGCCGCTGGCCGCGGTGACGGCCGTGATGGTGGTCGTGCTCGCGGGCGCCTGGGAGTGGGCGGGGCTCGCGGGTCTCGCGAGCCGTGCGCAGCGCCTGGCCTACCTGGGCGCCGTCGGCGTCGCGACGTACGCGGCCTGGCGCTGCACCGCCGAGCCCGCCCGCCTCGCGATCTTTCTGCAGGCCGTCGCGCTCGGGTGGTGCGGCGCGCTGCTCTGGCTGCTCTTCGCTGCGCAGCGTGGCGGGCGGCGGGCCGCGGCGCTCGTGGGCATCGCGGCGCTGGCGGCGGCCGCCGTCGGGTTCGGCCGCCTGGCCCTCGTCGAACCGCAAGGGCGCTGGCTCTTGCTGTTCCTGCTGGTGCTGGTCACGGCCGCGGACGTCGGCGCCTATTTCGGGGGGCGCAGCCTCGGCCGTCACAAGCTCGCGCCGCGCGTGAGTCCCAACAAGACCTGGGAAGGGCTGGTGGCCGGCATGCTCGGCGCGGCTGTGGCGGCCGCCGTGGGCGCGTTCCTGTTCGGGCAGCGCCTGCTGCCCTGGGTCGCCGTCTGCGTGATCGTCGCGCTCGTCTCCGTCGTCGGCGACCTCGTCGAAAGCATGTTCAAGCGCCGCGCCGGACTGAAGGACAGCGGCGCGCTGCTGCCCGGGCACGGTGGCGTGCTCGACCGCATCGACAGCCACGTGGCCGCGGCTCCCGTGTTCCTGCTCGGGCTGCAGGTGCTGGGGGTCGCCGCATGATGCGCGTCGCGGTCCTCGGCAGCACCGGCAGCATCGGCACCAGCACGCTCGACGTGCTCGCGCGTCACCCGGACCGTTTCGAGGTCGTGGCGCTCGCCGCAGCCGCCAGTCACGAGCGACTCTTCGAACAGTGCCGCGCCCATCGCCCGCGCGTCGCCGTGCTGCAGGATCCGGCGGCGGCCCGGCAACTCGAGGCCGCGCTGCGCGCTGCCGGGGTGCCGACCGAGGTGGCCTGCGGCGCGGACGCGCTGGTCGGCGTGGCGGGCCGCGCGGACGTCGACGCGGTCATGGCGGCCATCGTCGGTGCGGCCGGCCTGCCGTCCACGCTCGCGGCGGCGCGCGCCGGCAAGCGCGTGCTGCTCGCGAACAAGGAGTCGCTGGTCGTGGGTGGCCGGATCGTGGTCGAGGCGGCGCGGCGGAGCGGGGCGGTGCTCATCCCGATCGACAGCGAACACAACGCGATCTTCCAGTGCATGCCGCACGGCCTCGAGACCGGCCGGCCGGGGCGTGGCGTGCGACGGGTGCTGCTCACCGCGTCGGGCGGGCCTTTCCTGCGCACGCCCCGCGAGCGCTTGGCCGAGGCCACTCCCGAGCAGGCCTGCGCCCACCCGCGCTGGAACATGGGACGCAAGATCTCGGTCGATTCCGCGACGCTGATGAACAAGGGGCTCGAGCTGATCGAGGCCTGCGTGCTGTTCGGCATGGAACCGCGGCAGGTCGAGGTGGTCGTACACCCGCAGAGCATCGTGCACTCGCTGGTGGAGTACGTGGACGGATCGATCCTGGCCCAGCTCGGCAATCCCGACATGCGGACGCCCATCGCGCACGCGCTCGGCTGGCCTGAGCGCATCCCGTCCGGTGTAGAATCCCTCGACCTCGTGGCGGCCGCGCGGCTCGAATTCGAGGCTCCGGACATCGGCCGTTTCCCGGCCTTGCGCCTGGCGCGCGAGGCGGCGGAGGCGGGCGGAACGGCGCCGGCCGTGCTGAACGCGGCGAACGAGGTTGCGGTGGCGGCGTTCCTGGGCGGGCGGCTCGGGTTCGACGGCATATCGAGGCTCATCGGGGCGGTGCTCGAGCGGCACGGCCATCCTGCGGCAGCGTCGCTCGAGGACCTCCTCGAAGTGGACCGGACCGCGCGCGAAATCACGGCGTCGTTGCTGGGCCGGTTGTCCAGGGCGGAGGCATGACGATACTGAGCTACGTGCTGGCGTTCCTGGTCGCGATCGGCGTCCTCGTGGCCGTGCACGAGTATGGGCATTTCTGGATGGCCCGGCGGCTCGGCATCCGCGTGCTGCGCTTTTCGATCGGCTTCGGGCGCAAGCTCTGGACCCGCACCGACCGAAGCGGCACGGAGTATGCATTTTCTGCAATCCCGTTAGGGGGTTACGTAAAACTTCTCGACGAGCGCGAAGGTCCGGTCGCAGCTCTCGACCTGCCGCAGGCCTACAGTCGCAAGTCCCCGTGGCAGCGCATCCTCGTGCTGCTCGCCGGGCCGGTGGCGAACTTCCTGTTTGCGGTCGTCGCCTACTGGGTGCTGTTCGTCGCGGGCATCCCCGCCTTGAAGCCCGTGCTCGGCGAGGTGGCCCCGGACTCGGTCGCGGCCCGCGCCGGTCTCGAGCGCGGCGACGAGATCGTCGCGGTGGGGCCGCGCGCGACCGGGACGCGCGAGGCCGTCGTGCTCGCCATCCTCGACCAGCTGATGGACGGTCGCACGATCGACGTCAGGGTGCGCACCGCCGGCGGGGCCGATCGCGTGGCGCCGCTGCACGTCGAGGGGAGCACGCGGCCGCTGACCGAGCCCGGCGCGCTGCTGCCCGGGCTCGGGTTCGACTTCTGGTATCCCGTCATCCCCGCCGAGGTCGGCAAGGTCGTGCCGGGCAGCCCGGCCGAGCGTGCCGGGCTCGAGCCCGGCGATCGCATCGTCTCCGTCGGCGGGCAGCCGGTCGCGGACTTCGCAGGGCTCGTCGCGCTCGTGCAGCCGGCCGCCGGCAGGACGCTGCAGTTCGGCATCGAGCGCGCCGGCGAGCCGCGCGGGGTGCCGATCGAGGTCGAGGCCCAGCGCGAGGGCGAGAAGCTCGTCGGCCGCATCGGCGTGCAGCCGGCCGCGGCGGCGGCGATCCCGGAAGACATGCGCACCCGCGAGCGCTACGGCGCGGCGAGCGCGCTGCTGCGCGCCGCGGACAAGACCTGGGACATGTCCGTGCTGACGGTGAAGCTGCTCTGGAACGTCGGCACCGGCGACGTCTCGGTCAAGAACCTGAGCGGGCCGATCAACATCGCGGAATACGCCGGCTTCTCGGCCCGTCAGGGCATACTGGCGTTCCTGTCCTTCCTCGCCATCGTGAGCGTGAGCCTGTTCGTGCTGAATCTGCTGCCGATCCCCATCCTCGACGGCGGCCAGATCGTCTACCAGCTGGCCGAGGTGGCGAAGGGCAGTCCGCTGTCCGAGCGCACCCAGGCGGTCGGCCAGCGGATCGGCATCTTCCTGCTGCTGGTGCTCATGAGCTTCGCCTTCTACAACGACCTTTCGCGCTTGTTCAGCTGAGCCCCACGCATGCGTCTCAAGTACCTGGCCGCGCTCGCGGCCCTGATCGCCGTACCCGCCGTCCTCGCGCAGGACGCGATGGGCGAATTCACCGTCGGCGACATCGAGATCGAGGGCCTGCAGCGCATCAGCGAGGGCACGGTCTACAACTACCTGCCGGTCAACATCGGCGACCGGATGGACTCGCGCAAGGTCGAGGAGTCGCTGCGGGCGCTCTACGCGACCGGCTTCTTCAAGGACGTCGAGCTGCGGCGCGACGGTGGCACGCTCCTCGTCGTGGTGAAGGAGCGGCCCTCGATCGAGAGCTTCACCATCACCGGCAACAAGGACATCAAGACCGAGGACCTCGAGAAGTCGCTGCGCAGCGCCGGGCTCGCCAAGGGCAAGGTGTTCAACCAGTCGACGCTCGACGAGGTCGACCGCTTCCTCACCGACCAGTACTACTCGCGCGGCAAGTACGGCGTGCGCGTCGACACCAAGGTGACCGACCTGCCGAACAACCAGGTCAGCCTCGCCATCGACATCAAGGAAGGCAAGCGCTCGAAGATCCAGCAGATCAACATCGTCGGCAACGAGGCCTTCAGCGAGGACGACCTGCGCGCGCAGCTCAAGCTGCAGACGCCGAACTGGCTGTCCTGGTACCGGCAGGACGACAAGTACTCGCGCGAGGAACTCTCGGGCGACATCGAGAAGCTGCGCTCGTTCTACCTCGACCGCGGCTACGCGGACTTCGACGTGCTCTCGACCCAGGTCGCGATCGCGCCGGACAAGCAGGACATCTTCATCACGCTGAACGTGGACGAGGGCCCGGTCTACCGGGTCTCGGACGTGAAGATCGCCGGCGACCTCGTCGTGCCGGAGCAGGACCTCATGGGTCTCGTGCAGGTGCGCCGCGGCGACATCTACTCGCGCAAGGCGATCACCTCGACGACCGAACTCATGGCGCTCCGGCTCGGGCAGGACGGCTACGCGTTCGCGAAGATCGACCCCGTGCCGCAGGAGAACGCGCAGACCAAGGAGATCGCGCTCACCTTCCTCGTGCAGCCGGGCAGCCGCGCCTACGTGCGGCACATCAACTTCACGGGTTCCACGGGCATCAACGACGACGTGCTGCGGCGCGAGATGCGGCAGATGGAGGGCGGCTACCTGTCGAACGCCGCGGTGGAGCGCTCCAAGCAGCGCCTGCAGCGGCTGCCGTTCATCGAGAAGGTCGAGGTGGAGACCAACCCGGTGCCGGGCACCCCGGATCTGGTCGACGTCGACTTCAAGGTCAAGGAAGGCCTGCCGGGCCAGTTCAGCGGCGGCATCGGCTACTCGCAGTCGCAGTCGTTCCTGCTGAACGGCAGCTTCGTGCACAGCAACTTCCTCGGCACCGGCAACCGCGTCGCGGCCGAGGTCAATGCCGGCCAGTACAGCCAGGTGTACAGCCTCTCGCACACCGACCCGTACGTGACGGTCGACGGCGTGTCGCGGACGATCTCGGCGAGCTACCGCAACTACCAGCAGTACACGAGCAACTCCTCGCAGTTCGACACCTCGACCGGGCAGGTCTCGGTCGACTACGGCTGGCCGCTGTCGGAGTTCCAGTCGGTGCGCGTCGGGCTCGCGGCGCAGCGCTCGGACCTCTTCACCGATCCGTACCAGAGCGCGGAGCAGTCGCTGGTCTGGGTGCAGAACAACGGCAACCCCTACACGCGCAACTCGACCGTGGGCGTGCCGCCGATCTCCTTCAAGTACTACGGCACCAAGTTCGACACGTTCCTGCTGTCCGCGGGCTGGGGCTACGACTCGCGCAACCGCGCCATCTTCGCCGACCGCGGCGCGCGGCACTGGTTCAACGTCGGCTACACCATTCCCGGCAGCGACGTCGAGTTCCTGAGCGCGAGCTACGATTACCTGCAGTTCATCCCGCTCGGCCGCTGGCTCACGCTGATGAACAGCTTCGAGCTCGGCTACGGCATCGACATCGGCTCCACGACCTCGATCCCGCCGTACCGCAACTTCTTCGCCGGCGGCGCGGAGAGCGTGCGCGGGTTCCGCTCGAGCACCCTCGGCCCGAAGGACACCTTCGGCAATCCCTACGGCGGCAATTCGAAGCTCACCAACCAGCTGGAACTGCTGCTGCCGATGCCGGAGAAGTTCCGCAACTCGGCGCGCTTCAGCCTCTTCTTCGACGCCGGCAACGTCTTCTCGAACGACCACGTGACCTTCTACGGCAAGGACGACTTCACGCCCGTGGAATACGAGTTCGGGTTTGATAAACTGCGTTATTCGACCGGCGTGGCCGTGCAATGGATGGCCCCGCTCGGCGTGTTCCGGTTCAGCTACGCCTTCCCGCTCAATGCCAAGAAGGGCAATGCGATCGACTGGGGCGACGAGACCGAGAATTTCCAGTTTTCCATCGGACAGGCTTTCTGAGGTATCCCGCCCCATGCGCATCAAGACAGCAGCCCTTGGCCTCCTCGTTCTCGCCGCGAGCGCGCTGCCGCTCGGCGCGGCGCAGGCCGAAGTGAAGATCGGCGTCGTGAACGTCGCGCGCCTCCTGCAGGAGTCGCCGCAGGCGCAGGCCGCGTCGCAGGCGCTCGAGAACGAGTTCGCCTCCCGGCGCCGCGAGCTCGAGAACCAGCAGAAGGACTTGAAGGCCCGCGAGGACAAGCTGCAGAAGGACGGCGCCGTGATGGCCGCCAACGAGCGCGCCAACGCCGAGAAGACGCTGCGCGACGGCCAGCGCGAGTTCGCGCGCAAGCAGAACGAGTTCCTCGAGGACCTCAATGTGCGCCGCAACGAGGTCCTCGGCCAGCTGCAGCGCACGATCCTGCAGGAGGTCCAGACCTACGCCAAGGGTGCGGGGCTCGACGTGGTGGTGTCCGAGGCGCTCTACGCCAGCCCGTCGGTCGACGTCACCAACCAGGTGCTCGCGGCGCTGCAGGCGCGCAAGGGCGCCCCGGCGAAGCCCTGATCGCTGAGGCACGGAGCGGACATGCCAGCGCGGCTCGCCGACCTGGCCGTTCGCTTCGGCTGCGAGCTGCGCGGCGACCCTGACGCGATCGTCGAGCGCGTCGCTTCCCTGCAGGAGGCGGGGGCCGGTGCGCTCAGCTTCCTCGCCAATCCCCAGTATCGCCGTCACCTCGCGGCGACGCGTGCGACCGCGGTGGTGCTCGACGCGGCGTCGGCCGAGGAGTGCCCCGTCGCGGCGCTCGTCGCCCGCAATCCCTACGCCACCTACGCACGGATCGCGCAGTGGCTGTATCCGGCCCCGCCGGTGCGGGGCGGCCAGCATCCGAGTGCGGTCGTCGATCCGGGTGCCGAGGTCGACCCGACGGCCTGGATCGGGCCGCTCGCCTACGTGGCGGGTGGCGTGATGGTCGGTCCACGGGTGAGCATCGGCCCGGGTTCGGTGGTGCTCGCCGGCGCCCGGCTCGGCGCGGACTCCCGGCTCGTGGCGCGCGTGACGGTCTGCGAAGGGGTGCGCCTCGGCGCGCGCTGCATCCTGCAGCCCGGCAGCGTGATCGGCGCCGACGGCTTCGGGCACGCGCCGGATCGCGACGGCTACGTCAAGGTGCCGCAGATCGGCGCGGTCGTGATCGGTGACGACGTCGAGATCGGCTGCAACTCGACGGTCGACCGCGGCACGATCGGCGACACGGTGATCGAGGACGGCGTACGCATCGACAACCTCGTGCAGGTCGGGCACAACGTCAGGATCGGCGCGCACACGGTCATCGCCGCCTGCGTCGGGATCTCGGGCAGTTCGACGATCGGGCGCCGCTGCCTGCTGGCCGGCATGGTCGGCGTGGCGGGCCACCTCGAGGTCGCAGACGACGTGATACTCACCGGGCGCACGACGGTGAGCAGTTCGATCCACAAGGCGGGCGTGTACTCGAGCGGCCTGTTCGCGGACGAGGCCAAGCGCTTCCGCCGCAACGCCGCGCGCTTCAACCAGCTCGACGAACTCGCGAAGCGCCTGCGCCGGCTCGAGCGGGCGCGCGGCGCCGACGAGGGAGGGGGGAACGATGAGTGACAGCGGCGGCTTCGGCATCGACGAGGTGATGCGGCGCCTGCCGCACCGCTATCCCATGCTGCTCGTGGACCGCGTGCTCGAATGCGTGCCGGGCGAGCGCATCCTCGCCTTGAAGAACGTCACGGCCAACGAGGAGTTCTTCTCGGGGCACTTTCCGGGCCGCCCGGTCATGCCGGGCGTGCTGATCCTCGAGGCGATGGCCCAGGCCGCCGGGATCCTCACGTTCGTCACGGCCGGCGTTTATCCGGACGAGAACGTGCGCTTCTATTTCGCGGGCATCGACAAGGCGCGCTTCCGCCGTCCGGTGCTGCCGGGCGACCAGGTGAGGCTCGCGGCGACGCTCGAGCGCCGCATCCGCACCATCTGGAAGTTCTCGACCACGGCGACCGTGGACGGTGCGGAGGTCGCGAGCGCCGAGATGATGGTGATGCCGGGATGAAGGCTGCCGCCCGTCGCCGGGGACTCGAATGACGGCGTCAGTCCACCCGACGGCGGTCGTCGCGCCGAGCGCCGTCCTCGCCGATGGCGTGGTGGTCGGTCCTTACGCCGTGATCGGCGAGGGCGTCGAGATCGGCTCCGGCACGCGCGTCGGCCCGCACGCGGTGATCGAGGGCCCGACGCGCATCGGCGCGGGGAACCGCATCTTCCAGTTCGCCTCGGTCGGCGCCGACCCGCAGGACAAGAAGTACCGCGGCGAAGTCACCCGGCTCGAGATCGGCGATCGCAACGTGATCCGCGAGTGCGTCACGCTGCACCGCGGCACGGTGCAGGACCAGGGCGTGACGCGGATCGGTGACGACAACCTGTTCATGGCCTATGCCCACGTCGCGCACGATTGCGTCATCGGCAGCCAGTGCGTGCTCGCGAACAACGCCACGCTCGGCGGCCACGTGCACCTCGGCGACTGGGTGATCATGGGCGGGCTCTCGGCGATCCACCAGTTCTGCAAGGTGGGCGCACACGCGTTCATCGCCAACAACGCCGCGGTGACCCGCGACGTGCCGCCGTTCGTCATGGCGGTCGGTCAGCCGGCCGCTCCCCACAGCATCAACGCCGAGGGGCTCAAGCGGCGTGGCTACACGCCGGAGCAGGTCCGCAACATCCGCGGCGCATTCCGGGTGCTCTACCGCTCGGGACTCAAGCTCGCGGACGCGGCGGCGCAACTCGAGTCGCTCGCGCGCGAGCAGCCGGAGATCCGGCCGCTGGTCGAGTTCCTGCCGCAGTCCACGCGCAGCATCGTGCGCTGAGCGAGGGGAGCGCCGTGACGCAGGCCGCGCCCGCGGTGTCCGTCGCCCTCGTGGCGGGCGAGGCGTCGGGCGACAATCTCGGCGGACCGCTCATCGAGGCTCTTGCCGCGCGGGCTCCGGGCTCGCGCTTCCTCGGCGTCGCCGGGCCGCGCATGAGCGCGGCGGGCTGCGACGCCTTCTACCCGGCCGATGCGCTCGCCGTCATGGGGCTCGCGGAGATCCTGCGCCATCTGCCGCGCCTGCTGCGGCTGAGGCGTGAACTCGTGGCGCGCCTCGAGGGTGCGCGGCCGGACGTGTACGTCGGCATCGACTCGCCGGAGTTCAACCTGCGCGTCGCGCGCCGGATGAAGGAGCGCGGCGTGCCCACGGTGCAGTACGTGAGCCCGCAGGTCTGGGCCTGGCGGCAGGGGAGGGTGCGCACCATCGGCCGGTCCGTGGACCTCGTGCTGTGCCTGTTGCCGTTCGAAGCCGATTTCTACGCCGCGCACGCGGTACGGGCCGAGTTCGTCGGCCACCCGCTGGCCGATCGCATCCCCTTCGAGAGCGACGCGGCCGGCGCACGCGCCGCGCTCGGACTCGGCTCCGGTTCGCCGGTCGTGGCGGTGCTGCCGGGCAGCCGGATGGGCGAGGTGATGCGGCTCGGCCCGCCGTTCGCCGGCACGCTCGCGTGGCTCGCGGCGCGCCGTCCCGGCCTCAGGTTCGTCGCGCCGATGGCGAATGCCGCCGCGCGCGCCGAGTTCGAACGCTGCCTGCTCGCGCACGCGCACGGCGTCGAGGTCCATCTCGTCGACGGTCGCTCACAGGAGTGCCTAGCCGCGAGCGACGCCGTGCTGCTCGCCTCGGGCACCGCCACGCTCGAGGCGACCCTCGTCAAGCGCCCGATGGTCGTGGCCTACCGGGTCGCGCCGATGACGAACTGGCTGCTGCGTGGGCTCGGCCTCGTGAAGACCGAGCACTTCTCGCAGCCGAACCTGCTCGCGGGGCGGCCGCTGGTGCCGGAGTTCTTCCAGTCGGAGGTGCGGCCGGAAGTGCTCGGCCCGGCGCTGCTCGAGCAACTCGAGCGACCGGACCGGGCCGCGCTCATCGAGGCCTTCGGCGAGATTCACGTCCGCCTGCGGCGCGATGCGAGCGCGCGCGCGGCGGATGCGATCCTCGAACTGCTGGCGAGCCGGCGCGCGGCGCGATGACCCGCCGCGTCGGCGCATCGTCGCAGGCGGGATTCGACTGGCGGCAGCCCGGACTCACGGCGGGCGTCGACGAGGCGGGCCGCGGGCCGCTGGCGGGTCCGGTCGTGGCGGCCGCCGTCATCCTCGATCCTGCGCGATCCATCGATGGCCTGGCCGATTCGAAGGCGCTGACGCCCCGGCGACGCGAAGAACTCGCCGTGCGGATCCGCGCCGACGGCCTGGCCTGGGCGCTCGGCTGGGCGGACGCCGCTGAAATCGACGCGCTCAACATCCTGCAGGCCACGCTGCTCGCCATGCACCGCGCGCTCGCGGCGCTCGGCGTCCCTCCCGCGCACGTCATCGTCGACGGCAATCGCTGCCCCGACCTGCACGGCCTGCCCTTCGACTGCACGGTGGAGGCGGTCGTGCGCGGTGACGCGCTGGTCGCGAGCGTGAGCGCCGCGTCGATCCTCGCCAAGGTCGCGCGCGACGCGCACATGGCGGAGCTCGACCGGCGCTACCCCGGCTACGGGTTCGCAAGCCACAAGGGCTATCCGACGGCCGCGCACCTCGCCGCCCTCGGCGCGCTCGGGCCATCGCCGGTGCACCGCCGGAGCTTCGCGCCGGTACAATCCTGCCATCCCCGCTGACCTCCCTGCCATGGCGCGCTTCGTCCACCTGCACGTGCACACCGAGTACTCGCTCGTCGACGGCGTCGTGCGCGTCGAGAGCGAGCGCAAGGACGGCAGGCTGCTGCGCGAAGGGCTGATCGACGCCTGCGTTCGGCTCGGCATGCCGGCCGTCGCGCTCACCGACCAGGGCAACCTGTTCGCGCTCGTGAAGTTCTACCGTGCGGCGCAGTCGCTCGGCATCAAGCCGCTGGTCGGCGTGGACGCGCGGCTGCACGAAGAGGGCGATCGGGCCGAGCCCAGCCGCCTCGTGCTGCTCTGCCAGGACGAGCGCGGTTACCGCAATCTCACCCGGCTCGTCACGCGCTCCTATCTGGAGGGCCAGGGCCGTCACGGCCCGGTGTTGCACCGCACCTGGCTCGATACCGACAGCACGCAGGGACTCATCGCGCTCTCCGGGGCGCGCGAGGGCGACGTGGGCCGGGCGCTGCTCGCAGGACAGGAAGCCGCGGCGCGGCGGGCGCTCGAGTCGTGGCTCGAACTGTTCGGCGACCGCTACTACCTCGAACTGCAGCGCACCGGGCGCGCCGGCGAGGAGGAATGCATCGCAGGCTCGCTGGCGCTCGCGGTCGCGCTCGGCGTGCCGGTGGTCGCGACCAACGACGTGCGCTTCGTGGCGCGCGAGGAGTTCGAGTCGCACGAGGCGCGCGTCTGCATCCAAGACGGTGCGCTGCTCGCGGACGCGGCTCGGCCGCGTCGCTACAGCGAAGAACAGTACCTGCGCTCGCCCGAGGAGATGGCGCAGCTCTTTGCGGACATTCCCGAGG
>CAZRKS010000062.1:0-12875 GCA_964600315.1 uncultured Steroidobacteraceae bacterium | reverse complement strand
GTCCAGGTGAAACTCGTGCTGCTGCCGCTGGCATTGCGCGCCGGTCCGACGAGCAGGACCCGGTGTCCCGCCTCGCCGAGTCGGGCGTAGAGCGCGCGAATGCCCTCGGCGTCGAAGCCGTCGTCGTTGGTGAGCAGGATATCGAGCGGACCGATCCCGCACAGGGGAGCCTGCGGCGGCCCGGCGGCCGTGCAGACCGGAACGCACGCCAGCAGCGCCGCCAGGCAGAGGAGCATCTCCCGGCCGGCGAGTGCGACGCAGCGCATGCGTCCCCGCGGCGGGTTTCCTTGGGGCAGGGCCTCGACGAACTCAGGATCGCTCACGGACGGCATTCCAGTACGAATGCAGGTCAATTTACCGGATCGGGCGGTCGCTCGCCGCCTCCTGCCGGATGCTAGTATGGCGCGCCACCGTGACGCCGCCGTTGCGTCAGAAAGGATCCCATGACCTGTCTAGTCGCCCGCCTCAGGGTCAAGCCGGGCCGCGAGGCCGATTTCGAGCGTTTGCAGTCGGAGCTGGCCAGGCTGGCACTCGAACTCGAGCCCGGCATGATCGCCTACGAGGTGTTGAGGCACCGCACCGAGGCGGGCGCCTATCTGCTGTACCTCCGGTTCCGGGACGAGGAGTCGTTCACGGCGCACCGGGCCACCGAACACCAGGACCGGCTCCTGCCCGAGATCCTCGCGACCCTCGGCGAGGAGATGGACATGCAGTTCTACGACTGCATCTCCTAGAGCGGCAGCTCGGCCTCGTAGACGATCACCGCATCGCCGGTCACCCGCACGCTGGTCGCGCGCTTGCCCGCGGCGGCCGCAACCTCCACGTTCACCGTGCCGGGCCGTTCGACGAAGCGGCCCTGGTGCCCGATGAGCCGGGCGACGCCGTCCTCGGCCGTGAGGAGCCCGTTGCTGAGCAGGTAGACGCCGAGCATGCCGTGGGCGTTCCCGCTCACGGGATCCTCGGGCACGCCGATCAGCGGGCAGAACATGCGGGACTCCGTGCGGAGCGGCTCGGTCCCCGGGATCATGGCGAAGACGAAGAAGCCGTCGGCGCCGACGTGCGGCGTCACGTGCATGAGCGCCTCCATCTTCGGTTGCAGGGATTCGAGCGCGTCGGCCGACTGCAGGCCGATCAGCAGCCGGGAATTCGCCTTGCTCATGACCTGCATCGGGCAACCCGGGTGCAGGCTCGCCGAACTGATGCCGAGGGCGTCGAGGACGGGCCCGCGCCGCTCCTCCGGAACCACCGGCCCGAACGCCGCCGGGCTCTGGTGGATCGACACGCGCAACGCCCGGCCACGCCCCTCAACCTCGACCTCGTAGACGCTGTTGCCCGATTTCTGGCGGACCTTGCCCTTGGGCACGCCGTTGGCGATCGCGCGGACGTAATGGGCGGCGATGGTCGCATGGCCGATGAAGGCCACTTCGCGTCGCGGCGAGAAGAAGCGGACCTCCACGTCGTAGTCCGGCGAGTCGGAGGCGAGCACGAAAGCCATCTCCTGGCCGGCCATCTCGCGCGCCAGGCGCCGCATCTCGTCGGCGGTCAGGACCTCCGCGTCGAGCACGACCACGGCCGGATTGCCGCAGAAGCGTTCGCGGGTGAAGGTGTCGACGTGGTACAGGCGGCACTTGCGCTTCGGCATTTCTTTCCTGGGGGCCCGTTCGGGGATGCGCATTAACCCCGAGCGAGCCGCCGCCGTCAACCGCGCGGGTTCGCCACCGCCCGGGCGCCGCCGCTATACTGGACCGACCTTGGGGTGGCCTGACTGGGCCTGAGATGCCGGCCGCGACGCGCGTCGCTCACTGGCGAACCCGTTGAACCTGATCCGGTTAGTACCGGCGTAGGGAGCAGGTGACGTGCCAGTCTCTCGATCGTTTTCGTGCGCTAAATCAGTATATTACAAAGCGTATAGAGACTTGACGTTAAGTCTCTGTCTGGCGGCGGCCGACGGCCTGGCAGCGTCCGGGGCCGCCCGGGCGAGCGATGCGGCGGAGGCAACCGGTCACCCGCTCGAGGAGATCGTGGTCACGGCCTCGCTGCGCCCGACGTCGGCGGTCGAGCTGCCGGCCAGCGCCACCGTCCTCGACGCCTCCACAGTCCAGGCGGCCGGCCTGCAGCACTTCGCCGACCTGCTCGGGCTGGTCCCGAACCTGAACTGGTCCGGCGCGACCTCCCGCCCCCGGTACTTCCAGCTGCGGGGCATCGGCGAACTCGAGCAATACCAGGGGGCGCCGAATCCCTCGGTCGGCTTCCTGGTCGACGACATCGACTTCAGCGGTGTCGGCATGCCGGCCACCTCGTTCGACGTCGGCCAGGTCGAGGTGTTGCGGGGTCCCCAGGGGACGCGCTATGGAGCGAACGCCCTGGCGGGCCTGATCGAGATTCGGACCAACGAGCCGACCACCGAGCCGGAGCTCGCGACCGAGGTCGTCGGGGGAGGTGATGGCCTCTTCGGCGGCGGCATCGTCGCCGGCGGCGGATTCGGCCGCGCGTCGGCGGCAACCGGCTCGGCCTGGCGGCTGGTCGCGCAGCGCGTGAAGAGCGACGGCTTCCGCTACAACAGCTACCTCGACCGCGACGCGACCAACGGCCGGGACGAGACGACGCTGCGCGGCAAGCTGCGGCTCGGTCTCGCGGAGGGCTGGCGGGCGGACGCGACCGCGCTGTACGTGAGCCTCGACAACGGCTTCGACGCGTTCTCGCCCGACAACCGCTTGCGCACGCTGAGCGACCAGCCAGGGCGCGACGCACAGCGCTCGGTCGGCGCGTCGCTGCGCCTCATCGGCGACCTCGGTGCCGCGGAACTGCTCAGCACCACGGCCTACGCCGATTCCGACATCGTCTTCAGCTTCGACGGCGACTGGGGCAACGAGCCGTACTGGGAGCCCTACGTGCCGTACCAGTATTTCTCCCGCTACGACCGTCAGCGCGGCACGCTCGCCCAGGACCTGCGGTTGACGAGCGACGCGACGGCGCGTAACGACGGGTTCGGCTGGCTGGCCGGCGTCTATGCCCTCCGGCTCGAAGAGGACAACCTGCAGCACGACTACTTCATTTCGGACCTGCTGCGGCCGCCGCTCAAGAGCGTCTATGACGCCACGACCGTCGCCGCCTACGGCGAGGCCGAATGGCGCGTCGCCGAAGGCGTGACGGTGAGTGGCGGGCTGCGCGTCGAGACGCGATCAGCCGACTATCACGACAGCGACGGTGCCGCGTTCTCGCCCACCAACACCATGGTCGGCGGGCACCTGACCCTGGCGGGTGACCTGCCGACGGACGGCACCTGGTATGCGACGCTCGGCCGTGGCTTCAAGGCCGGTGGATTCAACATCGGCGAGTTCATCCCGCCGGACCTGCTCGAGTTCGATCCCGAGTACGTCTGGAACCTCGAGTCCGGCGTCCACCTGCGCGATGCCGCGGCGGACCTGCAGGCCGACCTCGCGGTGTTCTACATGTGGCGGCTCGACGAGCAGGTCTCGTCCTCCTTCCAGCTCGACCCGGGCGATCCGCTGTCCTACGTCTTCTACACGGACAACGCGGCGCGCGGCCGCAACTACGGTCTCGAGGCGACGCTGCGCTGGCAACTCCGCCCGGAACTGCAGCTCGGAGCGACGCTGGGACTGCTGGAGTCGGCTTATCTCGATTACCAGTACGGCGAGCGGAATCTCGACGGGCGCGAGCAGGCGAGCGCTCCGCCGTACCAGTACTCGCTGTCGGCCGAGTGGCGGCCCGGGCCCGGCTGGGTGGCCCGCGCCGACGTGAACGGCTGCGCCTCGTTCTATTTCGACACCAGCAACGATCAGCGCTCGAATCCCTACACGCTCGTGAACCTGAAGGCCGGCTACGAGGCCGACCGCTGGTCCGTGCATGCCTGGGGCCGCAACGTCTTCGACGCGAAGTACGCCGTGCGCGGCTTCTATTTCGGCCTCGAGCCGCCGGACTATGCGGACAAGCTCTATATCCAGCGCGGCGACCCGCGACTGCTCGGCGTCACGCTGACGTGGTCGATGCGGTGAGCGAGCCGCACAATCGAATCCGTGGACCCGAATGAGGACATCAACATGCGCATTGCCGTCGACATCAGCCTGTATCCGCTCGACGCGAACTACGTGCCGCCCATCAAGGACTTCATCGAGCGGCTGAACCGGCACCCGGGCCTGCAGGTCGTGACGAACGCCATGAGCACGCAGGTCGCGGGCGAGCACGAGCGCGTGTTCGCCGCACTCGAGGCCGAGACCCGCGCGACCTTTGCCGACGGCAGGCGCGCGGTGTTCGTGATGAAAGTCCTCGGCGGGCAGCCCGCGGCGGACGAGCGCTAGTCGCCGGCCCGCAGGTCGGGAGTCGACTCGATGCCCGGCTCGTTCGCCGAGTGGGTCGCCGTCGTGCTCGCGCTGGCGTACGTGCTGCTCGCGATCCGCCAGAGTCGCTGGTGCTGGCCGGCGGCGGCCGTGAGCGCGGCGATCTACCTCGTGCTGTTCGCCCGCGGTGGCCTGCCGATGCAGGCGGCCCTGCAGGCGTTCTACATCGCAATGGCGGCTTACGGCTGGCACTCGTGGCGCACGGACGGCGGCGAAGTGGCCCGCCTGCGGGTCACGAGACGGCCGGTCGTCTGGCACCTCATCGCGCTCGCCGTGGTCGCGGCCGTGGCCGTCGTGAACGCGCGCTGGCTGCGGGGAGCGGCCGGGCCGCTGGTGTCCCATGCCGATGCGTTCGTCGCCTGGGGCAGCGTGCTCGCGACCTGGATGGTGGCGCGCAAGATTCTCGAGAACTGGCTCTACTGGATCCTGTTCGACCTCGTCGCGGCGGCGCTCTATTTTGCGCAGGGCTTCCACGCGACGGCCGGGCTGTTCCTGCTCTACGTCGTCCTCGCGATCCGTGGTTACCTGGAATGGCGCGCCGATGCGCTGCGCTCGTCCGCAGCGCCCGTCGAGGCGCGGGGCTGATCCGGTGGTTGCCGCGGACGAGGCGGTGCAGCGGTTCGTGCGCGAAGCGCTCGCGGCATGCCCCGCCACGAGACGACTGTCGGACAGCGCGCTGCACCGGGTGCACGGCGGATTGAGCAACCACGCGTGGAGGGCCGAGGCCGGTGGCCGTGGTTTCTTCGTGAGGCTGAGCGGGCCGGACGCCGAGCGGCTCGGAGTCGACCGCCAGAGCGAGTGCGCGCTGCTCGAGACCGTCGCCGCGGCGGGCCTCGCGCCGGCCGTCGTCGCCTGCGAGCCGGCCCTGGGCCTGATGGTCACGGAGTTCGTTTCCGCAAGACCGTGGAGCAGGGAGGATGCGCACGATCCCGGCAATCTGCGACGCCTCGGCGAGCTGATCGGCGAGCTGCACCGCTTGCCGGCGCCGCCCGGTGTCCGCAAGGTGGCCTTCGCTGAGCAGGCACGCCACCTCGAGGCACAACTCGCTCCCGCCGGGCTCGTCGACCCGGTCCTGCGATCGGCGTTTGCCCGAGCCGGCGAAGTCCTGGCGACGGACGGCGGGCGAGTGACGCTTTGCCACAACGACCTGCACCACCTGAACGTGCTCGATGACGGCACGCGGCTCTGGATCGTCGACTGGGAATATGGAGGCCTGGGCGACCCGCTCATGGACCTCGCGAGCTTCCTGTGCCAGCACGAATCAGGGCCCCGGGAACGCGGGAGGCTCCTCGACGCCTGCGGCGACCGGCAGACGGTGCCGGTCCCGCGGCTTCGGGCCGCCTGCACGGTCTTCGACTACGTGCAGTGGCTCTGGTACCGGCTTTGGGTCCTGCGGGGCCTGGACGGGGACGGCGAGTACTCGACCCGGGCCGACACGATCGCCCGCCGGCTGCGATCCGGACCGACCTAGGCCCCGCCCGGCGACCGGACCCGGCCGCGCTGGTGCACCGGGCTGTTGCGCTGCAATAATGGCGAATTGCCCGATGCCCGGCGAGGTGAGGCTCCATGGCGAAGATGCGCGTGACCGACCAGAGTGGCCATCTGCACGAGATCGACGGGCGTCTCGGCCTCAAGATCATGGAGACGCTGCGCGAGTACGACTATGGCGTCACGGCGATCTGCGGCGGACTGTGCTCCTGCGCGACCTGCCACATCTTCGTGGAGCCGGACTGGCTCGCTCGCCTGCCGCCCCCGCAGAGCGACGAGAAGGACCTGCTCGTCGAACTGCAGCACTACGATCCGGCGCGCTCCCGGCTGAGCTGCCAGGTGGAATTCACCAGCGAACTCGACGGCCTGCCGCTCACGGTCGCGCCGGAAGAATGATCATCCCCTGAAGACGCCCGACGGAGCCTGCCCATGGACCCGACCGTATTGCTCGAAGTCGCCGACGGCGTGGCCGTCGTGACGTTGAACCGGCCCGAGGCCGGCAACGTGCTGAACGACACGATGGGCCGTGAACTGCTGCAGGTGGCGCTCGCCTGCGAAGCGGACCGCAACGTGCGCGCCGTGGTCCTGACCGGCGCCGGCCGCAACTTCTGCTTTGGCGGCGACCTGCGCGGCATGGCGGAGCAGGGCGAGGCGGTCGCCGGATTCCTGGTCGAGATCACCACCAGCATTCACGCCGCCATCAGTGCGTTCACCCGCATGCGGGCACCGGTGATCGCCGCGGTGAACGGCACGGCCGCGGGCGGCGGCGTGGGGCTCGTGTGCATGACGGATCTCGCGATTGCCGGTCGCGCCAGCAAGTTCTCGCTCGCCTACACCGGCGTGGGTCTGGCGCCCGACTGCAGCACCTCGTTCCTGCTGCCACGCATCGTCGGGCGGCGGCGGGCCTTCGAACTGTTCATGACCAACCGCACGCTGAGCGCGGACGAAGCGCTGGCCTGGGGGCTCGTGAACCAGGTGGTCGACGACGGCGACGTGCTCGCACAGGCCCGCGCCCTCGCTGCGCGTTTCGCCGCGGGCCCCACTGACTCGTACAGCGCCGTGAAGCGACTCATGGACGCCGCGGACCCGGGACTCGAGTCCCAGATGGCGCTCGAGGGCCGCGCCATCGCCGCGCAGTCCGTGCACGCCAACGGACGCGAGGGCGTCCGTGCCTTCCTCGAGAAGCGCAAGCCGATTTTCTGACCGGCGAGCCCGCTGACGGCAGGCAGGGCTCGTGTAGTATCGCGACGCAACATTGCAAGCGGGGCAACAGACCATGACGGACGCATACATCCTCGACGCCGTGCGTACCCCCCGGGGCCGCGGCCGGCCGGACGGCTCCCTCCATACGATCACGCCGATCGAGCTCGCGGCGCAGACGCTTGCGGCCCTGCGCGACCGCAACCGGCTCGACACTCGGCTGGTCGACGACGTCACGCTCGGCTGCGTCACGCCGGTCGGCGAGCAGGGCGCGGACGTCGCGCGCGTCGCGGCGCTCGTCGCCGGCTACGACGAGAGCGTGCCGGGCAAGCAGCTGAACCGCTTCTGTGCGTCGGGCCTCGAGTCGGTCAACACGGCCGCGGCGCAGGTCATGTCGGGCTCCTCGGATCTCGCCATCGGCGGCGGCGTCGAGTCGATGTCGCGGGTGCCGATGGGCTCGGACGGCGGTGCCTGGGCCATCGATCCCCGCGTGGCCTGGCAGAACTACTTCGTGCCGCAGGGCGTGAGCGCCGACCTGATCGCGACGCTCGACGGCTACACCCGCGAGGACGTCGACGCGTTCGCCGTGGAGAGCCAGCGCCGCGCCGCCCTCGCGCAGCAGGCCGGCTACTTCGACAAGTCGCTGATCGCCGTCAAGGACCCGATCGGCGAGGTGGCGCTCGCGAAGGACGAGTACCTGCGCCCGGGCACCACCATGGCCGACCTCGCGAAGCTCAAGCCTGCGTTCACGCAGATGGGCGAGGACGCCGGCTTCGATGCCGTCGCCATGATGCGTTATCCGCAGGTGGAGTCGATCAACCACGTGCACACGGCGGGGAACTCGAGCGGGATCGTGGACGGGGCCGCGGCCATGCTGGTCGGCAGCAAGAAAGCCGCGCGCAAGACCGGGATCGCGCCGCGGGCCCGCATCGTCGGGTTTGCCTCCATCGGCAGCGAGCCCACCATCATGCTCACCGGCCCGGCGGCCGCGAGCCGTCGCGTGCTGAAGCGCTGCGGCATGCAGCCCGCCGACATCGACCTCTGGGAGATCAACGAGGCTTTCGCCTCCGTGGTGCTGCGCTACATGCGCGACATGGAACTGTCGCCCGACAAGGTGAACGTGAACGGCGGCGCGATTGCGCTCGGCCACCCGCTCGGCGCGACCGGCGCCATCGTGCTCAACATCGCGCTCGACGAACTCGAGCGCCGCGGGCTCGCCACCGCGCTCGTCACGCTCTGCATCGGCGCGGGCATGGGCACGGCCACGATCATCGAGCGCGTCTGACCGGTCGCGCACGCAGCACTGGAAGAATCACATGACACAGAACATCCGTTACAGCGTCGACGGCGATGGCATCGCGATCCTGCTGATCGACGTGGCCGACCGGCCGATGAACGTGCTGACCCCGGGCTTTCGCGCGGACCTCGCCGAGTGCGTCGCGAAGATCGCCGCGGATCCGGCGATCCGCGGTGGCGTGATCGGTTCGGCCAAGTCGAGCTTCATGGCGGGCGCGGACATCAAGGACATGGCGGGCGCCTTCGATCGCGGTCTCACCGCTAAGGAAGCCGCCGCCTTCAGCACGGAACTCAACGTGCTGCTGCGGCGGCTCGAGACCTGCGGCAAGCCGTTCGCGGCGGCGATCAACGGCGTCGCGCTCGGCGGCGGGTTCGAGGTCGCGCTGGGTTGCCACTACCGCGTGATGGCCGACGATCCGAAGAGCGGCGTCGGCTTTCCCGAGGTGACCATCGGCCTGCTGCCGGGCGCGGGCGGCACGCAGCGCACGCCGCGGCTCATCGGCGTGACCGAGGCGCTCAAGCTCATCACCGAGGGGCGCCAGGTCGGGGCGCAGGAGGCGCTCAAGAAGGGACTGGTGAACGAGGTGGCACCCACGGCCGAGATCATCGAGCGCGCACGGCAGTGGATCCTGAAGGGCGGCGAGGGCGTGCAGCCCTGGGACCGCAAGGGCTTCCGCGTGCCGGGCGGCGCAGGCATGGCCTCGCCGGCGGTCGTGCAGACCTTCATGGTCGGCACGGCGCTCGCAGCGAAGACCACGATGCGCAACTACCCGGCGGCCGCGGCGATCCTTTCGGCCGTGTACGAGGGCACGCAGGTGCCGATGGATGCGGCGCTCGCCCTCGAGTCGAAGTACTTCGGTCAGCTGCTCGCCGGGCCCGTCGCGCGCAACCTGATGCGCACGATGTTCATCAACAAGGGACTCGCCGACAAGCTCGCGCGCCGTCCCGTCGATCCGCCCAAGTCGCAGGTGCGGCGCCTCGGCGTTCTCGGCGCCGGCATGATGGGCGCGGGCGTGGCCTACGTCTCCGCGCTCGCCAAGATGGACGTCGTGCTGCTCGACAGCACGCTCGAGCTCGCCGAGAAGGGCAAGGACTACTCGCGGCAGCTGCTCGCGAAGGACGTCGGCCGCGGCCGCAAGACGCAGGCGGACGCCGATGCGATCCTCGCGCGGATCCGGCCGACCGTGAGCTACGACGACCTCGCGGGCTGCGAACTCGTCATCGAGGCCGTGTTCGAGAACCGCGAGATCAAGGCGGACGTGACCCGCAGGACCGAGGCGGTGATCCCCCGCAACGCGGTCTTCGCGAGCAACACCTCGACCCTGCCGATCACGGGACTCGCACAGGCGTCGCAGCGGCCGGCGCAGTTCATCGGCATCCACTTCTTCTCGCCGGTGGACAAGATGCCGCTGGTCGAGATCATCCTCGGCAAGAAGACCTCCGACGACACGCTCGCGCGCGCGCTCGACTACGTGGGTCAGTTGCGCAAAACGCCGATCGTCGTCAACGACAGCCGCGGCTTCTACACGAGCCGCTGCTTCGGCACCTTCGTCTACGAGGGCATGGCGCTGCTGCAGGAAGGGGTGAACCCGGCGCTGATCGAGAACGCGGCAAAGATGGCCGGCATGCCGGTCGGGCCGCTCGCGGTCGCGGACGAGGTCACGATCGACCTGCAGTGGAAGGTCATCCGCCAGACCGAGCAGGATCTCGGCCGCAAGTTCGTCAAGCCTGCCGCCTACGACGTGGTGCAGAAATTCGTCGAGGAACTCAAGCGGCCGGGCCGGCGGTTCGGCGCCGGGTTCTACGATTATCCGCAGGATGCGAAGAAGCGGCTCTGGCCGGGCCTGCGCGACGTGTTCCCGCAGGCGCTCGTGCAGCTGCCGGTCGAGGAAGTCGAAAAGCGGCTGCTCTACATCCAGGCGCTCGAGACCACGCGCTGCATGGAGGAGGGCGTCGTGACCACCGCCGCAGAGGCGGACCTCGGGTCGATCCTCGGCTGGGGTTTCCCCGCGTGGACCGGCGGCACGCTCTCCTTCATCGACACGGTCGGCATCCGGAAGTTCGTCGAGGAGTGCGAGCGCATGTCGAAGCGCTACGGCAGGCGCTTCAAGCCGTCGAAGTGGCTCAAGGCACGCGCCGAACGCAACGAGTCGTTCCACGGGACGGGCGGCGGCCAGAAGGCCGCCTGAGCGCAGTCGTCGCATGGCCATTCCCGCCGCGTTCCGCGACCGGCTCAGCCTGCCCGTGATCGGTGCGCCGCTGTTCATCGCCTCGACTCCCGACCTCGTCATCGCCCAGTGCAAGGCGGGCGTCGTCGGGTCGTTCCCTGCCCTGAACGCGCGTCCGTCCTCGCGGCTCGACGAGTGGCTGACGCGCATCCGCGAGGAACTCGACGCCCACGCGCTGGCGAACCCGGGTGCCAGGGTCGCGCCGTTCGCCGTGAACCAGATCGCGCACCAGAGCAACGATCGCCTCGAACACGACGTCGAGGCGTGCGTGCGGCATCGCGTGCCGCTGGTCATCACGAGCCTGCGGGCGCCGCGCGAGATCGTGGACGCCGTGCATTCCTACGGCGGGCTCGTGTTCCACGACGTGATCAGCGTGCGCCATGCGCGCAAGGCGGCCGAGCACGGCGTGGACGGCCTCATCGCGGTGTGCGCCGGGGCGGGCGGGCACGCGGGCATGGCCAGTCCCTTCGCCCTGGTGCGCGAGATCCGCAGTTTCTTCGGCGGCACGCTGGCGCTGTCGGGGGCGATGAGCAGCGGGGCCGACGTGTTCGCCGCGCTCGCGCTCGGCGCGGACATGGCCTACATCGGCACGCGCTTCCTCGCCACGCCGGAGGCGAACGTGCCGGACGGCTACCGGGACATGATCGTCGCGTCCTCTTCGGACGAGGTCGTCTACACCTCGCTCTTCACCGGCGTGAAGGGCAACTATCTCGCGCGCAGCGTGAGCGCGGCCGGGCTCGATCCGGAGCGTCTGCCCGAAGCCGACAAGTCGACGATGGACTTCGGATCCGGCGGCAACATGGCCAAGAAGGCGTGGCGCGACATCTGGAGCGCCGGGCAGGGCGTGGGCAACATCCACGACGTGCAGCCGACGGCGGAGGTCGTGGCGCGCATGATCCGGGAGTTTGACGAGACGCGGCGCCGCCTGTGCGGGGTCGCCTGAGGACGCGACGATGGCGAACATGTTCGACCTGTCCGGCCGTGTGGCCGTGGTGACCGGCGCGAGCCGTGGCATCGGCGAGGCGATCGCCAAGGCGTTCGCGCAGCAAGGCGCACGCGTGGTGGTCTCGAGCCGCAAGCAGGAAGCCTGTGACGAGGTGGCGGCGGAGATCGTTGCGGCGGGCGGCGATGCGACGGCGATCGCCTGTCACATCGGCGACCTGGACGCGCTTTCCGCGCTGTTCGCGCAGGTGCAGAGCCGTCATGGGCGGCTCGACGTGCTGGTGAACAATGCCGCCACCAATCCGTACTACGGGCACATCCTCGACACCGATCTCGGCGCGTACCAGAAGACCGTCGACGTCAACGTGCGCGGGTATTTCTTCGCCTCCATCCACGGCGGTCGCCTGATGCGGGCGAGCGGCGGCGGGTCGATCATCAACGTCGCGTCGGTGAACGCGATCCGGCCGGGCCCGATGCAGGGCATCTACTCGATCACCAAGGGCGCGGTCCTCAACATGACCAAGGCGTTTGCGCGCGAGTGCGGGCCGGACCGCATCCGCTGCAACGCGATCCTGCCCGGGCTGATCCGGACGAAGTTCGCCGGTGCGCTGCTCGCCGACGAGACGCAGCTGCAGCACTACGTCGGCGGCAACCCGCTGCAGCGGGTGGGCGAGCCGACCGACCTCGCCGGCGCCGCCGTGTTCCTCGCGTCAGACGCGTCGTCCTATGTGACGGGAGAATTCCTCGTCGTGGACGGAGGCTTTCTGACGTGAGGGGGGAAGGAGGTAGGCCTTGGGCTGCAGGCTATAGGAGGTAGGCCTTGGGCTGCAGGCTATGGGCTGTTGCCAGAGGGTGCGTCGCTTTTCTGACCTACAGCCCACAGCCCATAGCCCATAGCCCACAGCCTGTAGCCTTCAGCCCACAGCCTTCGACTCCGTCTGCCGCGCCACGGCCTCGGCACGCGCCTTCACGGCTTCGGGGTCGCCGAGATAGCGGCTCGACACCGGCTGCAGCTGCGAGTCGAGCTCGTACAGCAGCGGCACGCCCGTCGGGATGTTGAGCTCGACGATGGCGGCATCGGACATCCGGTCGAGCATCTTCACGAGCGCGCGCAGGCTGTTGCCGTGAGCGGCGACGAGCACGTTGCGACCGGCGGTGAGTTCGGGCGCGATGCGCGCGTTCCAGTACGGCAGCACGCGGGCGAGCGTGTCCTTGAGCGATTCTGACGACGGCATCTCCGCGACCGGCACGGACGCGTAACGCCGGTCGAAACGCGGATGCTGCGGATCGTCGCGGCCGAGCGGCGGGGGCGGGATGTCGTAGCTGCGCCGCCAGATCTTGACCTGCTCGGCGCCGTGCTTCG
>CAZRKS010000061.1:0-12897 GCA_964600315.1 uncultured Steroidobacteraceae bacterium | reverse complement strand
AGAGCAGTTCGGTGTCGGGGCCGAACATCGGGTGCACCGAGGTCGCGCGCACGCCGGCGGCGCGCAGCGCGTTCAGGCCTTCGCGCAGCGGGGTCTTGAGCGACCCGATGTCGAAGACGACGCCGGCCGGTCGACGCCGCGCGAGTTCGAGCAGCACCGGGTTCGCGGCCTTGAGCGTGGTGGCGACGACGATGAGGTCGTGGCCCAGGTCGGTCGCGGTCCAGTCCGACGCCCACTCGTAGCCCGCCACCTCGCCCGCCGGGTCGGCGATGGTGATGCGGAAGCCCTGGGACGCGAGGAAGTCCGCGATCCAGCGGCCCATCTTGCCGTGGCCACCGATCACGAGCGCCCGACGGCCCGACCCGCGGCCCTGTGCCGCGACGCGCGCCTGCTCCTGGGTGGTGAGCGAGCCCCGGATCAGCGCCTGCAGCAGGGATTCGGCCAGCGCCGGCGACACGCCGAGCGCCTCGGCGTCTTGCCGCGCCTTGAGCAGCACCTCGCGCTCGCGACGGAAATCGCGGGTCGACTGTCCGGTCGCGCGCTTCGTCGCGGCGATTTCCTTGCCGAGCGCCTGACGCTCGGCGACGATCTCGAGCAGCTGCCGGTCGAGCACGTCGAGCCGGGCGCGCAGTTCTTCCAGTGATTTCATGAGCCTGATCGCGAGCGGGGACCGCCAGCTTTTACCGGGCATCACCGCCGCTGCGCAAGCCGCGCCCCCGGGCGGCCGGGCCGGCGACGGGTCGGGCATAATCAGGATCCGGCCGACGCGAGACTCACCCGAATGCTGCGCAAGGGCTTCCTGCCATCGAACCTCCCCGCCGATCCCATGCCGCTCTTCGAGGAGTGGTACCTCGCGGCACGCGAGCAAAAGGCCCAGCCGAACCCCGACTCGATGGTGGTGGCCACCTCGACGCCCGACGGACGACCTTCGGCGCGCGTGGTCCTGTGCAAGAAGCTGGTGACGGACCCCGGCTACGTGGTCTTCTTCACCAACTACCAGAGCCGCAAGGCCGAGGAGCTCGCCGCCAACCCGCGGGTCGCCGCCGTGCTGCATTGGGACGCCTTCGGGCGCCAGGTGCGGCTCGAGGGCCGCGTCGTATTCGCCACGCCCGAGGAAAGCGACGAGTACTTCGCCTGCCGGGCACTCGACAGCCGCATCGGCGCCTGGGCGAGCCTGCAGAGCCAGCCGCTCGATTCGCGCAAGACGCTGCTGAAGCGCGTCGCCGCGGAGGCCGCGCGCTTCGGGTTGCAGGTGCCGCGTCCGCCGCACTGGGGCGGCTACCGGTTGTGGCCGGACTCGGTCGAATTGTGGATCGAGGGCCCCTTTCGCGTGCACGACCGTGCGCGCTGGACCCGCTCGCTCGAGCCCGCCGGCAGCGATGGCCTGTCGGCCGGCCCCTGGACGGCGACACGTCTCTATCCCTGAGCCGTGGCGGCCCGCACGTTCGTCGGCACGCTGCGCCTCGCGATCCTGCTCGCGATCCTCGCCTTCGTTGCGCTCGGTGCCTGGCTCGACGCACGCCGCAGCACCGATTGGGACGGCACGCTGCGCGTGACGGTCTATCCGGTGGCGGTCACGCAGGACGAGGCGACGCGGGACTACGTCGCCGCGCTCGACGCGTCCGCCTTCGAGAATGTCGTGGACTTCGTCAACCGCGAGGCCGGGCGCCATGGCGTGACGCTCGCCGACCCGATCAGTCTGCGCGTCTCGCATGCGGCGCCCGGTCTCCCGCCCGCAGCGCCGCGCGATCCGGGCGCGCTCGGCGTCGCGCTCTGGAGCCTGAGGATGCGCCATTGGGCGTGGCGGGTCGCCGCGAACGATCCGCTGCCACCCCCCGACGTGCAGGTCTTCGCACTCTATCGTCCGGCCGACGGCCGCCATGGCGCGCCGGACTCGACCGGCCTGCGCAAGGGACTCGTGGCCGTCGCGCAACTCTACGCGTCGGCAGCGACTGCGGGCAGCAACGACGTCGTGCTGACGCACGAACTGCTGCACACGCTCGGCGCCACCGACAAGTACGACCTCGCCACCGGCCAGCCGCGGGCGCCGGACGGGCTCGGCGACCCCGCGCTCGAGCCGCTCTATCCCCAGGAGACCGGCGAGATCATGGCCGGACGCATCGCGCTCGCAGCGGACGAGGCGGCGATTCCCGACTCGCTCGATGTCATGACCGTCGGGCCGGCCACGGCGCGCGAGATCGGGTGGCTGCGATGAACGTCGCGCCTGCCAGGGGCCTCGAGTGCCGGCAGCTCACGATTCGAGTGCCGGACCGCGTGCTGGTCGCCGGCCTCGAGGCGCGCTTCGACGGCGGCAGGGTCATCGCAGTGCTCGGCCGCAACGGCACCGGCAAGAGTTCGCTGCTGCACGCTCTCGCCGGACTGCGCGCCGTGGACTCCGGCGAGATCGCGCTCGCGGGTCGCCCGCTCGCCCAGTGGCCGCGCCGCGAGTTCGCGCGCGAGCTCTGCCTCCTGCCGCAGGGCAGCGAGGATCCGTTTCCCGGCACGGTGCTCGAGACGGCACTCGTGGGGCGGCATCCGCACGTCGACTTCTGGCGCTGGGAGAGCGCCCGCGACGTCGCCATCGCGCGCGAGTGCCTCGCCCTCGTGGGACTCGACGGGCTCGACAGCCGCGACGTGTCGACGCTGTCGGGCGGCGAGCGCCGCCGGCTCGCGATCGCGTCGGCGCTCGCGCAGGAGACGCAGACCTGCCTGCTCGACGAGCCCATCCAGCAACTCGATCCGCTGCATCAGCTCGGCGTGCTGCGGCTCTTCCGCGCCCGAGCCGACGCGGGCCGCTGCGTGATCATGAGCCTGCACGACGCCGGGCTCGCGGCGCAGTTCGCGGACGAGGTGTTGCTGCTCTTCGGCGACGGCCGCTGGCGCCATGGCGCCACCGCCGAAGTGCTCGACGCCGATTCGATCGGCGACCTCTACGGCGTGCCGGTGCGGGAACTGCGCTGGGAGGACGGCCGCACGTTCGTGCCCGCCTGAGCCGAATCGGAATTCCGGTGAGTGGCGCCGGATTGTTCCGTCTTGACTAGGCCGCGCCGCTTGCCTACCTTGCGCGCACTGTCAGGTGATCCCGGGGCTCGGAGCCCCGGGAGAACGGGAAGCCGGTGCGAAGCCGGCGCTGCCCCCGCAACGGTGATCGAGTCGAGCCTGCATCGGCCGGAACCTCCGGCACCCACTGCGCGACGCGCGGGAAGGGGATTCAGGCAGGGCCGCGAGGCCCGCTCGTAAGCCCGGAGACCGGCCTGCCGGACGAGACCAGCCTCGCGGTGGGCGAGCGGCCGGGACCCGCGCTCACCTGCGTCTCCCCGACCCCGCCTCCCCGGACTGGCCGAGCCATGCCCGAGCGGTGCGCAAAGGGTGTCGAATGCGATTTCGTTTCCTGCTTCCTCTCGCGACGAACGCGGTCCTTGCGCCGCTCACGGCCGCGGCCGACGTGCCCCTGCCCGATGAGCAGATCGTCGTCACGGCCACGCGATCGCCGACGCCTCTCGACGAGGTGCTGGCGCCGATGATCCTGATCGACCGCGACGAGATCGAACGCAGCGGAGCCGGCGACCCCGGCGACCTGCTGCGCTTCCACGCCGGCCTCGACCTGGCGCGCAATGGCGGCCCGGGCCAGACCACGGCGGTGTTCATCCGGGGCGCCGACAGCAACCACACGCTGGTGCTGGTGGACGGCGTGCGCATCAACCCCGGCACGATCGGCCTCGCCGCCCTGCAGAGCATCGACACGTCGAGCATCGAGCGCATCGAGGTGGTGAAGGGCCCGCGTTCCGCGCTGTACGGCACGGACGCGATCGGGGGCGTGATCAACGTGATCACGCGACGCGGCACGGACGACCGCTGGTCGGCCGAGGTCGGCTACGGCGACTACGACACGCAGCAGGCCAGCCTGAACGGCGGCCTGTCGCTCGGGCCGACCGCGTTTGACTTCGGCGTCGGCTGGATGGACAGCGCCGGCTTTCCGACCCGCACCACGGACGACACGGACCGCGGCTTCGACAACCTGACGACGACGGCACAGTTCCGCGCGGACGTCGGTGCGGCGCAGCTCGCGCTCTGGTACTGGCGGGCGGGCGGCACGACCGAGTACTCCGATTTCTACCTCGCACCGGTCGACCAGGACTTCGCGAGTTCCACCGCCGCGGCGGAGGTCACGTTCCCGCTGCGGGAGGGGGCGGATGTCAGCGTCACCGCGAGCCACTTCGACGACCAGATCGAGCAGAACCAGTCCGCCGACTACCTGCGCACGCGGCGCAACAGCTTCGATGCGCAGCTCGACTGGCGGCTCTCGTCCGTCCACGCGCTCGGCGCGGGAGCGATGTACTCGCGCGAACAGGCGGCGAGCGAATCCTACGGCGACGCGATGCACGCCGACACCGGAACGCTGAACCTGTACCTGCAGGACCGCTTCGAGTCCGGTCCGCAGCGCGCGCTGGTGGCCGTCGGCTACACGAACCACGAGACCGCGGGCGACCGGTTCACCGGCAACGTGGAATACGGCCACGAGTTCGGCGGCACGACCCTGCTGTACGGCCTCGCCGGCACGGGATTCCGCGCGCCCGACGCAACCGACCGGTTCGGTTTCGGCGGCAACCCGGATCTCGCCCCGGAGCGCTCGTTCAACCTCGAGATCGGCGCGCGCCGCCGGTTCGGCGACGGGCACTCGCTCGCGCTGTCCGCGTTCCGCAACGAGATCGACGACCTGATCGAGTTCGTGGTCGAGTCCTACGATCCATTCACCGGCCACAACCAGAACGTGGACCGCGCGCGCATCGAGGGCGTCGAAGCCGCCTACGAGTACGACGGCGGTCCGTGGAACGCGCGGGTCGAAGCGATTTACCAGGACCCGGAGAACCTCACGACGGGCGACGAACTGCTGCGCCGCGCGCGCGAGAGTCTCACGGTCGCGGTCACCCGTCGCTTCGGTGCGGTGGATCTGGGCCTCGACGTGCTCGCGACCGGCCAGCGCAAGGACTTCGGCTTTCCGGAGCCCGTGACGCTCGACAGCTACGTCCTCGCCAACGTCACCGCGCGGTGGCGCGCCACTCGTGCCGTCACGCTGGTCGCGCGCCTCGAGAACGCATTGAACGAGCAGTACGAGCTCGCGCACACGTTCAATACGCCGGACCGCGGGCTCTATCTTTCGGTCCGTTACGCTCCCGGCGGCCGCGACAGCCTGGCGGCGCGCAGCGCATACTCGGGTCCGTTGCATTCCAGCCTGGCGGCGAACTGATGGGCAATCGACTGAGCCGGATCTACACGCGCACCGGGGACGACGGCAGCACCGGGCTCGGCGACGGCCTGCGAGTGCCGAAAGAGCATCTGCGCGTCGAGGCGTATGGCACCGTGGACGAGGCGAACAGCGCCGTGGGGGTGGTGCTCGCGGTTCCGGGCCTGCCGCAGGACGTCGTCGATTGCCTCACCGACGTGCAGCACGCGCTGTTCGATCTCGGCGGCGAGCTCTGCATGCCGGGGCACCGGGCGATCGAAGCCGGCGACGTCGAGCGACTCGAGCAGTCGCTGGACCGGTTCAATGAACGGCTGCCGCCGCTCGCGGACTTCATCCTGCCGGGCGGCGGCCCCGCCGCTGCCGCGTGCCACCTCGCCCGCACGGTCACGCGTCGCGCCGAGCGCCGGGTGTGGTCACTCGCGCGCGTCGAGAGCGTGGCGCCCGAGGTTCCACAGTTCCTGAACCGCCTGTCGGACCTGCTGTTCGTGGTCGCGCGCGTGCTCGCGCGGCACGAGCATGGCGGCGAGGTGCTGTGGAGGCACCGGAGGTGACCGAGGGCTGTGGGCTGTGGGCTGTGGCCAGAGGGCGCAGCAGCCTTCTGACCCACGGCCTTCAGCCTTCAGCCTATAGCCGAATCATTTCCGCGCTTCATCCAGCGCCCGGCACACCTCCCGGGCACCCTGCGCGAGCCGGGGCGTCGCGCGCGTCAGCGTATCGGACGGCATCGAGTAGATCGCGCCCGACCGCACCGCTGCGAGCCGCGTCCAGGGTCGCCACAGCGCCTGCGGGTCCGCGATCGTGTCGTCGGTGGTGAGGATCACGGCGGGGTCGCGCGCGAGCACGGCCTCCAGCGCCACGGGCGGTGCGAGCTGCGGCAGGTCCGCGAACACATTGACGCCGCCGCACAGCGCGACGACCTCGCTGATGACGTGGTGCCCGTTCACCGTGTAGAGCGGCTCGTCGTCGATCTCGATGAACACGCTGAGCCGCCGGGCGCCCACGTGCGACTCGCGCAGCTGCCGGATCTCCGACTCGAACCGCGCCGCCGCCGCGGCCGCCATGGGCTCCGTTCCGGCGAGGCGGCCGATCGCGTGCAGGGCCCGCGGCACGTCGTCGAGGCGGAACGTCGCGATCGGCACGACCCGCACCCCGAGCGACGCGAGACGCACGGTCGTCCGCTCCGGCGTGCCCGAGGACCACGCGAGCACGACATCCGGCCGCAGCGCGAGCACGCTTTCGACGTCCACGCGCCAGGCATCGCCCACCCGCGGCAGCGCCTGCGCCGCCTCGGGGTAGTCGCTGTATTCGACCGTGCCGACCAGTGCGCCGCCCGCCCCGGCCGCATAGGCGAGCTCCGTGAGGTTCGGCGCGAGACTCACGATCCGCAGCGGCGTCGCCGCCCGGGCGCCCGGCGCCTGCAGCGCGGCGGACCCCAGCAGCGCGGCCGCCAGCACGAGCCGCTTCACGCGGGCGCGACCTCGACTGCAAACCGCACGAGCGCGCGCAGCAGCGGCCAGTCGAAGGCGATTCCCGGATCCGACTTGCGCCCCGGCGCGACGTCGCTGTGTCCGACGATGCGCTCGGGCGTGAGCGTGGGGTAGGCGCGGCACAGCGCCGCGATCAGCTGCGACAGCACGCGATACTGCGCCGGCGCGTAGGCGCGCGCGTCGGTGCCTTCGAGCTCGATGCCGATCGATAAATCGTTGCAGCGCTCGCGCCCCTGCCATGCGGACTGCCCGGCGTGCCACGCCCGCCGCTGGAAGGGCACGTACTGCACGACCTCGCCGTCCCGCCGCACCAGCGCGTGCGCCGAGACGCGCAACGCCGCGACCTGCGCGAAATACGGGTGCGCATCGGGCGGCAGGCGGTTCGTGAAGAGCTCGTCGATCCAGGGCCCGCCGAACTCGCCGGGCGGCAGGCTGATGCCATGCACGACGATGAGATCAGGCCGCATCCCGGGCGGACGCTCGTCGCAGTTCGGGGACTCGACGCGCCGCACCGGCGCGGCCCAGCCCGTGGCCGCATCGACACGCAGGCCCGCTGTCTCGGTGAGTCGCGTCTCGCTCGCACGCATCGCGGCATCATGCACCGGCACCGGATCACCCGCCACCGCACGAAGCCGATTAGAATCCGCCGACCGCACCCGGACCGAACCCATGCCGAACGCGATCGATCTCGCCGCACGCGACCTGCGCGTCCTCTGGCACCCGTGCACGCAGATGAAGGACCACGAGTGGCTGCCGTTGGTGCCCATCGCGCGCGGCGAGGGCGTCTGGCTGCACGGGCACGACGGCCGCCGCTACCTCGACGCCATCAGCTCCTGGTGGGTCAACCTGTTCGGCCACGCCAACCCGCGCATCAACGCCGCGGTGACCGCGCAGCTCGCGCGCCTCGAGCACGTGATCCTCGCCGGTTTCACGCACGAGCCGGCCGTCACGCTCGCGGAACGCCTGACCGCGCTCGCGCCCGCCGGCCTCACGCGCTGCTTCTTCGCCGACAACGGCTCGAGCGCGATCGAGGTGGCGCTCAAGATGAGCTTCCACTACTGGCGCAACGCGGGCCGCACGGGCAAGCGGCGCTTCGTCACGCTCGCGAACAGCTATCACGGCGAGACGCTCGGCGCCCTCGCCGTCGGCCACGTCGAACTCTACCGTGAGATCTATCACCCGCTGCTGATGGACGTGATCGCCGTCCCCTCGCCCGATGGCTACGGCCGCGAGCCCGGCGAGACCGAGGCCGCGTACAGCCGGCGCGCGTTCGCGGCGATGGAGGAGACGCTCGCACGCCACGCCGACGAGGTCTGCGCCGTGATCGTCGAGCCCCTCGTGCAGTGCGCCGGCGGCATGCGCATGTACGATCCCGTCTACCTCGAGCTGCTGCGCGAGGCCTGCGACCGCCACGGCGTGCACCTGATCGCCGACGAGATCGCCGTCGGTTTCGGGCGCACGGGCACGCTCTTCGCCTGCGAGCAGGCGGGAATCGCGCCGGACTTCCTCTGCCTGTCGAAAGGCCTCACCGGCGGCTACCTGCCGCTCTCCGCCGTGCTGACCGGCGAGCGCGTCTACGCCGCCTTCTACGACGAGTACGCGAGCCAGCGCGCCTTCCTGCATTCGCACAGCTACACGGGCAACCCGCTCGCCTGCAGCGCGGCGCTCGCCACGCTCGACATCTTCGCGGAGGACGGCATCATCGAGCGCAACCGCGCCCTCGCCCGCCACCTCGGCGAGGCTTGCGCGCCGCTCGCCACACTGCGGCACGTCGCCGAGGTGCGCCAGCGCGGCATGATCGTTGCGGTGGAGATGTCGCGCGACGGCGACCGCCACACGCCGTTTCCCTGGCAGGAACGGCGCGGCCTGCGCGTCTACCGGCACGCCCTGGAGCACGAAGCGTTGCTGCGGCCGATCGGCAACGTCGTGTACTTCATGCCGCCGTACGTGATCGAGCCGGACCAGATCGACCAGCTGGTCGCGACGGCTCGCGCCGGCATCGAGGGGGCGACGTGCGACTGAACCGCGTCCACTGCGAGCAGGCCCTCGCGACGGGCACCGAGGCGTGGCTGCCCGAGACTTCCGCGCATCACGTCGCGCGCGTCCTGCGCCTGCGGACCGGCGCGGCGCTCGTGGCGTTCGACGGCAGTGGCAGCGACTTCCGCTGCGAGATCGTCGCGGTGGAGGGCGACCGGGTGCGGATCGCCGTGGGCGAGCGGACGCCCGGGCTGCGCGACTCGCCGCTCGCCATCACGCTGGTGCAGGCCGTCTCGCGCGGCGAGCGCATGGACTGGACCCTGCAGAAGGCGACCGAGCTCGGCGTGCGCTGCATCGTGCCGGTGCTCTCGGCGCGCAGCGTGGTCCGCCTCGACGAGGGCCAGGCGGAACGCAAGCTGCGCCACTGGCGCGCGATCGTGGCCGGTGCCTGCGAGCAGAGTGGACGCAGCACGCTGCCCGAGGTGCGCACGCCCCTGGAATTCGGCCGTTTCCTCGCCACCGCGCCGCGCGAGGGCCAGCGGCTCGTGCTGAGCCCGGCCGGGCCCGCTTCGCTCGCCGGCCTCGCGAGCGCGGCGAGCAGGGTCGAACTGCTGATCGGTCCCGAGGGCGGACTCGAGGACGGCGAACTCGAGGCCGCGATGCGCGCCGGGTTCCGGCCCGTGCGTCTCGGGCCGCGCGTGCTGCGCACGGAAACCGCCGGCCTCGTCGCGCTCGCCGTGCTGCAGGCGATGTGGGGCGACCTGCAGTGACGGCGTCGCGCGGCGAGTGATCCGCGCTCCGGGACTAGCGCATCACCCAGCCGCCGCAGACCGGGAACACCTGGCCCACGAAGCAGTTCGCGGCGTCGCTGCACAGATAGGCCGCGAAGGCTGCGTCCTCGCGCGCCCCCACCAGCCGGCCGAGCGGCACCTCGCGTTGCAGACGCTCCTGGAAGGCCGGGTTTGCCTGCAGTTCGGCCGGGAAGTAAGTCGGGTTGTCGACGAAATTCTGCGCGATGGCGTTCACCTGCACGCCGTGCGCGGCCACCTCGATCCCGACGGTCTGGACGTAGCCGAGCTGCGCGCCGCGCGCCGCGCTGTACGTGGACGCGCGCTTCTGGCCGCGCAGCGCCGCGGCGCTGCCCATCAGCAGGATCTTGCCGGCCCGCCGCTCGATCATCTGCGGCAGCACGGCGCGCACGAGGCGCGGCAGCGGATCGACGAGATGGGCGAAGACGTGTCGCCACTCGTCGTCGGTTGCGTCGACGGCGGCGGTGCGCGGCGCCGGCAGCGCGAGGCTCGCGACCAGCACGTCGACCGGGCCGGCCGCGGCGATGGCCGCCCCCGGTGCCGCGGGATCATCGAGCGCCCGCCGGTCGGCGATGACCGTCGCACCCGCCTCCGCGAACACCTCGCAGAGCACGGGACCCATGAAATCGCCGGCCTGCGTGACCAGCACGCGCTTGCCCGCAAGATCGACCAGCGCCATCGGTTCACCTCGCTCGAGTGATTTTCAGCGTCGGCGGCCCGGGTGCCTCGTACACGACCCGTCCGCCGACGACGGTCGCAAGCACCTCGAGGTCGCGGATGGCCGCCGGCCGGATCCGCGTGATGTCGTCCGAGATCACCACGAAGTCGGCGTACTTGCCGGTCTCGATCGATCCCTTCACCGCCTCCTCGCCCTGCGCGCGCGCGGCCCAGATCGTCATCATGCGCAGCGCCTCGTCGACCGTGACCGCCTGCGCCGGCACGAACTCGCCGACATCCGAGCTGCGCGTCACCGCGGCCCACACGTGCAGGAACGGGTTCAGCGTCTCGAGCACGATGCCCGTGAGGTCCGTGCCGGCCCCGGGCTCGAGTCCGGCGTCGATCATCGCGCGGAACTGGAAGGCGCCGCGGGCGCGCTCCGGCCCGAGGTTCTCGACGGTCGAGTGGCCGAGCGTGTAGAGCCACGCGGGCTGCACGTTGACGCGCACACCGAGGCGCCGCGCGCGCTCGAGGTCGCCGGGACCGAGCATGAACTCGCCGAAGTGCTCGATCCGCTGCAGTGCCGGACCGGCCGCGGGGTCCGTGCGGGCGTGCTCGAAGGCGGTCAACGCCAAGGATGTCGCGCGGTCGCCGGTCGCGTGCGCGAGCAGCGGCACGCCGGCGCGCCACGCGCGCACCGCGAGTGCATCGAGCTGTGGCTGGTCGACGTTCAGGATCCCGTAGCCACCCGCCGGGCCCGCGTAGGGCTGGGTCACGGCGCCGCCGCGCATCGGCACGTCGCTGTCCACCCACACCTTGACGCCGCCGAAGCGATACGCCCCCGCATCCGTTCCCACGGGGAACGCCAGCCCGTCGAAGCGCTCCGGCAGCAGCCGGCCACCGGGATCGGTGAACACCGCCACGGTGTAGCGCAGCGTCGTCGGGCCGTGCGTCGCCGCGATGTCCTTCAACACCGCGAGTTCCGGCAGCGGCGTGATCGCGTAGACGGACGTGTAGCCCTGCGCGTTCCACATCGCCGGGATGTCGTGCAGGTAGTAGCGCTCGAGGTCGGTCGGCGGAATGAGCGCGTCGGGAAAGATGGCGAGCGCCTCGCGCAGCACGCCCGTCGGCTCCCCGGCGGCGTCGAGCTCGATCTGGGCACCCCGCCGCTCTGCCTCGCCGTGGCCGATGCCGAGCGCGCGCATTCCGGCGGAGTTGACCACCGCCTCGTGGCTGCCGTTCAGGAACATGACCGGGCGCTCGGCCGCCGCAGCGTCGAGTTCCGCGCGCGTCGGCAGACGATGCTCCGCGAACCGCGTCTGGCTCGAGGACGAGCCGGCGACGATGACCCAGGGCTCGGGCGACGGCCGCGCCGCGGCCGCGGCCACCTTCTCGAGCAGGACGGCGACGGACGGCGTCGTCGCGCTGCGGCCGTCCACGTAGCAGTCGATCATGCGCACCGCGCGCGACGGGTGCGCGTGACCATCGATGAATCCGGGCAACACCGTGCGACCGCCGAAGTCGACGACCGTCGTGCCCGGGCCGATCAGCGCCCGGATTTCCGCGTTCGACCCGACGCGCCCGATGCGGCCATCCCTCACGGCCACGGCCTCGGCGGGCGTGCGCGACGCGTCGAGCGTGAGTATGCGGCCGTTCAGAAACACGGTGTCCGGCGCGGCTGCCGCGAGCGCCTGGCCACAGGCGAGCAGGCCCGCGACGGCGAAGTTCGGGAGCGCCCTCATCGGCGGCAGGCTACCACTTCGCCGAGCGCGCGGGTCGTCGCAATGTCCAGAACTGGTGCAGCGCGCCGCCGAACTCGGTCGCGACGAACGCCAGAAACACGGCGGGCGCGGCGCGGGCCACCACGAAATACGCGATGAGCAGGCCCACGAAGACCCGCGCCAGGGCGTCGATCGTGCCGAGCGGCCGCAGGGGCAGCACGAGCCGTGCGACCGCCCAGGCGACTCCGAGCGCGCCCATGAGACAGACGAACAGCCAATGCACGGCATCGAATGGCGGTGGGACGGCCGCCTGCCCGAGCAAGCCGTTCACCAGGTAGAGAACCCGCAAGACACCCGCGGCGAGCGGCGGCACCGCGAGCGGCGCGCACACGAGAAGGTCGACGATGGCCCAGGCGCGGACGACGGCGGTATCCGTGTCCCTGATCATCAGGCCGCCCGGGTTTCCTCGCCGATCATCCGCTCGATGCGCTCGAAGTCCGGGACGAGCGGCAACTCGTTCACCATGCGGACCTGGCAGACGACCGGGCTGCGGTCGCCGAAGGTACGCGAGTCGTCGGGCTGCACGACTTCGGGGCTCAGCCGCACGAGCTGCGGAAAGCCCTGGGTGAGCAGCGCGAAATGGCCCGCCGCGAGGTCGCTCGTGACGCCCTGCATCACGACGATGCGCGTGCGGCCGCTGGCGCGCGGCGGGTTGTGCCCGCACGCCGCCTCGAAGGACACGAGCGGAACGCGTCGGCCGCCCCAGGCGATGGTGCCGAGGTACCAGGCGGGCGCGTTCTCCATCGGCGTCGGGGCCTGGTAGTTGATCACCTCGGTGACGCAGGAGCGCGGCACCAGCAGGCGCTCGTCCGCGAGTGGCACCAGCAGGCAGTAGATCTCGTCGACGGTGGCGTTCATGCGGCGCTCCTCAGGAGACCTGCCGGCGGCGCGCCAGCACCAGCGGCTCGATCGCGTCGAGCAGCTGGCTCTCCTGGTAGGGC
>CAZRKS010000060.1:0-13156 GCA_964600315.1 uncultured Steroidobacteraceae bacterium | reverse complement strand
TCCAGGCCGCGCTCTCGCAAGGGGACGTGCTCCTGGGTGACGACGTCCGCGGGCGTGTGTCATGGACCGCGCCGCACGCGAGCTGTCCGGCCCGGGCAGTGGTCCGGCCGACGACCACGGAAGAGGTGGCCGCGGTGCTGCGCATCTGCAGCCGCCGCCGTCAGCCGGTCGTGACCCACGGCGGGCGCACGGGTCTCGTCGGTGGCGTGGAATGCGCGCCCGGCGACGTCGTGCTGTCGCTCGAACGCATGAACCGGATCGAGGAGGTCGACGAGCAGGGGCGCACGATGACCGCGCAGGCCGGTGTCCCTCTGCAGCAGGTCCAGGAAACGGCTGAAAAGCACGGCCTGCTGTTCCCGCTCGACATGGGCGCGCGCGGATCGTGCCAGATCGGCGGCAACCTCGCGACCAACGCGGGCGGCAATCGCGTGATTCGCTACGGCATGACGCGTGACAACGTGCTCGGTCTCGAGGCCGTGCTGGCGGACGGCACCGTGGTCTCGTCGCTGAACCGCATGATCAAGAACAATGCCGGCTACGACCTGAAGCAGGCCTTCATCGGCTCCGAAGGAACGCTGGGCGTGATCACGAGGGTCGTCCTGCGGCTGCGCGAACAGCCTCGCAGCCAGAGCGCGGCGCTGGTCGCGTGCGCCTCGGTGGACCACGTCGTCCGTCTGCTCAAGCACGCCGACACGGCGCTCGGCGGCACGTTGAGCGCGTTCGAAGTGATGTGGAACGACTTCTACCGGCTCGTCACGACACCGCCGGCGAAGTCCGCGCCCCCGCTCGATCAGAATCACGCCTTCTACGTGCTGGTCGAGTCGTTCGGCGGCAACCCGTCCCGCGACGATGCGCGGTTCGAGGAAGCCCTCGGCGAGGCGACCGAGGCCGGGCTGATCGAGGACGCGGTGATCGCGAAATCGGCGGCCGAGTATCACGCGCTATGGGGAATGCGCGACGACGTGGAGCAGCTGCGGCGCTTCCGGCCGTTGTTCGGCTTCGACGTCAGCCTGCCTACCCCGCGCATGGGCGGCTACGTCGAGGCCATGCGCCGCGCGATTGCGCAGCGCTGGCCCGACGGCCAGCTCTGGGTGTTCGGCCACATGGGGGACGGCAACCTGCACGTCGCCGTCTCGGCCGGTGCGCCCGACGCCGAAACCCGGGCGGAGGTCGAGGCGATCGTCTACCGGCCGCTCGCGGAGCTCGGCGGCTCGGTTTCGGCCGAGCACGGCATTGGTCTCGAGAAGAAGAAATACCTGGCGCTTTCCCGTAACCCTGCCGAGGTCGAGCTCATGCGCGTGATGAAGCGTGCGCTCGATCCTGCAGGAATCCTGAACCCCGGCAAGCTGCTCGACCTCGCCGCGGCGACGTCCTGAGCATTTTCACGGAGGAGCCCATGGCCGCCGCATTGCGCGAAGTCAGCCTCGACGACAAGTACCTCAGCGTGTCGGGACGCATCTACCTCACGGGAACGCAGGCATTGGTGCGTCTCGCCATCCTGCAGCGCCAACGCGACCTCGACGCCGGCCTCAACACGGCAGGATTCATCTCCGGCTACCGGGGCTCGCCCCTCGGCATGTTCGACTTCGCGCTGTGGAAGACCCGCAAGCTCCTGGAGCAGTCGCACGTCGTCTTCCGGCCGGGGGTGAACGAAGACCTCGCGGCCACGGCGATCTGGGGTACCCAGCAGGTCGGCTTCTTCCCGGGCGCGAAGTACGACGGCGTGTTCTCGATCTGGTACGGCAAGGGCCCGGGCGTGGATCGCTCCGGCGACGTGCTGCGGCACGGCACCCGCGGCGGAACGTCGAAGCACGGGGGCGTGCTGGTGGTCGCCGGCGACGATCATCCCGGCAAGTCCTCGTCGATCTGCAATCACAGCGAACCGCTGCTTGCGGCCGTGGGCATCCCGACGCTGTATCCGTCGAACGTTCAGGAAATCCTCGACTTCGGCCTGCACGGCTGGGCGATGTCGCGCTACAGCGGCTCCTGGGTCGGCTTCAAGACCGTGAACGAGACCGTCGAAATGACGGCGACGGCCGATGTCGATCCGCAGCGCCTGCAGTTCGTGATTCCGTCGGACTTCGCATTGCCGGAGAGTGGCCTGAACGCCCGGCCGACGTTCATGTCCGATCGCGTGGCCGACGAGAGCCTGTTGTTCAATCACCGCCTCCCTGCGGCGCAGGCCTATGCCTACGCGAACGGCCTCGATCGCGTGACGCTGGACGGGCCTCGTCGCGGGCTCGCCATCGTGACTGCCGGGAAGGCGTACCTCGACCTGCGGCAGGCGCTCGACAGCCTCGGGCTGGACGCCGCGCGCGCCGAGCAGCTGGGGCTCCGAGTGTACAAGGCCGGCCTCATCTGGCCGATGGAGCCGCGTCGGTTGCGCGAATTCGCGCGCGGTCACGAGCGGCTGCTGGTGGTCGAGGAGAAAGCAGCTTTCATGGAGCCCCAGGTGGCTCGCCTGCTCTATGACCTGCCGGAGTCCGAGCGTCCTCGTCTGCTCGGGAAGCAGGACGAGGAAGGCCGGCCCCTGGTGCCCGGCGAGCAGACCATCGATCCGGTCGAACTCGCCATCGCGATCGGCCAGTTGCTCACGAGGACCGGACACGGCGACCCGGCGCTCGAGAAGCGGGTCGCGCTGCTGCGCAGTCACGTCGACACGGTGCGGGCTGTGACGAGTACCGCACTCACGCGAGTGCCCTGGTTCTGCTCGGGTTGTCCGCACAACACGTCGACGAAAGTGCCCGAAGGCAGCCTCGCCATGTCGGGCATCGGCTGCCACACCATGGCGAGCTTCATGAACCGCAACACGGTGTGGCCGACCCACATGGGCGGCGAGGGCGTGAACTGGACCGGCATCGCGCCATTCACCAGCATGCCGCACGTCTTCCAGAACCTCGGCGATGGAACCTACTTCCACTCGGGCCTCGTCGCCATCCGCGCCGCGGTGGCCGCGAGGACGAACATCACCTACAAGATCCTCTACAACGACGCGGTGGCGATGACCGGCGGGCAGCCGCTGGACGGCCAGCTCACGGTGCCCCAGGTCATCGGGCAGGTGCTCGCCGAGGGCGTGAAAAAAGTGGCGGTCGTGACGGACGAGCCCGAGAAGTACGCCAGCCTGTCCTTGCCCCAGGGCACTCCGGTGCACCATCGCGACGAGCTCGATGCCCTGCAGCGCGAATTCCGCGGCATCGAGGGCACGACGGTCATCGTCTACGACCAGACCTGTGCCGCGGAGAAGCGACGCCGGCGCAAGAAAGGCGAGTTCCCCGATCCCGCCAAGCGCGTCTTCATCAACGAGGACGTCTGCGAAGGCTGCGGCGACTGCTCGGTGCAGTCGAACTGCGTCTCCGTCCTGCCGAAGGAGACCGAGTTCGGGCGCAAGCGCGAGATCGACCAGTCGAACTGCAACAAGGACTACAGCTGCGTGAAGGGCTTCTGCCCGTCCTTCGTGACCGTGCACGGCGGCGGCGTACGCAAGCCGAAGGCTGCGGAGCTCGGCGAGGAATTGTTCGCGAAGCTGCCGCCTCCCGCCACCGCGCCGATCGCGGGCTCCTACGACGTCACGATCGCGGGCGTCGGCGGCACGGGCGTGGTGACGGTCGGCGCCGTGATCGGCATGGCGGCCCACCTCGAAGGCAAGGGCGTGTCGATCTTCGACATGACCGGTCTAGCGCAGAAGAATGGCGCCGTCCTGAGTCATCTGCGCATTGCGACGAGCCAGGACGAACTGGCCACCCCGGCGATCAGCGTCGGCGAAGCGGAACTGCTGCTGGGTTGCGACCTGATCGTGTCCGACTCGCCGGAGGTGCGGCGCACCGTCGAGCATGGCCGCACCCGCATCGTGGTCAACGACCACCTGCTGCCGACCGCGCAGTTCCAGCTCATGCCGAACCTCGACTTCGGGCGGCAGCGGGTACTGAACGAGCTGCGCGGGCTGGCCGGCGAATCGAATTGCCACTCGGTGGACGCCACCGAGGCGGCGCGTCTCCTGCTCGGTGACACGGTGGGCTCGAACATGCTGCTCGTCGGCTATGCGCTGCAGCTCGGGCTGCTGCCGGTCAGCCTCGAGGCCGTGGTTCGGGCGGTGGAACTGAACGCCGTGGCGGTCAAGTTCAACCTGAAGGCGATTGCCCTCGGGCGGCTGCTCGCCGCGGACCGGGCGCGGTTCGACGAACTGCTGCGGGCGCAGCAACCCGCGGACGTGCTCGCGAAGCCCATGACGCTCGCCGATCGCGTGGCGCTGCGCCGGTCGCGGCTCACCGAGTACCAGGACGCGGCCTACGCGTCGCGTTACGTCGAGCTCGTCGAGCGGGTGAAGGCCACGGAGGCCCGGCTGAAGCCCGGTTCGACCGCCCTGACCGAGGCGGCAGCCCTCAACTACTACAAGCTGCTCGCCTACAAGGACGAGTACGAGGTGGCCCGGCTCTACACGAGCGGTGACTTCGAGCGGCGCATCCGCGAGCAGTTCGAGGGCGACTGCGAGCTGCGCTTCCACCTCGCGCCACCGCTGCTGGCAAAGCGCGATGCGGTCACTGGACGGCTCGAGAAGCGCGAGTACGGCCCCTGGGTGCTGCGGGCCTTCCGACTGCTCGCGCGCCTGCGTGGCCTGCGCGGAACGGCGCTCGACGTCTTCGGCCGCACCGAGGAGCGCCGCACGGAGCGGGCGCTGATCGGCGAGTACGAGCAGCTCGTCGCCACGGTCGTCGACGGGACCAACGCGGGCAACTACACGCTCGCGGTGCAGCTGCTGTCGCTGCCGGACAAGATCAAGGGCTACGGGCACGTCAAGGACAGGAACCTCGCCGAGGTGCGCAAGGAACAGGCGGCGTTGCTCGAGCAGTTTGCGCAGCCGGCGACGGCTGCGAGCGCGGCCGCCTGAGCGCCAGTCCGTAACGAGGGGAAACGAGGAAATGGCTGGAAACTACGCGGTGGCGCCGGTGACGCCCGGTGATTACCGGCACCTGGCCGAGAAGCGTCTGCCGCGCTTCCTGTTCGACTACATCGACGGCGGCGCCAACGACGAGCAGACGATGGCTGCGAACGTCGTGGACTTCGCGGCCGTCAAGCTGCGCCAGCGCGTGATGCGCGACGTCTCCGGCATCGACACCTCGACCACGCTGGCCGGCCGGAAGTGCTCGATGCCGCTGGCGCTCGCGCCGGTCGGCATGGCGGGGATGTTCGCGCGGCGCGGCGAGGTGATGGGGATGCGGGCCGCCGACGGCGCGGGAGTTCCGTTCACGCTGTCCACGCTCGGCGTGTGCACCATGGAGGAACTGCGTGCCGCCTCTCCGTCCCCGTTCTGGTTCCAGCTCTACATGATGCGCGACCGCGACGCCGTGCAGCGGCTGCTGGGTCGGGCCCGTGCCGCCGGCTGCGACACGCTGCTGTTCACGGTGGACCTCGCGGTGACGGGCCTGCGCCATCGCGACGTCCGGGTCGGCATGATCGGGCGCGTGACCCGGAGGTCGAGGCTCGCGAGGGTCCGTCAGCTCGTCACACGGCCGGGCTGGATCCGCGACGTCGGCCTGCGCGGCAAGCCCCACACCATCGGCAACCTCTCGGACGTCGTGCCGGACCCGACCGACCTCAATGCGTACAAGGCGTGGATCGACACGCAGTTCGATCCGTCGGTGACCTGGAAGGACATCGAGTGGTTGCGGCGCATCTGGGACGGCAAGCTCTACATCAAGGGCGTGCTCGAGGCAGACGACGCGCGCGCCGCGGCCGACGTCGGTGCGGACGGCGTGGTCGTCTCGAATCACGGCGGCCGGCAACTCGACGGCGTCGCCTCGTCGATCGCCAAGCTGCCGGGCGTCGTGGCCGCAGTCGGCGACCGGGTGGAAGTCCTGCTCGACGGCGGCGTTCGCAGCGGCATCGACGTGCTGAAGGCCGTCGCGCTCGGCGCCCGCGGCGTGCTGATCGGGCGGCCGTGGGTGTGGGCGGCGGCCGGCGCGGGGCAGCGGGGCCTCGAGGACCTGCTGGGAGTCTTCCAGCGCGAACTGCACACCGCGATGGCGCTCTCCGGCATCGCGCGAATCGTCGACGCAGGACCCGAACTGATCGACGCCTGACCGGCGTCGAAACCGCTCACCGAGGAAACCTCATGGCTGTCGAAACAGGCAAGAAGCGCAGCGACATCATCTCGAACAGCGCCAGCCCCCTCATGAACATGTTTCGCAAGGGACTGCTGCATGGCGCCGGCTACGACACCGACAATTTCAAGACGCGGCCGCTGATCGCGATCGCGAACTCGCACACCGAGCTCACGACCGGCCACGCGCACCTCGATCGGCTGGGTCGCAAGGTGAAGGACGGCATTCTCGTCGCAGGCGGCGAGTGCGCCGAGTTCAACGTGCCCGCTCCCTGCGACGGCGTGGCGATGGCGCACGACGGCATGCGCTTCGTGCTCGCGCAACGCGACCTGATCGCGGACATGATCGAGACGCACGTGCGCTCGCAGCCCTACGACGGCCTGGTGGTGATCGCGGGCTGCGACAAGATCAACCCGGCCATGATGATGGCGGCGGCCCGGCTCGACCTGCCGACCATCTACCTGTCGGCCGGTCCCGGCCAGATGGACATCCGCAATGCGGCGGGCCGGCGCGACACGATCGACCACGGCGACTACCACGACGATCCGCAGTTGCTCGCGAAGACGGCGACCTGCTCGACCTGCGGCGCCTGCGAGATCATGGGCACCGCCAACACCTTCCAGTGCCTGGCCGAGGCGCTCGGCCTGTGCGTGCCGGGCACCAGCAACATTCCGGGCTGGCACACCGACAAGCTCGCCGCCGCGCGCCGCACGGGCGAGCGCATCGTCGCCATGGTCCGCGAGGGCCTGAATGTCCGGCAGATGCTGACGCCGGCGGCCTTCAGGAATGCGGTGCGCATCGCCATGGCCATCGGCGGATCGACGAACACGGCGCTGCACCTGCCGGCGGTCGCGAAGTCGGCCGGGGTGTCGCTCTCCATGGCCGATTTCGAGGCCGCGGGCGACGTGCCCACCCTGCTCGCCATCAGCCCGAACGGTCCCTACGGCGTACAGGACCTGTGGGCGGCCGGTGGCATGCCGGCCGTGCTGAAGCGCATGGAGAGCTTTCTCGACACGAGTTGCATGACGGTTACCGGCAAGCCGCTCAAGCACACGATCGACGCGGCGCGCGTCGTCAACGAGGCGGTGATACCGCCGGTGGAGAAGGCGTTCCGCCCGATCAGCGCCATCAGCGTGCTGCGCGGCAATCTCGCGCCGGACACGGCGATCATCAAGCAGGCGGGTGTGAGTCCGTCGATGCTCCAGTGCCAGGGGCCCGCGGTGTGCTTCAACACCGAGGAAGATGCGCTGGCCGCGATCGGCGCCGGCAAGGTGCAGCAGGGCGACGTCGTGGTGCTGCGCTACCTGGGACCGAAGGGCGCGCCCGGGATGCCCGAGATGCTGGGCGCCACGCTGGCACTCAAGATGAAAGGCCTGAAGCAGGCCGCGCTGGTGACCGACGGGCGCTTCTCGGGTGCCACGTCGGGGCCCTGCGTCGGGCACGTCTGCCCGGAGGCGAGCGACGGCGGACCCATCGCGCTGGTCGAGGATGGCGACCAGATCGAGATCGACATTCCGAACCGCCGGCTGACGCTGCACGTCGACGAGGCGACGCTGGCGAAACGACGGGCCGCGTGGGTGCCCTTCGAGCGCGAGGCGCCGGACGGCTTCATGCGCCGCTACCGCAAGCACGTGAGGCCCGCCTGCGAGGGCGCGGTGCTCGACTGACGGAGGCTGCGCGATGATCGTCCAAGGGCATGAAATCACGAGCGCGCGGTCGCTGCGCACCCATACGGTGGTGGTCGGGTCCGGCGCGGGCGGCGGCGTCGCGGCGTATCACCTCGCCGAGCACGGCGTGGACACGATCGTCGTCGAGGAAGGCGGCTATCACGTGGCCCGCGAGTTCAATCAGCGCGAGGAGGACATGTACCCCATGCTGTACCGCTCGGCCGGGCAGCAGCCGACGAGCGACGGCATGGTCAACGTGATGCAGGGGTCCTGCTACGGCGGCGGCACCGTGATCAACACCTCGGACGCCTTCGACATTCCGCCCGAGGTCCTGGCGCACTGGCAGCGGCTGGTCGGCAGCAGCGAGTGGACGGAGAAGAGCCTGGCGGACTCTTATGCGCGCGTGCATCGCAACGTCAACGTCAAGCGGGTCATGAAGAGCCTCGTCAACCGCAACAACGGGATGCTGCTCGAGACCGCGCGCAAGCTGGGCTGGTCGGCCGAGGTGATGCATTCCAACCGGAAGGGTTGCGTGGGCAGCGGCGCGTGCCTGATGGGCTGCGCGTACGACGGACGGCTCGGCACCAACCTGACGTATCTGCCGTGGGCGGTCGAGAAGGGCGCGTCGGTTTACACGGACGTGCGCTGCGACCGACTCGAGCGCATCGCCGGCGCGAAGTGGCGGGTCCACTGCACCGTGGTCGAGCGCGGGATCCGCAAGCCGCGCGTGCCACTGACGATCGACTGCGAGCGGGTGATACTGGCGGCGAGCGCCATCTTCACGCCGGGCATTCTCATGCGGTCCGGGTTCGGTGCGGCGCTGCCGCAGCTCGGCCGGAACCTCACGCTGCAACCCCAGCTCGGCATCATCGCGCGGTTCGACGATGACGTGGAGATGATCCACTGGCGCGGTGCACCCCAATCCGTCGAGGTGAACGAGTTCGCCGACAACTCGGCCGTGCACGGCCTCGGCGGATTCCGCCTCGAAGGCATCGGGGGCGTGATGGGCCCCGTGCTGGCGATGACACCGGGCTTCGGCAGGGAGCACAAGCGCTTTGGCGCGCACCTGAGAAACCTGTCGGTGACGTTGCTGCTCGTGCCGGATCAGCCGTCGGGACAGGTGAGCTTCCAGTGGGCCGACGACGGTCGCGCCATCCCGAAGATCGACTACGCCGTGCAGGAGGAATGGAAGACGCGCCTCAAGTCCGGCATGCGCCGCGGCGCGGAGCTGCTGTTTGCAGCGGGTGCGAAGGAGGTCGCGTTTGGCAACCAGGCGTTCCCGCCGCTCGGGAGCCCCGACGAGATCTCGCGGATCGACCGGTTTCCCATCGAGCCGGGCTGGATCAACCTGATCTCGGCGCACAACCAGGGCACCTGCCGGATGGGGAGCTCGGCGCAGAACAGCGTCGTCGACCAGAGGCTCCGCCTGCACACCGGCGACGACGTTTACGTGATGGACGGGTCGGTGATGCCGACCAGCGCGTCCACCCACACGATGATCCCGATCATGGTGGCGGCCGACTTCGCCGTGCACCGAATGCTGGACGCTTGAACCAGGCAGGACCATCCATGAATGCCATCACCCCGCTGACCGACACCGCCGCGACCGGATCCACCGTCCCGGCCGAATTCACCGAATCTTTCGAACGCCAGCGCGCGGCCTTTCTGGCGAATCCCCACCCGGCCTACGCCGAGCGGGTCGCCGACCTGCGCGCCATGCACCGACTGCTGGTCGAGAACCGCGACGCGCTGGTCCAGGCCGTGCATCGCGACTACGGCAACCGCTCGACCTTCGAGACGCTGTTCGCCGAGTGCTTCCTCAACCAGGAGGGCATCCTCGACGCGATCAAGCACCTGCGCAAGTGGATGAAGCCGCAGAAGCGGCGGCTCGACATCACGCAGTACCCGCTCGCCAGCGCCCGCGTGATCCCGCAGCCCGTGGGCGTCGTGGGGGTGGTGGTGCCGTGGAACTTCCCGATCTCCATGGCTTTCGCGCCGCTCACCGGCATCATCGCCGCCGGCAACCGGGCGATGGTGAAGATGTCGGAGAACTCCAACCACCTCGCGCGGCTGCTGATGGAGATTTCGCCGCAGTACCTGCCGGAGGACAAGCTGAAATTCTTCGAGGACGGCGGCGGGCGCGGGCCGGCGTTCACCACCCTGCCCTTCGACCACATCTTCTTCACGGGCTCCCCGCAGACCGGCAAGGCGGTCATGGCGAATGCGGCCCGCAACCTCACGCCGGTCACGCTCGAACTCGGCGGCAAGTCGCCGACCGTGGTGGCGCCCGACTATCCGATCCGGACCGCCGTCGAGCGGATCATGTGGGTGAAGATGCTGAACGCCGGGCAGATCTGCACCAATGTCGACTACCTGTTCCTGCCGGAGGACAAGGTCGACGAATTCGTGCGCATCGCGCGCGAGATCGTCCAGCAGCGCTACCCGGACATCAACGGCAACGACTACACGTCGATCATCGACGAGCGGTCGTACCGCAGGCTCGAAACCACGCTGGAGGACGCGCGGCGCAAGGGGGCCCGGCTCGTCAACCTCGTCGAGGGACAGGTCCCGGACCGCGCGCTGCGCAAGTTCCCGCCGCACATCGTGCTCGATCCGACGGACGACATGGAGATCCTGCAGCGCGAGATCTTCGGGCCGCTGCTGCCGATCAGGACCTACCGGACCAAGGAGGAGATCCGCGACTACGTCAGGGCACGCCCGCATCCGCTGGCGTTCTACGTCTATTCCAGGGACACGCGGCTGCAGGACTGGTACGTCACCCACATCATGTCCGGCGGCGTCAGCATCAACGACGGCCTGATCCACGCCGGCCTGCACGCGTTGCCGTTCGGTGGCGTCGGCAACAGCGGCATGGGTCACTACCACGGCTACGAAGGATTCACGACCTTCTCGAAGATGCGGCCGGTCTTCAAGCAGGGGCCGATCCGGGCCATGAACAAGCTGATGCCGCCCTACGACAAGGGTGCGATGAAGTTGATCCATTTCATGCTGCGGCTGAAGTCCTGAGCGGACGGAGTGTCCCAGGCGCGTGCGCACGACAACCGGGGAGGAGACGATGACGATGACCTACACACGCTTGCGCCGCGGCGCGGTCGGGTGGCTTGCGGGCGGCCTGCTGCTCCTCGCGACAGCCAGCCACGCGCAGGACCGCCCGAACATCCTGATCCTGCTCGCCGACGACGTGGGATGGGAGAACGTCAGTGCGTACGGCCTCGGCGTCGTCGGCTATCGGACGCCGAACATCGACCGCATCGCGCGCGAAGGCGCAATGTTCACGGACCACTATGCCCAGCCTTCGTGTACGGCGGGACGTGCCGCGCTGATCACGGGCCAGTACCCGATCCGCAGCGGGATGACGACCGTTGGCCGTCCCGGGGCCGCGCTCGGCCTCAAGCCCGCGACTCCGACACTGGCGGAAGTGCTGAAGGGGCAAGGCTACACGGCCGGCCAGTTCGGCAAGAACCACCTCGGTGACCGCAACGAGCACCTGCCGACCGTCCACGGCTTCGATGAGTTCTTCGGCAACCTCTATCACCTGAACACGGAGGAAGAGCCCGAGCAGGTCGATTATCCGCAGGACCCGGAGTTCCGGAAGAAGTACGGCACGCGGGGCGTGCTGCGCTGCCGGGCCACGGACGTGGACGACCCGACGGTCGACCCGCGCTTCGGCAAGATGGGCAAGCAGGTCTGCGAAGACACCGGCCCGCTGACCCGCAAGCGGATGGAGACGGTGGACGACGAGTTCTTCGCCGCGGCCGTCGACTTCATGAAGCGCAGCCGGGCCGCGAAGAAGCCGTTCTTCGTCTGGCTGAACCCGAGCCGCATGCACATGTTCACCCACCTGAAAGAGGCGCACCGGAACCTCGCCACGCCATACACGACCGAGCACGACCTGTATGGCAGCGGATTGATCGAGCACGACCTGCAGGTCGGCCAGTTGCTCGCCGACATGAAGGCGCTGGGCGTGCTCGACAACACCCTCATCATCTATTCGACCGACAACGGCGCCGAGCACAGTGCGCGGACCCACGGCGGATCGACGCCGTTCCGGGGCGAGAAGATGACCACGTACGAAGGCGGTGTGCGCGTGCCGATGATGGTCCGATGGCCGGGGAAGATCCCGGCGGGCCAGGTACTGGATGGCATCCAGTCGCACATGGACATCTTCACGACGCTGGCTGCGGCGGCCGGCGTGCCGGACGTCGTCGAGCGCATGCGCCGTGAGCGCCGGCAGTACATCGACGGGGTGAACAACCTCGACTACTGGATGGGCAAGACCCGGGAAAGCGCGCGCGACAACTTCATCTACTACTACGAGTCGGGCATCAAGGCGATCCGCTACCGCCAGTGGAAGCTGCACTTCGAGACCAGCGAGGACTACTACGCGCCGTACGTGAAGCAGAAATTCCCGATCATCTACAACATCCGTTTCGACCCGTTCGAGACGTTCGACGAGACGATGGACCGTTCCGACATCGTGCAGCGCAAGCAGTGGCTCAACGAGCCGATTCAGCAGTTGCTGCTGGAGCACATGCAGTCGCTTGCGGAATATCCGCCCGTGCAGAAGGCCGCCACGTTCGATTTCAGCGAGTTGATGAAGCAGATGCGGGCGGGAAAGCAATGACTTCCCGGACAGGCCCTGAACGAGACACGAGAGGGACGCCCATGAGAACCGTTGAGTTGCCGGTATTCACGCGCCGAGTCTTTCTGGACCGCACGCTGCAGGCGCTCGGGGCGGCTGCCGTGCTGCCGCTGCCCGCGTGGGCAGACGACGCCGGAGAGAGTGGCGCCCGTACGTCCGCGGTCCCTGCGCTCGAGTTCCTGACCGCGACTGAATACGTCACGTTGGACGCGGTCGGCGACACCATCATCCCCGCGGGGGGTGCCTTCGAACTCGGCGCGCGCGAGGCCGGCCTGGCCAGGCGCATCGATCACTACCTCACGAAGTGGGACCCGATGGTCGCGACGGGATTTCGCGGCGCACTCGCGTTCTTCGAGCAGAAGGCGCCGCAGCTGGCGGGAAAGGCCGCGCCGTTCTCGGCGCTGTCGGAAGCGGATCGGACGGCCGTGGCGGACGCCATGCTGAAGGCGGGAGGCCTGCCGGCCGGCGTGCTGCTCGCGGCCAAGTTCGTGTGCGTTTCGCACTTCTACACCATGGACCGCACGTGGAAGTTCACCGGCTATGACGGCCCCATGCTGCTGGAGGACGCGCGATGATCGTCCAGGGTCACGAAATCAGCAAAGAGCAGTCGCTGCGCACGCACACGGTGGTCGTCGGCAGCGGCTCGGGCGGGGGCGTCGTCGGCCTGCCCTCGGCGCTGCTGCCCGGCTTCGGCAAGGACCACAAGCGCCTGACGTCGCGCATGCGGA
>CAZRKS010000059.1:0-13293 GCA_964600315.1 uncultured Steroidobacteraceae bacterium | reverse complement strand
GCGTGCGCATCGACACGCCGAAGGAGCGCGAGTACTACCAGCACGGCGGCATCCTGCAGTACGTGCTGCGGCAGCTCGCGCGCGCCGGCAAGGCCGCGTAGGCAGGGCACCGTGACCGGGGGACAGCGGATCGTGCAGGACGCGGCCGCTGCCGCCCTGGAATCGCGGCTGGCGGAAGCCGCGGCGGCGCTCGCGAAGGCGCGACACGTCTGCGTGCTCACGGGCGCCGGGATTTCGGCCGAGAGCGGGATCCCCACGTTCCGCGATGCGCTCACGGGCCTGTGGGCGCGCTTCAAGCCCGAAGATCTCGCCACGCCCGAGGCGTTCGAGCGCGACCCGCAATTCGTATGGGACTGGTACGAGTTCCGCCGCGAACTCGTGCGCAAGGCGGAGCCGAACCCCGGTCACTACGCGCTCGCGGAACTCGCCGGGCGCGTGCCGCGGCTCACGCTCGTCACGCAGAACGTGGATGGGCTGCACCAGCGCGCCGGCAGCGGCACCGTGCACGAATATCACGGCAACATCCTGCGCGATCGCTGCACGCTCGAGCAGGTGGTCGCCGACCGCTCCGAGGACACGCGGCATGGCCTGCCGCGTTGCGCCGCCTGCGGCGCGCTGCTCCGGCCGGACGTCGTCTGGTTCGGCGAGGCGATCCCGCGCGGGCCGATGCTCGCGGCGGCGCAGGCCGCGGAGACTTGCGACGTCTTCCTGTCGATCGGCACCTCGTCGCTGGTCTATCCCGCCGCCGGCCTCGCCGAGAGCGCGCTGCAGGCCGGAGCCACGGTCATCGAGGTCAATCCGAATCGCACCGACCTCTCGGGCGCGGCAGATGTCGTGCTCGGCGGCCCGTCCGGGGTGCTGTTGCCGCGACTGCTGCGGATGCTGTGACGGCGCACTCTCAGGTCGCGAGTTCCTCGACGAGAATCGGCACCGCCATGTTGCAGGACTGCACGCCCTGCACGACACAGAGCTTCAGCACTTCCATGATTTCTTCCGCGGTCGCGCCGGCGGCGAGCGCGCCCCGGATGTGCCGGCGTGTCCCGGGTGCGTAAAGGTGGGTGTAGGACGCGTCGAACGCGATCATCAGCAACTCGAGCTCCTTTGCCGGGAGAATGCCGCGGGCATAGACCGGCGCAGCCGCCGCGAAGAATTCGTCCGTCCACACCGGATCGAGCTCGTAGAACGGATCCCAGGCCGCGTTCCATTGCCCGATGGCCTTCATGCGGTCGCAGAACGGAGTCGGCTCGCCGGACGGGCGACGCGCGGTGCTCACGCCCGCCGCGGCCGCTTCCTCGAGAAGAATCGGCGCCCCGAGGCTGCAGGAGTGGATCGCGCCGAGCGCCGCGCACTCGATCACGTACAGCACCTCCTCGCGCGTCGCGCCCGCGTCGAGGGCGGCCCGGATGTGGCGGCGCGTACCGTCGGGATTCAGGCTCGTGCACTGCGCGTTCAGCAGCAGGCTGATGAGTTCGACCAGCTTGCGCGGCAGCACTCCACGGACCCACGGGTTGGTGCTCATCCTCGCGCAGGCTTCGGCCCACGCCGCGTCCCACTCGCGCAACTGTTCGAGGGCGCTGTCCCAGGGCCCGGTCTCGTTGCCCTTCGTCATGGTTCAGTTCCTCGCGACCGCGGCATCGGCCATGCGCTTGCGGATGACCGGGCGCAGGTCTTCCCCGTAACCGGTGAGGATGCCGCCGTCCACGACGAGCGACTGCCCGGTGATCATCTGTGCGCGATCGCTGGCGAGGAAACTCACGGCCTCGCCGATCTCGTCCATCGTGCACATCCGGCCGAGCGGCACGAGCCGGCTCGTGACCATCTCGCGAAACGCGGGTGCGACGTGCTCCGCCATCAGCGGCGTCACGACACCGCCCGGGCAGACGGAATTCACCGTGATGCGCTGGTCCGCGAGTTCCCACGCGAGATGCTGCGTCAGGCCCTCGACGCCGTACTTGGAGACGGTGTAGTCCGCGCTGCCGAAGAAGGTCATGCGGCGGCCCGCGATGGAGCCGATGTTGACGATCCGGCCGCGGCCGCGCGCGCTCATCGCCGGCAGCACCGCCTTGCAGCACAGGAAGACTCCCCGGATATTGACGCCGAGCACTTCGTCCCACTGCTCGACGGGCAGGTCCGCGAGCCTGCGCGGCGGCCCCTCGATGCCCGCGTTGTTGACGAGGATGTCGACGCCGCCGAAGCGCTCGACCGCCGCCGTCACCATGGCCTGGAGCGTCGTCCCGTCGGTCACGTCGGCCACGACCGCGAGTGCCTGCCCTCCGCTCTCGCGAATGGCGAGGCTCACGGCGCCAACTTCATCGGCGTGCCGCCCCATCACCACGACGTTTGCACCCTCGCGGGCGAGCACGCGCGAGATGCCCTCGCCGATGCCGCGTCCGCCGCCGGTCACGATGGCGGTCTTGCCTCGCAATTCCATGATTTTCCCTCTCTACAGTGCCTCAGGCGCCGATCGGAGCGCTGTCCGCAGGCTCCTCGAAATGTCCGGCGTCCCTCGGGTAGTGCCTCGCGGCCATCCACAGGAACGCCGCCGCCACGAGGCACATGAGCGGCGCGACGGTCAGCGCGAACTTGAGCCCGTACGCGTCGGAGAGCGTCCCCACGACGACCGGTCCGGGGGCGAAGCCGAGCAGGTTGTTGCCGAGCACGATCGTGGCGAGCGCCGTCGCGCGCAGGCCCGGGTGCGTCACGTCGCTGATCACCGCTCCGGCCGCCCCGGAATGGCCGCCGGCGACGAACACGCCCCCCAGGATCAGTCCGTACTGCACGGGACCGGGCGGCAGGGCGAACGCCAGCACGAGCGCCGCGCCGGAAGCGAGGGCGAAGGCCGCCGGCACGCGCAGCTTGTTGCGCAGGTCCAGGACTCCGAGTCGGTCCACGAGCCAGCCGCAGGCGATCATGCCGACACCGGCGACGAGCACGACCACAGCGGCCTGCAGCGCCGCCCGGTCCGGCGCGAGCCCGTAGTAGCGGCTCATGTAGCTCGGGATCCAGGCGTTGATGACGCCGAGGATGAACATCTGGAAGCCGCTGCCGAGGTAGGTCAGGACCGCGGTGCGCGTCACGAACAACTCGCGCACGATCTCGAGGGCCCGCAGGCGTCGTCCGGCGGACCCGGCCGCATCCCTCTTCACCAGCGGCACGGTCCGGTAGTCGCGCACGACGAGCGGATACAGGGCAACGAGCAGCAGGCCGGCCGCACCGACGCTGATGAACGATGCCCGCCAACTGTAGTGCGTCGAGAGGAATCCGCCGGCGATGACGCCGCCGACCGAGCCGAAGAGCGCGGCCGCGAGGAATGCGCCGCCGACCATGGCGTGCTGGCGCTTCGGGAAGACGTGGAAGAGGATGGCGCTGCCCGCGCTGCCGTAGCCGGCTTCTCCGAGGCCGACCAGGGCGCGCGCCGTCAGCATCTGGCCGTAGGACTGCGAGAGACCACACCCGATCGTCGCGAGCCCCCACAACCCCGCCATCGAGGTGATGCTCTTCACGCGTCCCCAGCGGTCGGCCAGGAGCGCAATCGGGATCGACGCCACGCCCACGATCAGCGCGACGACGCTCACCAGTGCGCCGAGTTGCGTGTCGGTCAGCGACCAGTCCTGCTTCAGGAAGGGAAAGATCGGGGTGATGACCTGTCGCGACACGTAGTCGGACAGCATCAGCCCGAAGGTGAGCGCGAAGGCCACCCACGCATACGCCTTCGAGTGCCCGGCGGCCGGCGGGGCCGTCGCACCTGGACTGTCCAAAGCGAATCCCATGCTCCTCTCCCCTCGCCCCGGTGCCGCGGTCAGCGCCGTGACGCCAGGCGCCCGGGTGAAGCCGCGCGGCCGATCTCGGGACGCCGGGACCGGCCGGCGCCCGGCGTGACGCCATACCAGCGCTTGAAGGCCCGCACGAAGCTGCCCGCCGAGCCGTAGCCGAGCGCGCTCGCGATTTCGCCGACCGGCAGGTCCGTCTTCTCGAGCATCCGGGCCGCGAGGTTGCGACGCGCATCCTCCAGCAGCCGCTCGAAGGTGGTTCCCTGCTCGCGCAGATATCGATGCAGCGTGACCCGGTGGATCGCAAACATCCCGGCGACCTTCGCCGCCGAGCAGTGGCCGCTCGCGAGCAGGCTCTCGATCACGTGACGGACGCGCGCTGCGAAGTCCGGCTGCTCGCGTGATTCCAGCTCGCCCATGTACTCGCGGAGGAAACTGTCGAGCTGCTGCTCGGTGCCCTGTCGCGTCTCGTCGAGCGACGCCGCCGGGAAGAAGACTGCGTGCTGCGGCTGGTCATAGAGGACCGGGGCGCGGAAGAACCGCGCGTACTGCTCGGCCATGCGCGGCCGCCGGTAAGAAATGTGCACCTGAGACGGACGCCAGGTGCGGGGGAAGATCGCCTCGAGGTGCTTGACGAGTGCGGCCAGGTAACCGGTGAGCAGATGGTCGCTGCCCGGGAACCGTCCGTCGATCGCGATCGACAGGCACGCGAAGCCGCGGTCCGTCGTGAAGTCGAGTTTGAACCCGTGGTACCAGAGCCCGTGGTAACGCACGATCGCCTCGACGGCCTCGCGTGCGGTCCGGGCGTTGTAGACCAGCAGCCGCAGCGGCCCGGCATTCGTCATGGTCGAACGCTGTCCGATCAGCAGTCCGACATCGTCGCGTCCGATCGCGTCCGCCGCGGCCTGCATGATCTGGCCGTGCAGACGGATCGGGATGGGGGTCATGGGCTTCGACATCAGGGCCGGGCCGACGCCGAAGGACTCGAGCAGTTCCCACGGATCGTGGCCCGCCTCCCGCAGCACGTTCGGCACCTCGGACAAGGCACCGACCGGACAGCTCTGCTCTTGCGGAGCCGGACCGCCCGGCAGCCGCGGCGACCCCTTCGGCTCGCGGCGACCGAGGCCGACGACCGTCGGCGCCGTGGGGCGCCTTCTAGACAAGGAAGCCTCGCTGGCCAGGCTTCCGGTTCGGCGACAGCCCGAGCGCCGCGAGCGTCTCGTCGACGCTGTCGTACCAGGTATCGATCTTCAGGATCCGGCGCGCGTCGTCGCCCGTCGCGATGTCGCGGCCGAGTTCCCGAGCCATGCGCACCACCTGCTCGACCTGCTGCACGGAAGTGAATCGCTCGCCCTTGCGGCGCCAGAGGTTGTCCTCGATGCCGACCCGCACGTGCAGGCCCATCGCGATCGCCATCGCCATCATCGGCGGCACGTTGCGCATGATGCCTTCGATCTGCAGGATGCCGCCCTGCGGCGAGCGGCGGATGTAGTCCATCATCTGGAACGGATCCGGGCCGGCCGCGCCGCCGCCGATCGCGACGTAGCAGTGGTTGAGCGGTCCCATGTAGTCGCCGCGGCGGATCAGCCGCTCGACGGTCTCGAGCTGCGCGATGTGCGCCAGCATGAAGTACGGCTGGATGCGGTTCGCCCGCAGCCGCTTCAGGTGCTCGAGGAAGAACGACGGCGTCGCATCGACCGTCATCTCTCCCCAGGCCTGGCACACGGCCGGGTCCTCGAACTGCGTGTCCCGGACATCGTCCGCCGTCAGCAGCTCGGTGATGTTCATCTGGTTCGAGTTGATGGCGATCGTCACCTGGTCGGGTCGCGGCGTCAGCTCGGCGAGGAGGTGGCGCGTGTCGTAGCCCAGCCACTTCGCCTGGTCGCCTTCGCTTTCAGGCGCGAACGAGATCGAGCCGCCGACCTGCAGCACCATCTTCGGCAGGCGGTCGCGCAGCCGGCCGATGAGTTCGTTGAACATCGAGAGCCGCTTGCTGCCCTTGCCGTCCGCCTCGCGCACGTGGATGTGCAGCGACGTGGCGCCGGCGTTCCAGCAGTCCACGGCCTTCTGGACCTGCTCGTCCATGGTGACCGCGATGTCGTCGGGGAAGTCGCCGGGCAGCCACTCGGGGCCGTACGGCGCAACGTTGATGATCAGTTCGTCCTGGTTCTCGGGCAGCAGGGCGTCGTCGTCGAAGTACATGGGCGGGCGTCCTGTCGGTGGCCATCGTTGGACGGGCAGTATCGGCAGCGGACTACATCAGGGATACGCTTTTGGTAACTATTTAGTTGCATTGCGTAACTGCTCGACGCAATGTCCACCGGGACGACGAGAAACCCTCGCGTCCTTGCGAGCCGGGCAACGTCCGGTGCACCCGTCCCGGACGCCGCCCGTCGCTTTCGTTGCCGGCCTACTGCAGCGTCGCGCTCTTGATGATGATCTCGACGCGCCGGTTCTGGGCACGCCCCTCTGGCGTGTCATTGCTCGCGACCGGGCGCTGCTCGCCAAAGCCCTGCGCGGAGATCGCCGCGTCGGGCACGCCGTTCTTCTCGAGGAACTCCACGACGTTGTCGGCCCGTGCCGTGGACAGCTCCAGGTTGGACGGGAACCGCGCCTTGAGCTCCGGACCGATCGGCACGTTGTCCGTGAAGCCCTGCACGACGATCTGTTGCCCGGGCAGGTTCGCGAGCGTCGGAGCGACCTTGATCAGCGTCGCCTTGCCCTGGGCACTCAGCTGCCAGCCGCCCTCCGGGAACAGGACCGAGTTCGCGATCGTGACCTTGAGCTGGTCCTGCAGCGTCTGGATCTGGGCATTGGCGGCGCCGAGCTCCTGACTGAGCTTGGCGTTGAGCGCGGCGTAGTCCGTGGCCTGCGCCTGGTACTTGTTCGCCGTGGCCACCTCCGTGTCGTAGGTCTGTTCGCTCACGCAACCGGCGACCATCGCAATGGTAGCGACGAGCATTGTCAGTCTTCGCAACATGTCGGAACTCCTTTCGTGTGGAAGGAACGGGACACCCCGGGGCAGAGCTCGAGCGTCTCTGCGGCGGAAATTGTCTCTTCATTGGGGCAGGCCTTGCCGCCGTTTGGCCACCTCCGCCGCCGTCGCATTGGCCACCGCGCCGTTGCCCCAGCTGGTGCGCACGTAGTTCGCGACGTCGGCGATCTCCTGGTCGCCGAGCTGGCTCGCGAACGAGGGCATCGGCACGTAGCCGTCCTGCATCGGGATTCCCTTGAGCACGGCCTGCAGCACGTTGCCGGGGTCCCGGTCGATCACGGCGCCATTGCCGGCGAGTGGCGGGAAAACGCCGGGTATCCCGCGCCCCTTCGCCTGGTGACATGCGCTGCAGTGGTCCATGTAGAGCGACGCGCCACGGACCTGCGACGCCGGCGGCACGGCCTTCGCGGAGCGCAGCGGTGACTCGGGCGGCAGCGTCTTCAGGTACCCGGCCATCGCCGCGAGGTCCGCGTCCGTGAGGTGGCTGGTGCTGTTGTGCACGACTTCAGTCATCGGCCCGAACGCCGTCGTCTGGCCCTTGCGCACGCCCGTCTTGAGATACGTGGCGATGTCGTCGGCCGACCAGCTGCCGAGACCGACGTGCAGGTTGGAGGAGAGGTTCGGCGCGAACCACCCGTCGATCTCGGCGCCGGTGTACTCGTGCCTGCTCTCGATGCCGCCGAGCGCGTCCCTGGGCGAGTGGCAGGCACTGCAGTGTCCGAGCCCCTCGACGAGGTAGGCACCGCGGTTCCAGGACGCCGACGCGGTGGGATCGGGCTTGAACGTGCCCTCGTCGAAGAAGAGTTCCCGCCATCCGGCCATCGTCCAGCGCTGGTTGAACGGGAATCGCAGGTGGTTCACCTCCACCGCGTTGCGGACGGGCTTGACGGTCCTGAGATACGCGAAGATCGCGTCGCTGTCCGCCCGCAGGAGGCGGGTGTAAAAGTCGTAGGGCATCGCCGGGAACATGTCCTGGCCGTGCCGGTTCACGCCCTCGTGCAACGCGCGATAGAAGTCGTCCGACGTCCAGCGCCCGATGCCGGTCCCGGGGTCCGGCGTGATGTTCGGCGCGAGCAGGTAGCCGAAGGGCGTATCGATACGATAGCCGCCGGCGAACGGCTGGCCGCCTTCGACCGTGTGGCAGGAGATGCAGTCGCCGGCGGTCGCCAGGTACTCACCACGCTGCACCTCGGTGGGCGCGGCGTCCGGCGCGGTCGCCCGTGCGACGGGCACGGCCGCGAGCAGTCCACAGACCAGGTTCACGCACGCCTTCATGCTCTTCATCGGACTCGCATCCTCGCGCTGTCGGCTGGGTCGCCGGACTTCGCGCCCGGCTCCTGCCTGATACTCAACCCTCCTCGCCCGCGGCCGCGCGGTCCGCCAGCAACGTCGCGAGTTCCTGTCGCACACGGCCGGCCGGGATCGTCGGGTCCGCCGCCCGCAGGCGGCGCAGCATGTCGGCCTTGTCCGGGCCGGTGACGACCCAGAGGACTCGACGGGCGCGATCGATCAACGGAAACGTCAGCGTCATCCGCCGGTGCCCCTGGTAAGGGGCGGTCACACCGACGGACTCGCGGCCTTCTTCGAGCAGCGCTGCGCCGGGCACGAGCGAGGCCGTGTGACCGTCCGCCCCGAGACCCAGGTGCACGAGATCGAGCACGGCGGGAGAGCCGGCATGCGCGTCGAGCTCGGCGGCGTAGTCCCGCGCCGCGACCTCGAGATCACTGGCCTCGACGGGCATGGCGTGCACATGGCTGGCAGGGATCGCGGCACGTTCCAGCAGCGAAACCCTCAGGTGGGTCAGGTTGCGCACCTCGTCGCCTTCGGGCGCCACGCGTTCGTCGACCTGGAAGACGTGCACGTCGCGCCAGGGCACGGGACGCACTGAAAGTCGCTCGAGCATCCGCCATGGCGTGCGGCCGCCGCTGACCGCCATGAGGAACCGACCGCGGGCGGCCACGGCCAACTGCGCCTCGCGGGCAATGAAGTCTGCCGCCGCCTCGGCCACGGCCTGCTCATCCGGCAATACCCGCAGTTCCATCGATCGCTTCGCTCAGCTGCCGACCACGGGGTCGGCCCAGCCATCGCGCGGGGTGACCGCCGACACTTCGCGCGGCCCCCACGTGCCCGGGTCGTACTCATGGACCGGCGTGCCGGCCTTCAGCACCGGATCGACGATGCGCCAGGCCTCCTCGACGTAGTCCTCGCGCGCAAAGAGCGTCGCGTCCCCCTCCATCGCGTCGGTCAGCACGCGCTCATACGCGTCCGCCTCGCCACCGGGCGGGCTGCGGTGCGTCACCATTTCGACCTGCTGACCGGTCATCCTGTCGTCCGGGTCCATGACGGTCAGCCCGAAGGCAGCCTCGACGTCCGGACTGATCCTGAAGCGCATGTGGTTCGGTACCGTGACGCAGAGCGGGAACACCGGCGGCGGACGGCGCAGCCGGACGGTCACCTCGGTGCACGTCACCGGCAGGCACTTGCCGGCGCGGATGAAGAACGGCACTCCGCTCCAGCGCCACGAATCGATGGCGACACGCAGCGCCGCGAACGTCTCGGTGGGTGAATCCGGCGCGACCCCCGGCTCCGCGCGGTATCCGCGGAACTGGCCGCGCACGAGGTCGGCTGGCGCGATGGGAGCGATGGCCTTCAGCACCTTCACCTTCTCGTCGCGCACCGACTCGCTGTCCGTGCGGGCGGGCGGCTCCATCGCCAGGTTCGCGAGGACCTGGAACAGGTGGTTCTGGATGACGTCGCGGATCGTCCCGGTCTGGTCGTAGAAGGCTCCGCGCCCCTGCACGCCGAAGTCCTCGGCCATCGTGATCTGGACGCTCGCGACGTGGGTGCGGTTCCAGAACGACTCGAGCAGGGAATTCGCAAACCGGACGAACAGCATGTTGTGGACCGGCCGCTTGCCGAGGTAGTGGTCGATGCGAAAGACCGAGCGCTCGTCGAAACACGCGAACAGGATGCGGTTCAGGGCCTGTGCGGAGGCGAGATCGGTGCCGAACGGTTTCTCGACGATGACCCGGGCACCCGCCGTGCAGCCCGACTGCGCCAGCTGCTGCACGACCGCGCCGAACAACGCCGGCGGGATCGCGAGGTAGTGGGCCGGGCGGCGCGCGGGCCCCAGTTCGCGCCGCAGGGCGGCGAAGGTCGCCGCGTCGCCGTAGTCGCCGTCGACGTAGCGCAGCAACGCACTCAGCTTTGCAAAGGCGCCCTCGTCGAAGGCGCCGTGCTTCTCGATGCTGTCGCGGGCGCGGGAGCGCAACTGGTCCACGGTCCATCCGGCGCGCGCCACGCCCACGACCGGCACGTCTAGCGTGCCGCGCCGCACCATTGCCAGCAGCGAAGGAAAGATCTTCTTGTAGGCCAGGTCCCCGGTCGCGCCGAAGAAGACCAGCGCGTCCGACTTCGAATCACTCATCGCCGTCGCCTCTTCCGCACGCCGCTCAGCGGCCCGCCGGCTTCTCGAGGTGGCCGCCGAACTGGAAGCGCATGGCCGAGAGCAGCCGGTTCTGGAAGTCGGCCTCCCCTCGCGAACTGAATCGCTCGTAGAGGGCCGTCGTGAGCACGGGCGCCGGCACCGCTTCGTCGATCGCGGCCTTCACGGTCCAGCGGCCCTCGCCGGAATCCGACACGCGGCCGGCGAACTTCGCGAGGGCCGGATCCTCGAGCAGCGCCGTCGCGGTGAGGTCCAGGAGCCACGACGCGATGACGCTGCCTCGCCGCCAGACCTCGGCGATGTCGGCGAGGTCGAGATCGTACTGGTAGTGCTCCGGATCGCGGAGCGGCGTCGTTTCCGCGTCGGCCGCGTGCTCGCGCTTGCCGACGTTGGCCGCTGCCAGTATGCCGAGGCCCTCGGCGTACGCCGCCATGATCCCGTACTCGATGCCGTTGTGGACCATCTTGACGAAGTGGCCCGCGCCGTTCGGGCCGCAGTGCAGGTAGCCCTGCTCCGCCGTGCCGCGCGCCGGGTCGCGGCCGGGGGTGCGCTCGATGCTGCCGGCGCCCGGCGCGAGCGCCGCGAACACCGGATCGAGCCGGCGCACGACGTCCGGCTCTCCTCCGATCATCATGCAGTAACCCCGCTCGAGGCCCCACACGCCGCCACTGGTGCCGACGTCGACGTAGTGGATCCCGCGCGCAGCGAGTTCCTTCGCACGGCGCAGGTCGTCCACGTAGTACGAGTTACCCCCGTCGATGACGATGTCGCCGGCCTCGAGCAGCGGCACGAGGTCCGCGATGGTGCGGTCCACCACGGCGGCGGGCACCATCATCCACACGGCCCGCGGCGGCCGCAGCTGCTTCACGAGGTCGGCGAGCGAGCCGGCCCCGTTCGCGCCCGCGCCCGCGAGTTCCGCGACCGCCTCGGCCGACGTGTCGAAGACGACGCACTGCTGTCCCTTGCCGAGCAGGCGCCGGACCATGTTGGCCCCCATTCGTCCCAGTCCGATCATTCCGAGTTGCATCAGCGTTTCCTCGCAGCAGCCGTTTCACGCGCGCAGAGGCGGAAGCCGCCCTTGAAGGCGTTCGCGTTGTCGCCCAGCCGGCACAGTGGCGGCAGTTCCTTGAGTTTCTTCGCGTTGCCGCCGCCGATGACGATCTCGTCGGGGTGGATGGCGGCGGTGAAACGATCGACCATGAAGGCGACGTGCTCGCGCCACTTCTTCTTGCCGAGCCGCTCGAGCCCGCGGAGGCCCACGTAGTCCTCGATCGTGCCCTTCTTGTACGCAAGGTGCGCGAGTTCCATCGGGACGACGTGGCCATCCACCACGAGCGCGGAGCCGAGGCCCGTCCCGAGCCCCAGGAACAGCATGGTTCCCGCCCTGTAGCTGCCGAGCGCCTGCAGGGCCGCGTCGTTCAGGACCTTCACGGGCCGGCGGAACGACTTCTCGAAATCGAAGCCGACCCAGCCCGGCGCAAGGTTGTGCGGCTCGGCGGCGATGCGCCCGTGCAGCACGAGGCCCGGATACCCGATCGCGACGACGTCGTAGTTCCAGTCCCGGGCGAGGCGCTTCACGCCGCCGACCATCTGCCGCACGGTGAGCCCGGGGCCCGACTCGAATGCCCGTCGCTCCTTCTGCCCGGTGGCCAGGATTTTCACGTGTGTGCCACCGACGTCGACGACCAGCGCCTTCATCCTTCGCGCCTCCTTTTTCGTGCGGCGATCAGCGCTCCGACGAGCGCCGCGGCCGTTCTTCCGCGGCGCGCCGGCCTACTCGCGCGTGCCGCCGGCGAAGCAGCCGCTGCCGTCCTGCGGGCAGAGCACCACGATCGTCTGGCGCTGACCGCAGCCGTCGACACCCACGGTGTACTCGGCGCGCTGCACGCCGAAGCGGATGGACACGGGCTCGATCATCTGCCGCGACAGCACCTGTCCGGTCGCGGTCGGGCAATTCATGTCGAACTGCACGCGCTGCAGAGCGGTGTCGATCGCCTGCTGCTGCTGGGCGTCGAGTTGCTGGTCCGTGGTCTGGCAGCCGGCGAGACCGGCGAGGCACGCGGCAACGAGGGTCAGTCTCTTCATGGTCAGGCTCGCTTGTGTAGGGTTGTGGAGAAGAACGGGACGGTCACGTAACCGGCCCGTCGACCGGAACGGACAGCCGCTTGATCTGCTCGTCCTGGAAACGCTGGGCGAGCGCGAGCAGCACCGCGGTCGACCAGGCGAACGCGAGGGTGCCGGAGATGGCGATCATGCCGCCGAGCAACCGCCAGCGATCCGGCAGCGTGAGGTCGCTGCCGACGGTCGTGTACTGCAGCAGCGAGAAGTAATACGCGGACGAGGTCGTCGGGAACGCGCCGCGCAGGACGAAGAACGCGGCCCACGCCGCGACTTCGCCGAGGTGCGCGACGACGATGAGGCCGCTCGCGAGGAGCAGCACGCGCACTCCCGCGAAGAAGCCGTGCGGCTCCGGGAATCTCCGGCGCGCACGGGCGCAGGCCGCCGACGTCGCCGGCATCGCGAACGCGTGAATCGTCATGGTGACGGCCACGAGGGCGATGCCCCAGGCGACCTCCTCGAAGGTGACGATGTGATCGAGCGCTGTCATCGGGAGGGCGCTGCCGTCATCGCTTCGGCCTGGGCGACCCAGCCACCCCCCATGGCCTTGTAGACACCGGCGAGCGAGGCGCAGAGCCTCGCGCGCACCGCCGCCCATTCGAGCTCGGCGGGGAGGAGTTGCTCCTGCGCCTGCAGCACGGTCGAGTAAGGCACGCGTCCCACGTCGAACTGCAGGCGGGCGATGCTTTCGTAGCCGCGCAACGCCTCGACGAGCTTCGCCTGCGAGGCGGCCTGCTCGCCGAGCGTCGCGTGCGAGACGAGCGCATTGTCGACGTCGGCGAAGGCATTGCGGACCGAACGCTGGTAGGACGCAACCGCGGCCTTGCGCCCCGCCTCCGCCTGCGCCACCTGACCGCGGATCGCGCCGCCCGCGAAGATGGGGCCCGTGATTCCGCCGCCATAGTTCCAGGTCCCCGCGGGCCCGGTGAAGAGATCGGAGAGGTCCGTGCTGGCGCTGCCGAGCG
>CAZRKS010000058.1:0-13492 GCA_964600315.1 uncultured Steroidobacteraceae bacterium | reverse complement strand
ACGTGATCAGCTTCACGGGCACCACCGGCACCACGACCGAGGGCTTCGGCTGGGTCGAGGAACTGCGCGGCCGTTACGTCGTGGTGCGCGACCGCGACGGCGTCTCGACGCTGGTGCCGAACCAGAACCTGATCACGAACCCCGTGGTCAACTGGAGCTACTCGGACCCGCGCGTGCGCCTGAAGCTGCCGGTGCGCGTGAGCTACAAGGACGACCCCGAACTCGCGATGCGCCTGCTGCTCGAGTCCACGGTCGGCCACCGCCGCGTGATCCGCGACCCGGCGCCGGTCGCGCGGCTGATGTCCTTCGGCGACCACGGCATCGAGCTCGAGCTGCGCTTCTGGATCCCGGATCCGCACGAGGGCGTGAACAACGTGCGCTCCGACGTGAACCGCGCCATCTGGCGGCTGTTCCGCGAGCACGGCATCACGATCCCCGTGGCACAGCGCGAGGTGCGTCTCGAGATGGTCAACCCGCGCGTCGGCCCGCTCGAACCGGCGCGCGACGACTGAGCGCCATGCCGATCGAGGTGTCGGGCACGCTCGCGATCCCCGACGAGCTGGTGGAGTTCCGCGCCGTGCGTGCGTCCGGCCCCGGCGGCCAGAACGTCAACAAGGTCTCGAACGCCGTCGAGCTGCGTTTCGATTCGAGCGCGTGGAGCGCGCTGCCGCCCGCCGCGCGGATGCGCCTGCGCAGGATCGCAGGCCGGCGCATGACGGAGACCGGCTTGATCGTGATCGACGCGCAGCGGCATCGCTCGCAGGAGCAGAACCGCGGCGACGCCATCGAGCGGCTGCTCGCGATGGTCCGCGCCGCGCTGGTCGAGCCGAAGCCGCGCCGCCCGACGCGCCCGACGCGTGCGTCGAAGGAGCGGCGACTGGCTTCGAAGGCGCGCGACGCCAGCACCAAGCGCCTGCGTCGCAGGGCGCCCCTCGACGATTGAGTGCGCTCAGCCGGTCCGCGCGTCGACGCCGAGCAGGGTGTCGATCACGTCGTCCGCCGAATAACTCTCCCGGCCGGGTCGCAGGAAGCGATCGATGCCTGCGACGTCGTCGCCCGCCGTGACCAGAACCGGTTCCATTGCACCCGTGTGGCGCACCTGCCCGTAACCGACGGCGGACACGAGGCCGTTGCAGATGCACTTCCGCCCGGCGGTCTCCGCCTCCGTCCCGCCCTTGCGGAGGAAATCGTCCAGCGGCTCGCCCGGGCAGCGGTAACCGACGCCGCCCTCCGGCGTGCGATAGCACTGGCGCAGGTAGCCCAGGTCGCAGACGCGCTCGCGCGCCGCGAAGACGTCGGCTTCGGACGCGGTGTCCGCGAGGCGCAGCACTTTGAACGGGAACCCCGTCGGCGACGCCTGGGGATCCGTGAAGACGCGGGCATTCCGCTCCTGGCTCGCCCGCAGAACGTCCCGCTTGAGGTCGGGCGACATCCCCGACTCTTCACAGAACGCGAAGGCCGTGCCGACCTGGACGCCCTGCGCGCCGAGATCGAGCGCCTCCTGCAGCCTGGCCGCCTCGCCATAGCCCCCGGCCAGCCAGAAGGGCAGGCCGAGCGCGCGAATCTGCTCGAGGTCCGGCGTGTCCCGCGGACCGTAGACCGGTTCGCCCTGGGCATCCAGGTTCAGCGGACCGCGCGGTGGTGCGTTGTGCCCGCCCGCGGTCCTTCCTTCGACGACGAAGCCGTCCACCTTGCCGGCGCTCTTGCGCGCCAACGTCATCGCGAGCGTCGCCGACGAGACGATGGCGAGGAACTTCGGTCGCAGCAGGGACGTCAACCGGTCGCCCAGGTAGCGGCGCGGATCGAAACGGGTGCGGAACTCCTCGCCCGACGCGGCGCCGGCCACGTCGATGCGAAGCTCGGCGGGTTCCCCCGCCGCAAACCGATCGAGGACGGCCGGGATCGCCCGCGGCACGCCGGCACCCATGAGGACGTAGTCGACCTTCGCCAGCATCGCGCCGAACACCGACGCGAGATTCGGCAACTGCACCTTCTCGAGCAGGTTGATGCCGACCAGCCCCGTGTGCTGCGCCTTCGCGAGGAACACCTCGGCGAAATTGCTGACCACCACGAGGTCCAGCAGCGCCGAGGGCATCTTCAACCCCGGGACCGGCTTCGACTTGAAGGGCGTGCCGGGCGCGATGCCGTCCTTCACGAAATATCGATCCCAGACGCGCCGCGCCACCTCGGCCATGGGAAAAGCGTCGAATGCCCTGCGCAGGTGACCGCCCGGGTCGCCCAGCTGCAGGCGCCGCGCGACGACCGCGTCGATGCCGGTGCCGGAGACCACGCCGAGCTGGCCGCGACGCGCAACGGCGCTGGCGAGCGGCCACGAGGAGACGGCGACGCCCATGCCGCCCTGGATGATGCGCGGTAGCGGTACGTTCATGGGCGCGCACGGTAACAGCGGCCATCCTCCATCACCAGAGCCCGCCTGCAGATTTGACTGAGTCTGACTTGCAGACTTGACCGGGATCAGGTCGCGCCGTCGCGACGAGCGGTAGGATTCGTCCGGTCACCAGCGCACCGTCGTGTCCAGCGCATCACCAGCCATGGCCTACCACGATCTGCGCGCATTCCTGGCGCAACTCGAAGCGAACGGGAGGCTGCGCCGCGTTCCCGACGAGGTCGATCCGGACCTCGAGACGACTGCTTTCTGCCTGCGCACGCACCGGGCGGGAGGGCCGGCGCTGCTGTTCGAGAATCCGCGCGGCTCGCGTCATCCACAGCTCGGCAATCTCTTCGGCCACCGCGAACGCATCGAAGCGGCGCTGGCCGGCCGGCCGCTCGCGTCGCTGCGCGAACTGGGAGAGCTGCTCGCCACACTCAAGGAGCCGCGCTGGCCCGGCAACCTGCGCGAGGCCCTGGAGTCCTGGCCGCAGTTCGCGCAGCTGGCGCACGTCGCGCCGCGCCGGGTGACCCACGCCGCATTCAACGAGGTGGTGCTCGCGGGCGCCGACGTCGACCTCGGCCCCCTGCCGATCCAGCGCTGCTGGCCGGAGGATGCCGGGCGGCTCATCACCTTCGGGCTCGTCGTCACGCGCGGCACGCGGCACGAACGCCAGAACGTCGCGATCTACCGGCAGCAGGTGCTGGGACCGAATCGCGTCATCATGCGCTGGCTGCCGCACCGGGGCGGCGCGCTCGACTTCGCGGACTGGCGCGCGTCGCATCCCGACCGGCCCTTCCCCGTGCTCGTCGCGATCGGTGCCGACCCGGCGACGATGCTGGCCGCGGTCGCTCCCGTGCCGGACACACTGTCGGAGTACGAGTTCGCGGGCCTGCTGCGCGGCGAACGCACCCGCGTCTGGCGCAGCGCGCTCACCGGGCTCGACGCGCCGGCCGGCGCCGAGATCCTGCTCGAGGGCTTCATCCACCCGGGCGACACCGCGCTCGAGGGCCCTTTCGGCGATCACACGGGCTACTACAACGCGCAGGGCGAATTTCCCGTGCTGACCGTGGAGCGCATGTCGCTGCGTCGCGACGCCATCTACCACGGCAGCTACATGGGGCGCGCGCCGCACGACGAGCCGTCCGTGCTGGCACTGGCGCTCAACGAACTGTTCGTGCCGATTCTGCGCAAGGTGTTCCCGGAGGTCGTGGATTTCCATCTGCCGCCGGAGGCGTGCTCCTATCGCGTCGCCGTGGTGAGCATCCGCAAGCAGTACCCGGGCCACGCGCGGCGCGTGATGATGGGCATCTGGTCGTATCTCCGGCAGTTCACCTACACCAAGTTCGTCGTCGTCACCGATGACGACATCGACGTGCGCGACTGGTCGCAGGTGATCTGGGCGGTGTCCACCCGCGTCGATCCGGCGCGCGACAGCCTGCTCGTGGAGAACACGCCGATCGACTACCTCGATTTCTCGAGCCCGGTGCCGAACCTCGGCTCGAAGCTCGGCCTCGACGCCACCAACAAGTGGCCCGGCGAGACCGCGCGCAACTGGAGCCGCCCGATCGCGCTCGATCCGGCCGTGGAGCGCCGCGTCGACGCCTTGTGGTCGCGCCTGTTCGGTCCCACGCAAGACTGACCCACGGAGCCAGCATGCATCTCGTCTGTCCCGCCGGCAGCCCCCCGGCCCTCGAGGCGGCGGTCAGGAACGGCGCCGACGCCGTCTACGTCGGCTTTCGCGACCAGACCAACGCGCGCGCGTTTCCCGGTCTCAACTTCACCGAGGCCGATCTCGCGAAGGGCGTCGCACTCGCGCACTCGCGAGGCTGCCGGGTCTACGTGGCGCTCAACACGAACCCCGGTCCGGCGAGCCTCGGCGCCTGGCACGCCGCCGTGGATCGAGCGGCGGCCCTCGGCGTCGACGCGGTCATCTGCGCGGACATGGGCGTGCTGGACTACGCCGCCCGGCGTCATCCGGATCTGGCGCGTCACCTGTCCGTGCAGGGCTCCGCCACGACTCACGCCGCCCTGCGCTACTACCGCGAGCGTTTCGGCATCGCGCGGGCCGTGCTGCCGCGCGTGCTCTCGATCCAGCAGGTCGAGCGGCTGTGCCAGCAGGACGTGGTGCCCGTGGAGGTCTTCGCCTTCGGCAGCCTGTGCATCATGGTCGAGGGCCGCTGTCAGCTCTCGAGCTACGTGACCGGCGCCTCGCCGAACCGTCACGGCGTGTGCTCGCCCGCGAAGTTCGTGCGCTGGGACGAAGAGCCCGGTGGCGTGCGCAGTGTCCGCCTGAACGGCCGACTGATCGACCGCTTCGCCCCGGACGAGCCGGCGGGCTACCCGACCGTCTGCAAGGGCCGCTACGACGTCGGCGGCGAAGTGTTTCACGCGCTCGAGGAACCGACCAGCCTGAACACGCTGGACCTGCTGCCGCGACTGCAGGCCGCGGGCGTCGTCGCCCTCAAGATCGAGGGACGGCAGCGCGGACAGGCGTACGTGGCCGCCGTCACGAAGGTCTGGCGCCAGGCCATCGACCGATTGAAGGACCGGCCGCACGACTGGTCGCCGGACGAGGCGTGGCGCCGCGAACTGGCGCGGCACGCCGAGGGCCGGCAGACGACGCTCGGGCCCTACCACCGCTCCTGGCACTGAGGACCGCGCATGCGCCTGACGCTCGGACCCCTGCAGTACTTCTGGCCGCGCCAGCGCGTGCTCGACTTCTACCGCGCCGCGGCGGAATGGCCGCTCGACGTGATCTATCTCGGCGAGACCGTCTGCAGCAAGCGGCGCGAACTCCGCACTCGCGACTGGATCGCGCTCGCCGAGGAACTCGCCGGCCGCGGCCCGGAGATCGTGCTGTCGACGCTTGCGCTGGTCGAGGCGGAATCGGAACTGTCGTCGATCCTGCGCCTGGTCGAGAACGGCCGCTTCCGCGTGGAGGCGAACGACCTGTCCGCGGTGCAGCTGCTCCGCGAGCGCGGCTTGCCTTTCGTCGGCGGACCCACCTTGAACGTGTACAACCACGCGACGCTGCGGCTGCTCTGCGAGGATGGTCTGCAACGCCTGGTGCTCGGCACGGAGCACGGTCGCGCGACGCTCGAGGAATTCCGCGCGAGCGGCGCACCGCTGCCCGAGATCGAGGTGGCGGCCTGGGGGCGGCTGCCGCTCGCCTACTCCGCGCGCTGCTTCACGGCGCGCGCTCTCGACCTCGCGAAGGACGACTGCGGCTTCCGCTGCATCGAGCACCCGGACGGGCTCCCGCTCGCGTCGCGCGAGGGCGCGCCGTTCCTGACGATTAATGGCATCCAGGTGCAGACTTCAGGTCGCTGCGACCTCGGCCCCGAACTCGGCGAGTTGCAGGCCGCGGGTGTCGGCCTGGTCCGCCTGTATCCGCACGTCGAAGGGACGGCGGACGTCGTCGCACGGTTCCGCGCCGCGCTCGACAGCGGCGCCGCTCTGCCGCGCGCAGGCGAGGAGAACGGTTACTGGCACGGCACCGCAGGGATGCAGTGGATCAGTCCAAGCTAGGCTCGGCCGGTTCCGCGCGACGAGCGGCGCGCGCGGCGCGCGCCAGCCGTGCACCGCGATCGAGCGCAATGCGCAGGCCGAGCGGGATCGTCTCCCACGGCAACTGGTCCAGCAGGTTGCGAACGTTGAGACCGAGGTCGGTGTCGCCCGTCACCTGCAGGCGGCGCTGGAAGAACAGCGTGTCGGCGTCCTCGAGGCGACTGGCGAGCAACAGCAGGTCGGTCGCGGTGCCGCGCACCGTGGCCTCCGCCTCGGCGTCTGGAGCCAGCACATCGACCTGCCGGTCACCGACCGCCACGACCCATCGCAGGCCGAGGTCGGTGACCTCGACTCCGAGACGGCGTCCAGTGAGATCGGCGAGCGCGCCCGCAGCCAGCGGGCCGTCGAGCACGAGCCGGATCACCCGTTCACTGCCGAACCGCAGCAGCGGCTCGGGCAGCAGACGCAGCGGCTGCGCCAGTCGCGAGGGCGGCGGGAGCAGCCGCAGAAACATTGCGGTCAGGCCAGGCGCAGCGTCAGTGTCTCGGTGCGCGGTCGTCATCTCGCCATTCCACCTCTGAACGGCCGGTCCACGCACTGATCCACGTCAAGCGTGGCTGTCGTTCCGCGACGACGGGCTTTGACGGAAACCCGGGGGGTGGGCCTTGCCCGGGGCGTCGCGCCGCAGGGACGCGGCGCGCGAGCCTCCAGGGACCCGGATTCACGGCGTCCCCGGGCAAGGCCCACCCCCCGGGTTTCCGTCAAAGCCCGACCACGTCGAATGGCGGCCGCGTTCACCGATGCACCACCTGCAGGATGGAGTTCCGAATCTGCTCGTGCAGCACCAGCTGCGCGTCGCTCACGATCGCCTCGAGCATCGCCGGTTCGTAGGTCAGCCGGCCGTCGGGCCCTTCCTCGAGCACCCGCCGCGAGCGCGCCAGGTCGAGGAAATGTCCGAACAGCGCGCGCTCGAAGAACTCCGGAGAGTTGAGCTCGTAGAGCATCGACATGCGTTGCGCCATGAGCTGACACTGGTGCTCGAGCGCGTCCTGCGTCAGACGCCCGCTGCCCGCCTTGAGCAGCAGCGAGACCGCGAGGTAGTAGCGCTCGATGATCGGCACGGTGATGCGCGCCAGCACCGAGAGCTGCACCGCCTCGGGCGACTCCGCCGGCGGCCGTCGCCACTCGTTGCGGTCGTCGGAAGCCGTCAGCAGGCCGTGATTCAGCAGGTCCTCGAGCAGACCGTCGACCACGGCCGGCAGTTCTGCCTCGCTCCAGCGCAGGAAATACTCCTCGGCCACGTAGGGGTAGACGCGCCCCGCCAGCCGCTGCAGGTCGCCGCGCGAAACGCTGGCGTTGTTCAGGAACGCGCAGGCGAGCAGCGACGGCATCAGCAGCAGGTGCAGCGAGTTGTTGCGGAAGTAGCTGGTGAGGACCGAGACGTCCTCGCTCATCGTGACGAGGTCGCCGAGTTCGTGGGATTGCCTGCGCAGGATCCCGAGCGACAGGCCGTAGCGGATCATGGACTCGCCGTCCATGCCCGTGACCCACAGCTGCTTCGAATACGGCGCTTTGCGCAGCAACGACGCGTAGAGCTCGAGCTGGCGCACGAGGTCCGCCTCGCCCATGCACTGGCGGGGAGTCGCGAGCAGCACGAGACCGATCAGGTTGACCGGCGTCACGCAGGCCGCCGCGTTGATGCGCGTCATGATCGACGTGGCGAGTTCGGCCACGAGCGGGCCGAGCCACGCCGGGCGGTCGTCGGAACCCGAAGGTTCGGGGTTCCAGTCCGGCGCGTGCCGCTGGATCAGCGGATCGAGGGGCAGCGGCTCGCCGAAGCTGACGTAGACCTTGCCGAAGCGGCGGCGCAGCTCCGGGATCGTGCGCAGCAGCATGAGGACCGATTCCTTCTCCTTCGGCCGTCCGGACAGCTCGTTGATATAGGTCCGGCCCTCGACCAGTCGCTCGTAGCCGAAATAGACCGGCACGAACACCACCGGGCGGGTCGGCTCGCGCAGGTAGCTGCGCACGGTCATGGCGAGCATGCCCGTCTTCGGCCGCAGGAGCCGGCCCGTGCGGCTGCGACCGCCCTCGATGAAGTACTCGATGGAGTGGCCGCGGGCCATCATCAGGCCGAGGTACTTGGTGAACACGGCCGAGTAGAGCGCATTGCCCGAGAAGCTGCGGCGCAGGAAGAACGCGCCCCCGCGGCGCAGGAACGAGCCGATCACCGGCATGTTGAGGTTGATGCCGGCGGCGATGTGCGGCACGGCGAAGCCCTTGTGGTAGACCACGTAGGACAGCAGGAGGTAGTCCATGTGGCTGCGGTGGCAGGGCACGTAGACGACCTCGGCACCTTCGCCGACGCCCTCGAGGTTCGGGAAATTGGCGAGTTCGACGCCGTCGTAGAGACGGTTCCAGAGCCGTCCCAGCACGCCGTACATGAACACCACGAAGGGATGCGAATAGTTCGCCGCGATCTCGTAGGCATACTCGCGCGCCGTCTCGAGCGCCTCGCGCCGCGGGATGTCGTGTGCCCTCATCTCCTCGCGCACGGCCTCGCGCACCAGCCCGGTGCGCAGCACCTGCGCGACGATCGTGCGGCGGTGCGACAGGTCCGGCCCGATCGTCGCCGTCCGCTGGTTGCGGAACTGCACGCGCAGCTGGCGCCACAGCCGTCGCGATCCGGCCGGCAATCCGCGGGTCTCCATCGGCCCTGGCTGGACCGGCAGCGTCTCGCCGAACAGCAGGACCAGGTTGCGACCGTTCACGATGAGCGACAGGAGCTTGCGGAGCCGGCCACCGATGTCCCAGCCCTCGCCCAGCCAGAGGCGCAGCCACGAGCGCTCCCGATCCGGCGCGCGACCCCAGAAGAGGCTCACCGGCAGGACCTGCGCCTCGAACGCGGGATCGGTGCCGGCCGCGCCGGCCAGGACCCTGAGCGCGTCCGGCATGCGCCGATCGATACGCAGTCCGAGGAAGCCCGCCCGCCGCTCCACGAACAGCACGGACTCGGGCAGGAGCGCCCGGGCGCCGAACGGCGCGAGGGGCGGCGACAGGGCCCGTTCGCGGCAGACGTACTCCAGCACGGCGACGTCGATGACGCTGCGCTTCTCGAGCGCGTAGACGACCGGCCGTCCCGCAGCCTGCCGCTCGGCCACGTCGTCCGGCAGCACCGACGGCCGGACCCAGAGCGCGACGAAGCGGCGCACGAGCGGCAGCAGCAGCCGCTCGATGGCCGAGAGACTGCTCATCCCGGCAGCCGCCCCGCCACCGGCCGGTGGCGGTAGAGCCGACAGGCGCACGCCTGCTCGAACTCGTCCGTGAGCGCGGGTCCTGGAATTCGCGGCATCGGGGTCCCCGCAGCGGGTCGGGCCCGCCGTGCGCTCAGTCGGCCGGATCCTGCGCGTCGCCCTCGGACTTCTCGATCGCCGCGTCCAGGTCGTCCTTGGCGCGCATCGTCACGTCCTCGACGGCGCGCGCCCGGTCCTGGGTCTGGATCGTGTCGTCGAAGACGGTTTCCTCGCCCTCGCCATAGCGGTCCCGCGCCGCCTCCTCGTCCGGTGGCGCGGCCGGACCGCCGCAGGCGACGAGTCCGAGGAATGCGAGGGCGGACAGGATGGTCCGTGACTTCTGCTGCATGGGCTCCTCGGCGCCGGTGGATGCACGCATCTTAACCGATGGGCGCCGCCGGGGCGCCGGCGCCTGCTCAGAGGAACTCGTCAATCGCGAACAGGAAGTACGCGAAGAAATGGTTGATGGCGCGGATCTGGTCGAGCAGGCGGTGGTCGGAGTCGAGCACGTGCAGCGTCCCCTTCTGCTCGCGGGCGAAACGGATGCTGTGGTCGACGGGGATCACCTCGTCGCGCCACCCGTGCACGATCGTCGTCGGGCAGGCCGCCGGCCGCGGACTGAACTTCTCGTAGCCGGGCATGTAGAGCGCGGGCGCGAGCAGGAACATCCCGCGGGCCTGCAGCAGCGACGACGCCGCCACCGAGACGTACCCGCCCATGCTGGAGCCCGCGAGCACCAGTGCACCGCGCAGGTCCTTGCAGGTCGCGAGCAACCGCGTGACCCGGTCTTCGGGCCGGTCGATGCCGCGGTAGTCCACCGACTCGACCTGGTACCCCTCCTCGCGCGCGATCTCCGCCATGGCGGCGATCTTGCTGCCCCACGGCTCGCTGTCCTGGCCGTGCGAGAAAACCACGTAGCGTTCGCGCATGCGGCGATTCACCTCGTCTCGACTCGTCTCACATGATAGTCCCTGCGGCCCGACGAATCCGGTATCAATTCTCACCCCCGACCCGCCAGAGCCAGCGATCGAGGTCGGTGGCGGGAGCCGACCAAGCGTGGCGGCGCAGGTCGACTCTGCCCCGCGCAACGTCGATCCCTTCGCGACGCAGCCGCCGCACCTGGGACTCGTACGCGTCGGAGCCCGCGGGAAAGGCGATGCGCCCACCCGCCGCCACCACCCGGTGCCAGGGAATCCGGCTGCCCGACGGCAGGCCCGCGAGGACACGACCGACCTGCCGCGCATGACGCGGCCAGCCGGCCCTTGCCGCGACGGCGCCGTAGGTCGTCACGCGGCCGCGCGGCACGCGCGCGACCACCGCGAGGATGGCCTCTTCCGCCTCGGTCATGCGAACGGATGCTAGGCCGGCGCAACGGCGCGGCTCAAGGCCGTGTTTGCGGCTATCTCGGCGCGCGTGCGAAAGTCGCCCGATGGGTGCCGAGACCGGGTCGAGCGGCTGGCGATTTGCGATCGATCGCGGCGGCACGTTCACCGACATCGTCGCGCGGGATCCCGACGGCGGCCTGCACACGCACAAGGTGCTGTCGCTCGATGCGCGGCACCCCGGCGACGCCGCGGTCCGCGGCATCGACGAAATGCTGCGGCGTCACGGCACACCGGGCGCGCGCGTCGATTCCGTGCGCCTCGGCACGACCGTGGCCACCAACGCACTCCTCGAGCGCAAGGGCGAACCGACCGTGCTGGTGATCACGCGCGGCTTCGGCGACGCGCTCCGCATCGGTTACCAGAACCGGCCGGACATCTTCGCGCGCGCGATCCGGCTGCCGCCGGTGCTGTATGCGCGCGTGATCGAGGCCGACGAGCGCGTGGACGCGGCGGGCCGGGTGCTCGCGCCGCTGGCCGAGCACGCATTGGCGACGGCGCTCGAGGCGGCCCGTCGCGACGGCCTGCGCTCCGTCGCGATCGCGTTCATGCACGCGCTTGCGCGCCCCGACCACGAGCGCCGCGCAGCGGAGATCGCCGCCGCCGCGGGCTTCGACGAGGTCGTCGTCTCACACGAGGTTGCGCCGCTGGTCGGCCTCGTCGCCCGTGGCGACAGCGCCGTCGCGGACGCCTATCTGTCGCCGGTCCTGCTCCGGCACGTCCGCGAGTTCCGGCGCGAACTCGCCTCGCGTCACGGCACGCCGCAGGTGCTGCTGATGCAGAGCAACGGCGGGCTCGTGGACCCGGACGGATTCCGCGGCATCAACAGCGTGCTCTCCGGCCCGGCCGGCGGAGTGGTCGGCCTCGCCGCCGCCGCCGCCGAGGCGAGCGGCCTCGAGCGCCTCATCGGCTTCGACATGGGAGGAACCTCGACGGACGCGAGCTTGTACGACGGCCGGTTGCCGCGGCGCTTCGCCATGGAGATCGACGGCGTGCGGCTGCGCTCGCCGATGCTCGACGTGCACACCATCGCGGCCGGCGGCGGCTCCATCGTGCGTTTCGCCGATGGACGGCTGCAGGTCGGCCCCGACTCGGCCGGCGCCGACCCCGGGCCCGCCTGCTATCGCCGCGGCGGCCCGGCGACCGTGACCGACTGCAACGTCGTGCTCGGGCGCATCCGGCCGGAGCACTTCCCGCAGGTGTTCGGCGTCGACGGCGACGCGCCGCTCGACCCGGCGGCGTCGCGTTCGCGGCTGGCGGCCATCGCGGCGGACGTCGCGACCTGCGGCGGACCGCCGCTCCGCGTCGAGGCCCTCGCCGAGCAGTTCCTGCAGGTGGCCGTCGCGCGCATGTCGAACGCGATCCGCGAGCTCGCCTTGCGCCACGGCAAGGATCCCGCCCGTTTCGGACTGCTGCCCTTCGGCGGGGCCGCGGGACAGCACGCCTGTGCCGTCGCCGAAGCCCTCGGCATCGAGACTCTGCTGCTCGACCCGCTGGCCGGCGTGCTCTCGGCACGCGGCATCGGCCTCGCGTCGCGGCGCTGCCTCCGCCGGCATGGCACGCACGAGCCGGCCGACGACGAGGGGACGGCACGGGCCGCCCGGATCCTCGCCGCGGTCGAGGCCGCGGCGCGTGCCGACCTGCTGCGGCAACAGGTGCCGCCGGAGGCGGTCACGATACGGCGAACCGCGCATCTGCAGTCCGCCGGCTCGGACACGACGATCGAAGTGGATTGGGGCCCGGCCGACGCCCTGCGCGCGGCCTTCGCGGCGGCGCACGAGCGACTGTACGGGTTTCGCGCCGAGTCCGCCGGCACCACGATCGCCGCGGTGGCGGCCGAGGCGTTCGAGCGCGAGACGCCGGGCCCCGGCGTCGCTGCGACCGCGTCGGACCGGCGCGTTGCGGGCGCCGGCGCGGCCCCGGCGCTCGATCAGCGCACGGCCGTGTGGAGCGGAGGCCGTTGGTGCGAGGCGACGCTGCGGGTGCGCGAAGCGCTGCGCGAGGGCGACGGGTTCGACGGGCCCTGCCTGCTGATCGAGCGAGGCTCGACGGCCTGGATCGCACCGGGCTGGCGGGCGCGAGTCGAGGCCGACGGCCGCCTGCGCGTGGTCCACGTCCTGCGCGGTTCGCTGCACGACGCGACGCGCCACGAGGCGGCGACGCCCCCGGACCCGATGCGGCTCGAAGTCATGAACGGCCTGTTCATGCACGTCGCCGAGCAGATGGGCGTGGTGCTGCAGCAGACGGCGAGCTCGGTCAACATCAAGGAGCGCCTCGACTTCTCCTGCGCCCTGTTCGACGGCGATGCCCGCCTCGTCGCCAACGCCCCGCACATGCCCGTGCACCTGGGCTCGATGGGCGCGAGCGTCGCGGCGGTGATCGCGGCCCACGGCGACGACCTGCGGCCGGGAGACGCGTTCCTGCTCAATTCCCCGTACCACGGCGGCACGCACCTGCCGGACATGACGGTCGTCACTCCCGTGTTCGACCCGCGCGGCGAGCGCGTCCACTTCTTCACGGCCTCGCGTGCGCATCACGCCGACATCGGCGGCAGCACGCCGGGCTCGATGCCGCCGGGCAGCCGCGACATCGCCGAAGAAGGCGTGCTGATCGCGCCGACGCGCATCGTGCGCGACGGGTTGTTCGCGGAGGACACGGTGCGCGCCTTGCTCGCGGCCGGGCCCTGGCCTGCCCGCAACGTCGCGCAGAACCTCGCCGACCTGCGCGCGCAGCTTGCGGCCAACGCACGCGGCATCCGTGAACTCGAGCGCGCCGCGGCGACCCACGGCTGGCCGGCGCTCCTCGCCTACATGGGCCACGTGCAGGACAACGGCGAGGCGTGCATGCGCCGCGCGATCCGCAACCTCACGGATGGCCGCTTCCGCTACGAGATGGACAACGGCCAGGCCACCGAGGTG
>CAZRKS010000057.1:0-13508 GCA_964600315.1 uncultured Steroidobacteraceae bacterium | reverse complement strand
TGCAGGTCGTGATCGAGGGCCTGTGCGCGCCGCGGCGCTTTCTCGACCTGCTGCGTGACTTCATCGTTTTTGAGGATGACGGTGGCCGCATCGTTAAGAAGATGGCCGGCTACCACCAGTTTCATGCGGTGCAGGTAGCGGTGGGTGAGACACTGCGCGCCGCTGAGCTGCACCGCGCGGCGGCTGGTGTGGCCGATTCCGAGGGCTGCTATGGTCCGGGCGACAACCCGGACGACGGCAAACACGGCGGCAAGCCCGGCGATCGCCGCGTGGGCGTGGTGTGGCACACACAGGGCTCGGGCAAGAGCCTGACGATGGTGTTCTACGCCGGTCGCATCATCCGTGAGCCGGCGATGGGCAACCCAACACTGGTCGTACTCACCGACCGCAACGACCTAGACGACCAGCTATTTGCGACCTTCGCACGCTGCCGCGACCTGCTGCGCCAGCCGCCGGTGCAGGCCGAGAGCCGCGTGCACCTGCGCGAGCTGCTGAGCGTCGCGGCCGGCGGGGTGGTGTTTACCACCATTCACAAGTTCTTCCCTGAGGAGAAAGGCGACCGCCACCCGACGCTCTCCGACCGCCGCAACATCGTGGTGATCGCCGACGAGGCGCATCGCAGCCAGTACGATTTCATCGACGGCTACGCGCGCCACATGCGCGACGCGCTGCCGCACGCCTCGTTTATCGGCTTCACCGGTACGCCGATCGAGCTCACGGACGCCAATACACGCGCGGTGTTCGGAGACTACATCAGCGTTTACGACATCCAGCGCGCTGTGCAGGACGGCGCCACGGTGCCGATTTACTACGAGAGTCGGCTGGCCAAGCTGGCGCTCGACGAGGCCGAGCGGCCGAAGATCGACCCCGGCTTCGAGGAAGCCACGGAGGGTGAGGAGGTCGAGCGCAAGGAGAAGCTCAAGAGCAAGTGGGCGCAGCTCGAGGCGGTCGTCGGCGCCGAGAAGCGACTGGAGCTGGTGGCCAAGGACATCGTCGAGCATTTTGAGAAGCGGCTCGAAGCGATGGACGGCAAGGCCATGATCGTGTGCATGAGCCGGCGCATCTGCGTAGAGCTGTACCGTGAGATCGTGAAGCTGCGACCGCAATGGGATGGCGCCGACGACGAGCACGGCTCGCTCAAGGTCGTGATGACCGGCTCGGCCTCCGACCCGGCTGACTGGCAGCCGCACATCCGCAACAAGCCGCGGCGCGAGGCTCTGGCCAACCGATTCCGCAACCCCAAGGACAATTTTAAGTTGGTCATCGTGCGGGACATGTGGCTCACCGGCTTCGATGCGCCCTGTCTGCACACGATGTACATCGACAAGCCGATGCGCGGGCACGGGCTGATGCAGGCCATTGCACGCGTGAACCGCGTGTTCAAGGACAAGCCCGGTGGGTTGGTGGTGGACTACCTGGGGCTGGCGCAGGAGCTGAAGCAGGCGCTGGCCACGTATACCGAGAGCGGCGGCACCGGACGCACGGCGCTGGATCAAGACGAGGCGGTCGCCGTGATGCTGGAGAAGCACGAGATCTGCTGCGGCCTCTTCCACGGCTTCGACTGGTCGAAGTGGACTACCGGGACGCCACCGGAGCGCCTCAGCTTGCTGCCGGCCGCCCAAGAACACATCCTCGCGCAGGAGAGCGGCAAGGAGCGCTGCGTGGGTGCGGTGCGGGAGCTGTCGCAGGCCTTCGCGCTGGCGGTGCCGCACTCCGAGGCGCTGCGCATCCGCGACGACGTGGCTTTCTTCCAAGCCGTGCAGGCGGTTCTCGCCAAGCGCGCACCTGGCGATGCCCGACCTGAGGAGGACATCGAGCACGCGGTGCGGCAAATCATCTCGCGTGCTGTCTCACCCGAGGGGGTGATCGACATCTTCGCTGCGGCCGGGCTGGCCAAACCCGACATCTCGATCCTCTCCGAAGAGTTCCTTGCCGAGGTGCGCGGGATGCCTCAGCGCAATCTCGCAGTCGAGCTGCTGGAGAAGCTTCTCAAGGGCGAATTGGCGAACCGCCGGCGTAAGTACGTCGTGCAGGCGCGGTCCTTCGCAGAGATGCTGGAGCAGACGATCCGCCGCTACCAGAATCGCGCAATTGAGGCGGCGCAGGTGATCGAGGAGCTGATAGCCCTCGCTAAGGACATGCGCGAGGCTCACGCTCGTGGCGACGCGCTGAAGCTGTCGGAGGACGAACTTGCGTTCTACGACGCTCTGGAAACCAATGACAGCGCGGTGAAGGTGCTGGGCGACGACACCTTGCGCACGATCGCTCAGGAGTTGGTTAGGACCGTGCGCGCCAATGTCACCATTGACTGGACACTGCGCGAAAACGTCCGCGCCCAGTTGCGCGTGCTGGTGAAGCGCATCCTGCGTAAATACGGTTATCCGCCGGACAAGCAGGAGAAGGCGACCGAGACCGTGCTGGAGCAGGCGGCGCTGCTCTCCGGCGACTGGGCAACCGCGTCATAAAAACGCTCAGCTGGTGGCGCAGGCGTTTTTTTGGGCAGCAGCAAGTAAGGTTGCCCGCCCGGCGGTCAGCCTAGCCATACCCCCGGATCCGGCGCCGTACAGCATGCGTGCGTGCCGAGCTCCGAAATGCCTGCCTATACGTGGCGTCAACCTTCAATGAGGGCAATACGTGCGCTTCGGCGCCTGCCGTGATGCGGCCGCACGGCGAAGCGCGGCCGCTCGGCGCGGACTCGCCCGCCGCACAAGGCGCTTGGCTTCTCGCCGCACTTGCTCTACCGTCCTCCCGCCGAGATTCCATCCGATCGCTTCACTCACTCACGAGGTCATCGTTTACTCATGGCGAAGCCCAAGAAGTCCGCGAAGAAATCCGCCCCGAAAGCGGCCGTCAAACCGATCAAGGGCGTGTTGAGCAAGTCCGCCCTCATCAAGCACCTCGCCGGCACCACGGGTGCCGCCGCGAAGGACGTGCGCGCGATCATCGCCGCGCTCGAGGACACGATCCACGCCGCGATCGGCAAACGGGGCGGCCGCAGCTTCGTTCTGCCCGGCCTCTTCAAGATCAGCGTGGTCAACGTGCCGGCGAAGAAGGCGCGCAAGGGCATCAACCCGTTCACCGGCGCGGAGACCCTCTTCAAGGCGAAGCCCGCCACCGTGAAGGTCAAGGTCCGCCCGATGAAGAAGCTCAAGGACGCGGCCACCCGCTGACCGCGATGCAGGGCGGTCGACCGCGGCCGCCCTGCTCTTGACCCATCACCACATCCGGCTCCCGCTCAACCCGCGGCCGACCCCCGCGCCTTCTTTGCATCCCGCACCACGTTCTCGAGCGCGTCGAGAAACCGCGACCGATCCTTCGGTCCGAATGGCGGCGGACCGCCACCCACGCCGTACGCGCGCAGCTCGGCTGCGAGCTCGCGACCAGCGAGCGCGTTGCCGATGTTGTCGTCCGTGAACCGCTGACCCGACGGCTTCACCACCCGAGCGCCGGCCTTCAGACACCGTGCCGCGAGCGGAATGTCGGAGGTGATCACCACGTCGTCACGCTGCACCTGCCCGACGATCCAGTCATCGGCCGCATCGAACGATCCCGGCACCACCTGCACCCGCACGCGCGGCGCTCGCGGCACCGCGAGCCAGGCGTTCGCCACGAACACCACCGGCAGCCCGTGCCGCTCCGCGACCTTCACCGTCTCGGCTTTCACCGGGCAGGCGTCCGCATCGACGTAGATGTGCGGGCCGAAGCTCATCATCTGACCGTTCCGGACATGACGACGATCGAATCGTCAACCGGCGAGCGCACGCGCCTCGACCATGGCGTCGTGCTCAAACGCCGGTTCGAACGCGGCGAGTTCCGTCTCGCTCAGCCCGACGTCCCTTGAGGTAGCAACCGCGCGCCAGTCCCGCAGCCGCTCACCCATCGCCGCTGCCTCGGCGATCGCCTCCGCACGCGAAAGCGCAAAGTACCCGGCCTGGTCGACCAGCATTCTCAGCGACACGATCGGGCCCGTGTCTTCGGACAGCCACGTCTTCGATTCGCGGGCCCGTCCCGGGAAAGGGTTCAGGTCGAAAGCAGGCGCGAGCTTCCAAAGCCCGGCTCCCGCGTGCAGGAGTCCCAGGTTCCACAGGTGATCGTCGGTGTTCGTGATGAGAAGATTGAACAGCAGCCGTCGCCAGACTTCACGAACGTCGCGCGTCGGCTCGACCCCGATTCTGCGCAAAGCGTCCGCCACTTCCGTGTAGGCGCGATCCTCGTGGCGCCGCGCCTGGAGCAGAGAGCCGGCGGAAAGATAGGGTGTGCGCGCGCCGTCGGGCGTGCGATCGAAGCGTCGGATGACGGCGACCGGCGTGCCTTCGACGACCTCGATGCGCGCGTCCGCGGCGTCGATGCCGACGAGCCTCGCGAGCTTGAGCGCCAGTACTTCACCGCGCGTCACCGAGCGGTCGTCATCCACGCTCGGAAACTTGCCGACGGCCAGCCGGCCGTCCACGTCGAGCACCGTGCACTTGGGACGCAGGCCGCCGAGCGACGTGGCCTTGCCCTGCAGATAGTTCAGGTCGTCCACGTCCTCGGTGCCCTGCTCGACGCGTCGCGCGGAGTCATAGATCCGCGACAGGTCGAGCAATTGCGGTGTGCGATGCTGGCGCGCACTGCGGAGGAACTCGCCGCGGGCATCGCGAAGGCGTAGCGCACCGACGCGGCTCTCGTCGTCGACCGCTGCGAGGTAATCGAAGCGGGTGAGTGGCGCGACAGAGGAATCGTCCCGCCTGCGCCTCGCGTGCGCGCGGCTGATGATGCGCCGGCCCCACGCATCGGGTTCCGTATCGGCGAGCGCAAACGGGAACGGCGAATCCTCCGCAGTCGGTGCGCGGCGGGTCACGCGGCTGCTGCCGAGGGGAAGATCCGGAGACACCTGGAAGCAATCGCGATGCGTGAGCCAGTCCGCGCGATACGCGAAGCTCGAGTATTCCCGCTGACCGTCACGCACGAACAGCAGGTCCCCGACCTCGATTGCTGCGCGGCCGACGCACACGTCAGCTCCCTGGCGCAGCGCCTTGTGCATCACAGCGATCCTGAGTGCTTGCGCGGGCGCACTCGTTTGGGCAGCGCCTCGTCCATCAGCACGAGTCCGAGTTCGTCTTCGGCAGTGTCGAGAAGTTGCTCAAGCCGTGGCAGTTCGCCGAGCGCCTGCAGCACGCGCACGAGGGCCTCGATCGAGACCCGGGCGTCGCCCGCCTCGAGGCGTTTGAGAGTGCGCAGGCTCACGCCGCTGCGCTCGGCAAGCGAAGCCTGCGTGAGCCGTCGGCGACGCCGGGCCCGCGACAGGTCATCCGCCAGTTTGCGCTGGGCGCGTGCCGCGGCCGGGGATATCGGGATCGCTGCCATATAGAGCCGTATATGACCTCAATCGTCATATAGAGGGGCATATAAGGCCTGTATTATCAACCCTGCCCCGTTGAAATGACAAGGGGGAGTGACGGACTGCCCGCAAGGCTCCTGCCCCTTCCTACCGCCCGCCTTTCATCAGGTACTCCGCCACAGCCCGGTACGCCGGCAGCGAGGTCGGGTCGAGATTCACGTTCCCCGCCTTCGGGTGCGACGCATACCGCGCGATCACCATCTCGGCCTTTGGGTCGATGTAGATCGCCTGTCCGTGAATGCCGCGCGCCATGAACGCGCCGTGGTCGTCGTGCGAGATCCACCACTGGTCGTGATAGCTCCAGCCCGGCAGCGTCGGATAGCCGCCGAAGGCGAACGCGTCGCGGCTCGCGCCGCGGCGGATGTCGTCGACGACCGCCTGCGGCACGACCTGCCGACCCTCGATGCGGCCGCCGCGCCGGATCATTTCGCCGAAGCGCGCGAGATCGCGCAGCCGTGTGTTCAGTCCGCCGGACGCGAGCGCCGTGCCGCTGCGATCGAGCGCCATGTACGCGTCGCCCTCCGCGCCAATCTGGCTCCAGATCCGCTCCTGCAGCACCATGTCCGCCGGCTTGCCCGTGACGCGCGCGATCAGCCAGCCGAGCACGTCGGTGTTCGGCGAGCGATAGTGAAACTCCCGGCCGTGCTCGCCTTTTTTGCGGATGCCCTGCAGGAATTCGTAAGTGGTCGTCGGGCCCGCGTAGCCCGGCGGCAGCGGCATCATCCCTGCGGCGCGCGCGTACGGCAGGAAGCTCGAGTTCGGGTCGCCGTAGTCCTCCGAGTAGTCGATGGCCGTCGTCATGTCGAGCACCTGGCGCACGGTCGCGTCGCCGAAGCCGCTCTCCGCGAGCTCGGGGATGTAACGTGGCACCGTCGCGTCCCCATCGAGCTTGCCTTCGGCGACCAGCATCGCGGCCAGCGTGCCGATGAACGACTTCGTGACCGAGAACGCGATGTGCTGACGGTCGGCGGCGAGCGAGGGCAGGTAGCGCTCGTAGACGATGCGCCCCCGGTGCAGAACGACGATGCCGTCGGTGTAGTTCGCACCCAGCGAATCGGCCCAGGTCATGGTCTGCGTGCCACCGAGCGGGGTGAACGTGAGCCTGTCGAGGTCGGCCGGCGCGCCCGACGGCAGCGGGGTCACTGCGACAGCGCCGCGCGAGATGTTGCGGGTCGGGAACAGCTCGCGCCAGTGGCCGAGGCTCCAGCGCATCTGCGGGAACTTGTAGAAGCTGCCGTCGGCATAGCGGATCGACTTGTCGGCCGGCGGCGGCGAACCGACCATCCAGCCGAGCGCGACGGGATCGGACTGCGCGGCATCGGGCACGTCCGCCGCAACGGCGGCTCCGGCCAGCATGACCATCAGGGACGCAGGGACGCTGAGCTTGACCATGGGGCTCCTCCACGGGGACGTCGACCGGGCCGGAAGCCCGATCCTGCACCACGCGCGCGCGTCAGTACAATGACCGCTCCGGCGTCCCGGCCGGACCACGCTGAGAGGCCGCGCATGTCACATTCCGCCCTGGCCGCCTGGCACGAAGTCGTGCGCACACGAAACGCGGGCGACCTGCCAGCGCTGCTCGCGGACGACGTCGTGTTCCACTCCCCGGTGGTCCACACGCCGCAGGTCGGCAAGGCAATCACGCTCAAGTACCTCATGGCCGCGCTGCACGTGTTCACGGCCGGCCCATTCCGTTACGTGCGGGAAGTGAGTGGCGTGCACGACGCCGTGCTCGAGTTCGAAGTCGAGATCGACAGCATCAAGGTGAACGGCGTCGACATGATCCGCTGGAACGACGCCGGCCAGATCGTGGATTTCAAGGTGATGATCCGGCCGCTCAAGGCGGTCAACCTGATTCACCAGAAGATGGCCGCCATGCTGCAGGCCGCCTCTTAACCTTCCGTCTCTGGCCACAGCCCACAGCCTACAGCCCACAGCCTTCTCTTGAGGCCCCCTATGCCCACCCACACCGTCCGCCTCCACCGCGTGCTGCGTGCGCCCTCCGAGCGGGTCTATCGGGCGTTCCTCGACGCCGACGCCATGGCCAAGTGGCTGCCGCCCAACGGATTCACCTGCAAGGTGCATCGCATGGACGCGCGCGTCGGCGGCAGTTACCACATGTCGTTCACCAACTTCACGACCGGGCAGAGCCATTCGTTCGGCGGCGAGTACCTCGAGCTGGTGCCCGGCGAGCGCCTTCGCTACACCGATCGATTCGACGATCCGAACCTGCCGGGCGTGATGGAGACCACGGTGACGCTGAAGGCCGTGTCCTGCGGCACCGAACTCCATGTCGTGCAGGAAGGCATCCCCGAGGTGATTCCACCCGAGGCCTGCTATCTCGGCTGGCAGGAATCGCTCGTGCTGCTCGCGAAGCTCGTCGAGGCGGAGATCCGCGAGTAGGCGGGCTCAGGGCCGCGAGACCGGCACGCCGCGGACCACATCGACGCGCACGCCCTGCTCCCGAAGAAGTTCGACCTCCGCGCGGCAGGCCGCCGAATCGAGCGGGTCGCCCACGACCAGCCGCACGACACGACGACCTGCGCGCACGAGACTGAGTGACTCGTCGCCGGGAACATCCACTGCGACGCGCGTGGCATCGCGCCGCGCCAGCCGCAGCACCGCCTCCGACGCGTCAGGCCCATGCACGATCACCTCGGCTTCCTGCAGCGCGCGCAGTGCATCGAGCGTCAGCAGGCCCGGGTCGCCCGGCCCGGCGCCCACGAAAACGACCATGCCGGGTGCAGCATCGTCGCACTCGACCAGCAATCGCTCGAGCGCCTGCTCGGCGTCTGACACACGTCCCACACGCACGAGGTCGGCGACCTCGCCCCGCACGGCGCGCTCGTAGATGCGCCGTCGTGCCGCGACTTCCGGCAGTCGCGCCCTGATGCGCTCTCGCCAACGCTCGAAGAGCGATGCCAACTCTCCCCAGGACTCGTCGAGCAAGGTCTCGATCTTCTCGCGCACCAGTCGCGAGAGCACCGGTGCGGTGCCTCCGCTCGAGATGGCGACCGTGAGCGGCGAGCGATCGACGATCGCCGGAACGATGAAGCTCGACGTCTGCGCGTCGTCGACGACGTTCACGAACAGGCCGCGGCCCGCCGCCGCCGCCGCCACTTCCGCGTTCACGGTGGGATCGTCGGTGGCCGCGATCGCGAGCACGTGGCCGGTCAGCAACGACGCGTCGAAGCGCTGCTCGAGCCGTCGCAACTCGGCGTGACTCGCGAGCCAGGCATTGAACTGCGGCGCGACGACTGTGACCTCGGCGCCCGCCTCGAGCAGCAGCCGCACCTTGCGTTCGGCGATCTCGCCGCCGCCGGCGACCAGCACGCGGCGGCCGCGCAGGTCCGCAAACATCGGGAAATGACGCATCGGGCGCAGGGCGGGCGGCAGTTGCAGCGGATCCTACCAGCAATGGCGGAAGACGCCCGGATCCCGGGTCTTACGACCCGGGCCCGTCATTGCGGCGCCGGGGCAATCTGACATACTGCGGCCCCCTCGGGAGGACATTCCATGGCAGACCCGGTCCCGGCCGGCGCACCCGGCTCAGCGCCGCAGGCTTCGCTCATCAGCTACACGCACTGGATGTACGCGCTGCACACGCTGAGCGCGCTCATGGGCGTGTTCACCTCGGCGACGGTGATCGGCCAGTTCGTGTTCGGCATCCCGTCGATCGTCGCTGTGGTGATGAACTACGTGCGCCGGGACGAGGCGCGGGGCACCTGGCTCGAGTCGCACTTCGCCTGGCAGCTGCGCACGTTCTGGTTCGCGGCGCTCGCTTTCTTCCTGATCGGGCTGTTCTCCGCACCGCTCGTACTGCTGCTCGGCCTCGGTATCTTCACGTGGATCCTCGGTGCGTTCGTCGTCGGCGTCTGGATCCTCTATCGCATGGCCCGCGGGTGGCTGGCGCTGAAAGACGGTAGGGCGGTTTGAAGAGGCTGTAGGCTATGGGCTGTGGGCTGTAGCCCGGAGCCAAGAGCCCACAGCCGTCCTCTCTGGCCACAACCCACAGCCTTCAGCCCATAGCCTTCTTCCCCCTCCGGCCACAGCCCACAGCCCATCGCCCAAAGCCTCCCATGCTCATCACCTCCGACAAAGTCGTCCTCATCCACTACACGCTGACCAACGAGACCGGCACGGTGCTCGACAGCTCCTCGGGCGGCGAGCCGCTCGCCTACCTGCAGGGCAAGGGCAACATCATCCCGGGCCTCGAGAAGGCGCTCGAGGGACGGCAGGCCGGTGACAAGCTCAATGTGCGCGTCGAACCGGTCGAGGGTTATGGCGTGCGCGATGCAGAACTCGTGCAGCAGGTGCCGCGCCGCGCCTTCGGCAGCGTAAAGGACGTGAAGCCCGGCATGCAGTTCCACGCCCAGGGCGCGCACGGGCAGATGCGCGTGGTCACCGTGACCCGGGTGCAGGGCGACATGGTGACGGTGGACGGCAACCACCCGCTGGCGGGCGAGGTGCTCGTGTTCGACGTAGAGGTGGCCGAAGTGCGCGAGGCGACCGGCGAGGAACTCGAGCACGGCCACGTGCACGGGCCGGGCGGCCATCACCATCACGATTGACCCGTAGCGACTTGCGGACGCGCAGGTCGTACACTCGGAGCGTACGGGCGCCTGAGGGAGCGCGCAGCGCAGCGCTGCGCCGGGCGCTCCAGGGAGTCACGATGAGAAAGTCGGCCATGTTCGCGCTGCTCGCGATGGGCGTCTTTGCTGCGTCCGCCACGCAGGCTCAGCAACAGCCCTGGGTGGTCAAGGGCGGTGCCGCCTACCTGATGCCCAAGGGCAATCCGGGTACGCTCGACTTCGGATTCGGCAAGACCGCCGTCGACGTCGACGACGCCTGGAGCTTCGCCTTCAGCGTCGCCTACATGTTCGACGAGCACTGGGCCGGCGAACTCTACGGCTCGGCGCCGTTCCATCACGACATCCACGTCAAGGACGTGGGCACCGCAGAGGCCGACCTGCTGCCGCCGACCCTGAGCGCCCTCTACTACTTCAACCCGGGCGGCCGCTGGCGGCCGTACCTCGGCGCCGGCATCAACTTCACCGAGTTCTTCAACGAAGACCCGGAGGACCTGCACCTCGGCGGCTCGGTAGGCCCGGCGGCCGCGGCCGGCATGGATTTCATGTTCAACCGGCACTGGTTCCTCACCGCCGACCTGCGCTGGATCTTCGTAAAGACCGAGGTCAAGGCGGACGGCAGCCAGGAGGACTTCGGGCAGCTCGAACTGAGCCCGATCGTCGCCGCGCTCATGGTCGGCTACCGCTTCGGCGGACGCGAGCCGCCGCCTCCGCCAGTCGCGCCTGCGGCCCCGGTCGCTGCGGCACCGGCCCCGGCGCCCGCCCCTGCGACGCCCGCGCAGTGCGCGGACGGCGACGGCGACGGCGTCTGCGACGCGGACGACAAGTGCCCGAACACGCCGGCCGGCGACAAGGTCGACATGTACGGCTGCAGCCTCGTCTCGCGCCTCGCCGTGTACTTCGACTTCGACCGCGCCGAACTGCGGCCGGAGTCGATCACCGAACTCGAGCGCGTCGTGAAGTTCATGAACGACATCCCGAGCGCGACCGCGCAGATCGTCGGCTACACGGATTCGATCGGCACCGACCAGTACAACCTCGCGCTTTCCGACCGTCGCGCGAAGTCCGTCTACGATTACCTGACCTCGCGCGGCGTGAATCCGTCGCGCCTGCAGGCGATCGGTCGCGGAGAAGCGGATCCGGTCGGCGACAACGCGACCGAAGAGGGACGCCAGCTCAACCGCCGCGTGATGCTGATCCGCACGGACGGCGGGCGCTGAACCGGACCGCCGCGCCCGCCCACCGTCAGCGCGGCAGCAGGAAGTCGCTGTCGAGCGCGGCGAGCGTCGGCGGGTCGCGGCCGTAGATGTCGCGCCGGAAGGTCACCTGGCCGTCCGCCGTCGGCTGGGCCGTCCAGTAGAGCAGCAGCACGGGCACCGGCTTCGCGAGCGTGACCGTGCGCTGGGCCTTTTCTGCGACCACCTGCGCCATGGTGTCCGGGTTCCAGCGCGCCGGGTCGTCGAGCACGAGTTCGGCCAGCTCGAACGCTTTCTGCACGCGGATGCAGCCCGAGCTGAACGTGCGCTCGTCCCTGTCGAACAGCGCCTTCGTCGGCGTGTCGTGCATGTACACCGAGTACTTGTTTGGAAACATGATCTTGACGAGACCGAGCGCGTTGTCGTCACCGGGATCCTGGCGCAGCTGGTACGGCGGCAGGTTGCCGGCGCCGTAGCGGCTCCAGTTCACCGAGTACGGGTCGACCGTGCGGCCGGCCGAATCGATCACGCGGATCCGGTTGCGGTTCAGGTAGCCCGGGTCGCGCTTGATGATCGGCAACTTGTCCTTGACCAGGATCGTGGGCGGGATGGTCCACGTCGGGTTGAACACGACGTAGGTGATGGTCGACTTGAAGATCGGCGTCTCGCGAATCGGGCGTCCGACGATCACCTTGGAGGTCCAGGCGGGCTCGTCGTTGCGAAAGTACGAGACGTAGAACCCCGGGACGTCCACCAGCACGAAGTTGCCGCGGATCTCGTGCAGCACCCAGCGGCCGCGCTCGAGATTGACGCGGATCTGGTCGATGCGCGCCGCGACCGGGACGTTGAGCGCAGCGAGGGTGCCCGGGCCGACGGCGCCGTCCGCGGTGAGCCCGTGGCGCTCCTGGAATCGCGTCACCGCCGCCTCGGTTTCCGCATCGTAGGTCGTGTCCGGCGGGCCCAGCGGCGGATCGAGCGAGCCCGCGAGGTCGTGTGTGACCTTCAGACGATAGCGCAGCGCCGGCAGCCGCGGATCGCTCATGCCGGGCTTGAGCGTCGGCCCGTCGCTGAGCGTCGACCAACCGCCGGCCGCCTGGATGGCCCGGTATTCCTTCAGGCGCTCGCGCCCGCGCTGGTACCACGGGTGCTGCGGCCGCGCCTGCTCGAAGGCCTCGGCGATGCGACCGTCGGCGATCGCCTGCCGGAAGCGCTCGAACGCCGCGTCGACCTCGAGCGGCCGCGTCGTGAAGTTCCACTGCGAACTCAGCTTCTCGGGGTCCACCTTGCCGAAATACAGGTGGTAGAGCGCGAGCATCGTCGCGTCGGTCGCGACGAGGTCGAGATCGGCCTGGTCACCCGGGGCGAGCGCCCGGCCGCCGCGCAGGTCGGAGCGGAACGACTGCAGGGCCTCGACGTGGTAGTCGGCCGGGTCGAGGCCATCCCATTGCAGATCGGCGACGGCGGCGACCAGCTCGTCGAGCCGGGCGGGATCCTGCCAGCGCGGCTGGAATTGCCCGGACTCGTAGTAGCGCGCCACGCCGTCGGCCGCGACGATGGGTGCGCCACGCACCTCGTGATCGCGTCCGTCCGGATCTTGTCCGTAGCGCAGGTGATCGACCCGCTCCCGGATCGCCTCCGCAACCGGGCTCGCCACCGGCGGCGGTGCCGACGGGACTGCCTCCGTCGGCGTCGACGCGGACGGGGGTGCGGGCGTGGCTTGGGCGAAGGCGGTGAGCGGGACGAGCAGCGCCAGCGCGCTCCGGCTCCAGCAACGGCGAAAAGCGGTCACGGAAGGCTCCTTGCATCCGCAGGTCGGCCGCAGCTCGCGTGCCGCGCCTACCTGCCGCGGGCAGTCCTGGCGTCGAGATCGTAAGCGGTGGCGCCGGTGATTTCGACCTCGGCCCAGTCGCCGGACCGCAGCTTGCCCGGCCTCGAGATGCGCACCGTGCCGTCGATCTCGGGCGCGTCTGCCGCGGAGCGGGCGATGGCGCCGTCCTCGCCCACGGCATCGACCAGCACGCGCATCCGCTGGCCGACCTTCGCGGCGAGCTTCTCCGCGCTGATCGCGGCGGCCAGTTCCATGAAACGGTCGAGGCGCTCCTGCTTCACTTCCTCGGGCACGGCGCCGGGCAGCGCGTTTGCGGCCGCCCCTTCAACCGGCGAGTACTTGAAGCAGCCGACCCGATCGAGCCGGGCCTCGGCCAGCCACTCGAGCAGCAGCTCGAAGTCGCGCTCGGTCTCGCCCGGGAAGCCGACGATGAACGTGCTGCGGAGGGCGAGGTCCGGGCAGATCTCGCGCCAGGCCCGGATGCGCTCGAGCGTGTTCTCGGCATGCGCCGGGCG
>CAZRKS010000056.1:0-13617 GCA_964600315.1 uncultured Steroidobacteraceae bacterium | reverse complement strand
GACACCTCGCGCCCGGACCAGCGGAAGAACACGAGGTCGCCCGGGCGCAGGTCCTCGCGTCGCACCGGCCGTGCGAGCGCGAACTGCTGTGCGGCCGTGCGCGGGACGTCGATGCCGGCCTGGTGGTACGCATAGGCCACGAGTCCGCTGCAGTCGAACGTGTCGGGACCCGTGCCGCCATAGTGATATGCGGCGCCGATGCGTGACTCGGCGGCGAGCAGCGCGACGGCGCCAGGGCCGGACGGCCCGGGCGTCCCGCGCTGGAACGGCGCGCAGCCCGCGATCAGGAAGGTCAGCGCGAGCGCGGCGAGGGAACGCGGCCGCATCAACGGTCGCCGCCCGGCCGCACGCGACGGGTCGCGACCGCCTGGTGCGGGTCGTCCGGCCAGTAGTGCTTCGGATAGCGGCCCTTCAACTCCTTCTTCACGTCGTGGTAGCCGCGCGACCAGAAGCTCGCAAGATCGCGCGTGAGTTGCACGGGCCGCCGCGCCGGCGAGAGCAGTTCCATGGTGACTGGCACACTCCCGCCGGCGATGCGCGGGGAATCCGCAAGCCCGAAGACTTCCTGCAGCCGGACGCTGAGCCTGGGATCGCCCTGCGCATAGTCCACGGCGATCCGCGACCCGCTCGGCACGGCGAGGTGCGTGGGAGCGAGTTCGTCGAGCCGGCGCCGCGCGTTCCAGTCGAGCAGCGCGTGCAGGGCGCCCGCGAGGTCGAGGCGCGACAACTGCTCGCGACGCGTGATGCCTTCGAGCCAGGGCCCGAGCCACGTCTCCAGTGAGCCGAGCAACGCGGCATCCGACACGTCCGGCCAGCCCTCGCGGCCCCGGGGGTCGTGCTCGCGCACCAGTGCGACGCGCGCCCGCCACTGCTCGAGGCCCGGCGTCCACGGCAGGCAGTCGAGGCCGAGCGCGCGCACTCCTTCCAGCATCGCCGCCCGGACGGCGGACGGATCGGCTCCGCGCAAGGGCTCGTCCTGCAGCACGAGGGCGCCGAGCCTGCGGGTCCGGCGCGCGGTGACGGCGGCTTCCCGCGGATCCCAGGTCACCTCCTCGGTCACCTTGATGGCCCCGGCGAAGTGCCGTTCGAGCTGGACCGGATCGAGCGCGGCGGCGAGCTGGATGCGCGCTTCACGGTCGCCGGCATCGAGCGCCGCCACGACGATGAACTCCGATCGCGCGAGCGCTGCGGGTTCCGCGAACGCGGCGCCGCGGCCGCCGCTCAATACGTAACGGCCGGCGCCGCGCTCTCGTGCACGGCCGATCCGGTCTGGATACGCAAACGCCAGGAGCAGGCCGATCGCTGCGTCCTCCGGGGGGGCATCCGCGACGATCGGTCGTCCACCGAGCCGCGCGAGCTGACGCTGCACCTGCGCGGCGACGCGCTCGATGCGTCGCAAGGTGCCGGTGTCGACCTCCATGCCTGGCGGCGGCGCATGTCCGTGCAGCGCAGCCACGCGGTACGCGAGGTCCGGATCGCGAAAGCCGGGCGCCGCGCGCAGCGGGTCGCGTTCGGACAGGATCGCCGCCAGTTCGCCGGCGAGCCGCCCCTGGCCCATGCCGCGCGAACGCAACACCATGTGCGCGAGCCGCGGGTGCAGGCCGAGCGCCGCCATTTCGCGGCCGAGCGGCGTGACTCGTCCGGCGTCGTCGAGTGCCTCGAGACCCTGCAGCAGGTCGCGCGCCTGTGCGAGGGTCGCGGCGGGCGGCGGGTCGATCCAGTCGAGCGCGGCGGCATCGGCGCTGCCCCAGCAGGCGAGTTCGAGGGCGAGCGGCGCGAGATCCGCCTCGACGATCTCAGGCGGGGACTGCGGCAGGAGCGCCTCGTGCACGGACTCGCTCCAGAGTCGAAGGCAGATGCCCGGCGCCGTGCGCCCCGCGCGGCCACGGCGCTGGTCCGCCGACGCCTTCGAGATGCGCACGGTCTCGAGCCGGCTCATGCCGGTCGCCGGGTCGAAGCGCTGGCGGCGTTCCAGGCCCGAATCCACGACGACCCGCACGCCGTCGATCGTCAGGCTGGTCTCCGCGAGGTTGGTCGCCACGACGATCTTGCGCCGTGCGCGCGGGTCGGGCTGCAGGGCGGCGTCCTGCTGCGCGGCGGGCAGGTCGCCATAGAGTGGCAGCACGCAGAATTGCTGCGACGGCAACTGGCTCTCGAGGGCGGTGACGGCGCGCCGGATCTCGCCTGCGCCGGGCAGGAACACGAGCACGTCGCCCGCGTGCTCGCGCAGTGCGCGCAGCGTCGCAGCGACGGCGGCGTCCGTCGGGCGGGTCTCGCGGCCCGCGTCGTCGCGCCGGGCGGGCACGTGCTTCGTTTCGACGTCGAAAATCCGGCCCGGCGAGCGCACGACTGCCGCGTCGCGCAGCATGCGCAGCAGCGCCTCGCCATCGAGCGTGGCCGACATCACGAGCAGCCTGAGCGACTCGCGCAGGTGACGCTGGCTGTCGAGGCACAGTGCGAGGCCGAGGTCGGCCTGCAGGTTGCGCTCGTGGAATTCGTCGAATATCACGCAGGCGACGTCCTCGAGCGCCGGGTCGTGCTGCAGGCGGCGGGTGAGGATGCCCTCGGTCACGACTTCGATCCGCGTGCGCGGCCCCACGCGGGTCTCGAGTCGCGTTCGATAGCCGACCGTCTGGCCGGCCTCCTCGCCGAGAGTCTCCGCCATGCGCCTAGCGACGGCGCGGGCTGCGATGCGGCGCGGTTCCAGCATCAGGATGCGTCCGTCCGCACACCAGCCCGCGTCCAGCAGTGCCAGCGGAACGACGGTGCTCTTTCCGGCGCCCGGCGGCGCCTCCAGCAGCACGTTGCGGTGCGCGAGGAGGGCGTCGTTCAGCGCCGGCAGCGCTTCGAGGATGGGCAGCGAGGGGAGGGGCAGCATGGCTGCCGCAGTGTATCGGCTGCGGGGACGTGGGCTGTGGGCTTTGGGCTATGGGCTGTAGCCAGAGGATGCCGCGCGCCTCCGACCTGCAGCCTACAGCCCACAGCCTACAGCCCAAATCACCCGCGCACCACGCGCTGCCCGACGTGCGCTCCGTGGGTCTCGGTGACGACCGTGTTCTGTCCCTCGACGTGCTGGTCGTCGTAGTAGTAGATCACGACCCAGTCGCGCGTGCGGTCGAGCTGGTGCGCGCGTGCGGTGTTCGAGAAGAGCGCGGTGAAGTGCCATCCGTCGCGCGTCGTATGCAGCACGGGCAGCCAGGAGGCGCCCGAGGGATTGAAGCGCTTCGGCGCGATGGTCGTCAGCTGACCGGCGGCGGCTTTCTCGCGATATTCCCGGTCGACGTCGAGCAGCAGGTCCGTGGATGGCCGCGTGGCCTCGGGTGGCGCCGTCGCCCCCGGAGCGACGACACGACGCGAGCGGCCGCGCGCCAGCATCGACTGCAGGCTCGCGCGGATGGCCGCGGCGCGGCGCGGACCGACGCCCGGCACCGTCTCGAGTCGCCCGTCGTGCGCGGCCAGCTCCAGCGCCTCGAGCGTGTCGAGGTGCAGTTCGTCGTGGATGCGTTCGGCGAGCCGGTGACCGAGCCCGGGCACGGCCGTGAAGAGCTGCACCGGGTCGGCGTCACCGCGCAGTCGCTCGAGCTGCATCCAACGACCCGTGCGGGTCAGCTCGAGCAGCGCAGCGGCGATCCCGCGCCCGATGCCGGGCAGGGCATCGAGTCCGGCCAGGCCCTCGCGCTCGGCGATGCTTGCGACGTCCTCCGGCAGGGTGCGCACCGTGTCCGCGGCGCGTCGATAGGCCGCCACCCGGAACGGATTGGCGCCCTGGGCTTCGAGCAGGTCCGCCACCTCGCGCAGGCGCTCGGCGCAGAGCGCATTGCCCGGACCCGCGACGACGGTAGCGGCGGATCTCGTGACGGGCGTGTCCACCGGCATCGGCTCAGGCCACGGCGTCGGGCCCGCGATCGGGATGCTGTTCACGCAGCAGTCGCGCCAGTGCCCGGCACGCGTCGGTGGACGTGAATATCCCCACGAGCTTGTCGCCGCGCGTCACGAGGGCCGACCCCAGGTGCCGGTCCGCCAGGGTCGACGCCACGTCCTCGAGGCTCATGGCCGCGTCGACCACGTAGCACTCGGGCTGGAACACGTCACGCACCGCGAGCTCGCGTTCCGGAGGCGAGCCGAGATCCGGGCCGAGCGCGAGCTTGATGTCGCGGTCGGTCAGCACGCCGACCAGCTGCCCCCGCTCGGTGACCGGCAGGTGCCGGATGTGCCGTTCCCGCAGGAACGCGTGCGCCTCCGCGAGCGGCGCGTCCACGTCGATCGAGTACGGAAACGGCGTCATGTAGGCGAGGATCTGCGGCGAGTGGCGTCGCGACATGACGGCGGCATCCTGGCCCCGAATGAATCGCGATGCTGCGCCCGCGCCGCCGCGCCGGCCATGCGGGTTTTACGAGAGGCCCCCGTGTCGGTCTATGATCCCGCGCCGGCCCAGGGTGCCATCGAGAGCTCACGTCATGTTCAAGTCGCTGTTTCGACTGCTCGTTTCCACGCTGGGCTCGATCCTGCTCGGCCTCACGCTGCTCGCCATCGGCGCCTACGCCTGGTTCCTGCGCAGCGGTCCGGAGCCGAAGGTCTGGCACACCGCCCACCTCGAGCAGGAGTTCACGGCCGCCCGCGCGCGCGACGTGACGACGATCGCCGCCTACCGCGAGCTCGAGGACCGCCTGTTCTCGGAGCTGCAGTCGAAGGTCGTCGCGAAACTGGATCCCGTCGAGCGCACGCTGTTCAACCGGTTCAACGCTGGCAGTCGCAGCGACCCGGCGATCTGGCCGACCAACTGGAACCGGACCTTTGAATTGACGCCGCCGCACCCGACCGGTGCGGCCCTGCTGCTGCACGGGCTGACGGACTCGCCGTACAGCATGCGCTCGATCGGGGCGCACCTCGCGGCGCGCGGGCTGAAGGTGGTCGGCCTGCGCCTGCCGGGCCACGGGACGGCGCCCTCCGGGCTCCTGAGCTTCGAGGTCGAGGACATGCAGGCCGCGGTGCGCCTCGCCATGCGGGACCTGCGTCAGCAGATGGGTCCGGATCGGCCGATCTATCTCGCCGGCTACTCGAACGGGGCGGCGCTGGCCGTCGATTACTCGGTCGCCGTGCTCGAAGGCGCAGACCTGCCGCGCCCGGCCGGGCTCGTGCTGCTGTCGCCCGCGATCGGCATCTCGCCGTTCGCCGTCGTCGCGCGCCTGCGCACCGGGCTTTCGTCCGTGCCCGGGTTCGGCCGCGCCGCCTGGCAGGAAATCGTGACCGAGTTCGACCCGTACAAGTACTCGTCGTTCAGCTTCAATGCGGCCGGGCAGACGCAGCGACTCACGAGCGGTGTCGCGAGCCGTGTGCAGACGCTCGCCGCCGCCGGGCCGATCCAGGGGTTTCCGCCGGTGCTGGTCTTCCTGTCGACGGTCGATTCCACCGTGCGGGCGGAAGCCGTCGTGGACGCGCTGCTCGAGCACCTCGCGCCGGAACGCCACGAACTCGTGCTGTTCGACGTCAATCGCCTGGAGGACGCGAAGGTCCTGCTGGTGGCCGATCCTGGCCCGCTGACCGCGAAACTGCTCGCCATGCCGCAGCGAACCTTCGGGCTCACCGTGATCACGAACGCGGGGCCGGAAACGCAGCAGGTGCAGGAACTCCGCGCCGAGCCGGGATCGCCGCTGCAGGTGTCGCGACAGCTCGACCTGTCCTGGCCGCGGGCCGTCTTCTCGCTCTCGCACGTGGCGCTGCCATTTCCGCCCGACGACCCGCTCTACGGCTACGAGGCCGCGGCCGCGCACGGTCACGTGCAGCTCGGTCGCGTCTCGCTGCATGGTGAGAACGGCGTGCTCGCGATCCCCGACTGGGTGCTGACCCGCCAGCGCAGCAACCCGTTCCATGCGTACCTGCTCGAGCGGGTCGACGGTTTCCTGGCGGCGACCTCACCGCAGGCCGCGGCGGCGCATTGAAGCCGCCGGCGCAGTCCAGCGCGTTTCCGGGGCGCGCGCCGGGTCCGGTCCGCGCCGCGCGCGCGGCACGCTGGCTGCTGCTCGCGGCGTTGCCGCTGCTCGCCCACTGCGCCTCCGCCCCGCGGCTCGAGGGCGTCGAGGCGAGCCACGCGCTGCCGCCGGCCGACTCGACCCGGCTCGACCAGATGGTCCTGAAACGCCTCGGCGACGAGCCGGGCGTGTCGGGAATCCAGCTCGTGCAGCAGAACGCGCTCGCGTTCGCCTACCGGGCGGGCACCGCGGCGGCCGCCCAGCGCAGCCTCGACGTGCAGTACTACCTGTGGAACGCGGACTTCACCGGCAAGCTGCTCGCCGCCGAACTGATGCGCGCCGCGGAGCGCGGCGTGCGGGTGCGCGTGCTGATCGACGACCTCGACGCGCGGGCCAAGCACGACCTCTTCGCCGTCGCCGACCTGCACCCCAACATCGAGGTCCGCATCTTCAATCCGTTCTACGACCGCTACGGCGTCATCGGCCAGTGGAGCGAATGGGTGCTGCGCGGCACCCGGCTCAATCGCCGCATGCACAACAAGGCATGGATCGCCGACAACCGCGTCGCGATCGTGGGCGGTCGCAACATCGGCGACGAGTACTTCGGCGCCTCGGAGCAGTCGAACTTCAGCGACACCGACGTCGTGCTGGCCGGGCCGGTGGTCGAGGACGTGAGCCGCGAGTTCGACGAATACTGGAACAGTGTCGATGCCGTGCCGGTTTCGCGCTTCGATGCCGGAGAGCCGTCCGCCGCGGACCTGCGCCGGCTCGTGAAGGCCGCGACCGAATTCCGACGCGAGGCGGGGGAGACGCCATACGTCGCGGCGCTGCGCGATCCCCGACAGCGCGCCGAGCTGATCGCCGCTGCGCCGCCGCCGCTCAAGGTCCGGCACGTCGAGGTGCTGGCCGACGACCCGGCGAAGATCGGCACCTCGCAGGGCGGCCTGCACGCCTCGCGCGTGCTCGACGGCTTGACGCGCGTGATGCACGACGCCGAGCGCGAGCTGCTGATCGTGTCGCCTTACTTCGTGCCGGGACGCCAGGGCGCGGCCAGCCTCGTGGCGGGCGTCGAGCGTGGCGTGAACGTGGCGGTGCTGACGAACTCGCTCGCCGCGACCGATGTCGTCGCGGTGCACGTCGGCTACGCGCGCTATCGCCGTGAGCTGCTGCGTGGCGGAGTGCAGCTCTACGAGATGAAGCGCAAGGCGGACGGTGAGACGGGCGGCAAGCACCTGAGCCTGACGGGCTCCGCGGGTGCGACGCTGCACACCAAGGCGATGATCGTCGACGGCCAGTGGGCCTTCGTCGGCTCGATGAACCTGGATCCGCGCTCGGCGAACCTCAATACCGAGCTGGGCGTCCTGGTGGACAGCCCCGAACTCGCCGCGCAGCTGCGCGAGCAGTTCCTGCGCAACGCCGCGCCCGAGCTGAGCTACCGCGTGGAGCTCGACCCGCGGCAGGGACTCGTCTGGCACGACCGCGTGAACGGGACGGAACGCGCCGCGGAAGACGAACCGGACGCGAGCGTGAGCCGGCGCTTCGGTGCTACTCTTCTGCGCGCCCTCCCGATCGAGTCACAACTGTGAATGCCAGCCTGAACGCCCCGCCCGTCATGCCCGCCCCGCCGCCCGCGCGGAGACGCGCGCGCTTCAAGAGGTACCTGCTCGGGTTTCTCGCCGGCGTCGCGGCGCTCGCCTGGCTCTATACGCTCTTCATGCTGCGCTGGAGCTACTCGGAGGGCGACCGCGCCGGCGTGCTGCAGAAATTCTCCGAGCGCGGCTGGGTCTGCAAGACTCACGAGGGCGAGCTCGCGATGTACGTCGTCGCGGGCGTCGCGCCGCAGATCTGGAATTTCAGCGTCCGCGACGGTGCGGTGGTCGAGGACCTCGAGAAAGCGGTCGGCCAGCACGTGCGCCTGCACTACGAGGAGCATCGCGGCCTGCCGACGGACTGCTTCGGCGAGACGGACTATTTCGTCACGCGGGTCGAAGTCACGCCCGAGCCGGTCCTGCAGCTGCCGGCCGGGCAGGCCCCTCAACGGTGATCCTGCTCGAGACGGAGCGGCTGCGACTCAGGCGCTTCGTCCCCGACGATGTCGACCGGCTGGTCGAACTCGACGCCGATCCCGCTGTGATGCGCTACATCACCTACGGCGTGCCGACGCCGCGCGCGACCTACGAGCAGGTGATCCTGCCGCGCTGGCTGGCCGGTTACGAGGCGACGCCGCTGCTCGGCTACTGGGCGGCCGAGGACCGCGCGGAGGGCCGGTTCTTCGGCTGGTTCCACCTGCGGCCGGACCGCATCGACGCGGGCGAGCAGGAACTCGGCTACCGCCTGCGCCGCGAGGCCTGGGGCCGGGGCCTCGCGACCGAGGGCGGCTCGGCGCTGGTGGAACACGGCTTCGGGCGCGTCGGTGCCGACAAGATCTCGGCGCGGACCCTGGCGGGAAATATCGCGTCGCAGCGCGTGATGCAGAAATGCGGACTCGTCTTCGAGCGTGAATTCGTCTACGCGGAAGACGTCATTGCAGGCCGGTCCGCGCTCGAGCGCGCCGCGGTGAAGTACTCGGTCACGCGCGCTGCGTGGCGGGCGCGGAAGGATTGAGGAAGCGCTCGCAGTTGCGTCGTCCGGCGTCGCCTTCCGGCATGCCGCGGCAGATCCCGGCGGCGCGGGCGCGCAGGCGCTCGACGACCCGGGCGGGCTCGCCCTCCCTGCCCCAGTCGAGGAGTTTGCTGCTCAGCTGCTCGAGCCTGAGGCGCGTGCGCTGGTAGAACGCGTCGGGCGACCCGTCGAGTTCTCCGAGCACGCTGAGCCCGACGCGCTCGATGGACTGGGTGTCCTGCGGCGTCATCTCGAGCAGGCCGACGAGGTAGCTGTAGCCCCACTGGAAGCGCGTCGCGGGGCCCTTCGCCCCTGCGTACGCCCGCTGCAGCCACTGCACGGCCTCGTCCTTGCGACCGGCCTTCTCCGCGAGGTCGGCGAGGTCGAGCATGAAGTAGTACGGTGACTGAGACTTTTCGAGTTCCGCGACCAGCAGCCGGTTGGCGTCCGCGTCGAGGCCGGCTTCCCAGTAAATGTTCGCGGCGGCGTTGATCGCCGCCTGGCGGGTATACGGATCCTTCGTTTCCGCGTCGATCTTCGCCACGCCGGCACGGATCTGTTCGAGCAGGGCCGGAGGCAGCGGTGCGTCCGGATGATCGAGGTGTGCGAGCAGGACTCGAGCCCGCAACAGTTTCAGCTGGTCGGGCGCCGCGAGCGGCGTCTCCGCGTCGGCTGCCAGCCGATCGAGGGCAGCACTCCACGCGCGCGTGAGTTCCGCTCGTTCCGGCGTGCCTGCGCTGGAGAGGACCGCGATGTCGTCCTTCGACCCGTAGAGCAGGTTGTCGACGTTGGCGCGGCAGACCGCCGGCGAGCCGAGCAGAACGAGCAGCTGCTTGCGAGCGGCGGCGCGCTCGAGGCCCGTCATCGGCGACTCGCCCCCATCCGCTTCGGCCGCGGCGGCGCCGAGGTACTCGAAGTAGAGCCGCGCGCAGTCCGCGTGCATCTCGACCGGGCAGCGTCCGCTCAGGATGCGGAACGTCTTCACCCGGTCCGCGACCGGGAGCGCGCGGCCGTTGTCGGTGGACCACGAGTAATAGGCGAGCAGCTGCCAGTCGTTCGCCGAGACCTCGCCGCCGCGGGTCGCCGCCGCGAGGATCTCCTGCACCGGCCGGGCGTCGGCGAGTGCGACGTCGAGGATCTTCGCATAGCGATCGATGCCCACGTTGCCCGGCAGCCGCGTGATCTCGGTGCCGTCCGCACGGAACAGGATCATGGTCGGGTAGCCGATCACGCCGAAGCGCTCGCCCTGCTTCTGCGCGCTCGGCGTGTCGCCGTCTAGATAGACGGGCACGAAGAGGCGGCTGCGATCCTGGAATTCGCGGCGGTTGAAGATCGTCGACTTGATCTGCGCGCAGGGTGGGCACCACTCGGCGCCCCAATAGAGAAAAAGCGGCTTCGGGGCGGCCTTCGCCGAGGCGAAGGCCGCGTCCACGTCGCCCGCGAACCAGTCGATGCCGGGCGGCAGGTGAGGGTCGCGCGGCTCCTGCGGCACCAGGGCCGGGGACGTGGCCGGCGGCGGCGCCTGTGAGGCCGTCGGAGCGGGCGGCTGCTGGCGCCCGCAGGCGGCGAGCGCCAGCGTGACGGCCAGCAAGGCGAGCGCCGGTGCGGGCGCGCGGAGAGATCGCTTGGGCATCGTGCGAGGATACGCAACCCCGCGCGCCGGGCAAAGCACCGGGCGCATTTGCGGCCGCACGCCTTGCCGACTATCGTGAACGCAACACTCTGTGGACCGCATCGATGTCGTCAGACCACGGCTCTTCCGCCAAGGCCATTCTCTACGCCTTCCTCGCCAACCTCGGCATCGCCGTCACCAAGAGCGGCGCCGCCGTCTACACCAATTCGGGCAGCATGCTCGCCGAGGCCATCCACTCGTTCGCCGACTGCGCGAACCAGGCGCTGCTGTATCTCGGCCTGAAGCAGGCCGACGCGCCGCCGACGGCCGAGCATCCGCTCGGGTTCGGCAAGGCGACCTATTTCTGGAGCTTCGTCGTCGCCCTGCTGCTCTTCAGCATGGGCGGCCTGTTCTCGATCTACGAGGGCTGGCACAAGCTCCACGAGCCCGAGCCGCTCAACAAGGCCTGGATCGCGCTCAGCGTGCTCGCCATCGCGATCCTGCTCGAGTCCGGCAGCCTCGTGGGCTGCCTGAACGAGATCCGCAAGATCCGTCGCGGCCGCCCCTTCGGCGAGTGGCTCAAGAGCACGCGCAATGCGGAACTGGTCGTCGTGCTCGGCGAGGACATCGCGGCGCTCGCGGGACTGGTGATCGCGTTCGCCTTCGTCGCGCTCGCCGCCGCGACCGGCGACACCCGCTACGACGCCATCGGCTCGATCTCGATCGGTGCCATGCTGATCCTGGTCGCGGCTTTCATCGCCGTGCGCGTCCGCACGCTCCTGATCGGCAAGTCCGCCGAACCCGCGCTGCGCCGCGAGATCGACGCGCTCATCGCCGCCGATCCCGCCATCGAGGAACTGCTGAATACTCTCACGCTGCAGTTGGGGCCGAAGGTCATGCTGGCTGCCAAGGTGCGCATGAAGGCCGGGCTCCCGATCGAGAAGGCTGTGGATCGGATCAACGAGCTCGAACGGCGCATCAAGGAGACCGCGCCCGAGATCGGCTGGTGCTTCATCGAGCCCGACGTCACCGATTGAGGCCGGCCAGCTCGTAGACGACGCGGGCCGCGGTGCGCGCCGTGCGGCCGCCGCGGTCGTGGGCCGGGTTCAACTCCGCGACGTCCGCGAGCAGCAGCTTGCCGGACGGCGTGCCGTGGCCGCAAGCCTCGAGCACCGTGCGCAGCAGCCGGATCGCCGACTGCGGAGCGATGCCGAGCGCCGAAGGCGCGCTCACGCCGGGCGCGACCGAGGCCGGCAGCGCGTCGAGGCAGAAGGTGAGATAGACGGCCGAGGATTCCTCGACGAAGCGGCGCAGCCGCGCCTCGGTGTCGGGCCGCTCGACGTCGACGTCGCGCACGATCTCCACGCCGAGCGCGCCGGCGCGATCGAGCAGAGCGCGCGTGTTGGCCGCCTCGCTCGCGCCGACGCACAGATAGCGGAATTCGTGGCCGGCCGCGCGGCGCGCCTCGGCGATCTGCAGGAAAGGCGTGCCCGACGTGCCGCGGCCCGGAAGTTCCGGCCGGCGCAGGTCGAGGTGCGCGTCGAAGTTCACGATGCCGAGCCGCTCGAGACGCGGATGCCGCTCGAGGGCGCGCTCGACGCCGTGGTAGGCGGCCCAGGCGATCTCGTGGCCGCCGCCGAGGCCGATCGGAAAATGCCCCGCGCGCAGCAGCCCGGCGACGCGTTCGGCGTACTCGACCTGGGCCGTCTCGAGCGCATCGCCGGCGCAGGCGACGTCGCCCGCGTCGTAGAGCCTCGCGTCGCCTTCGCCGTGCCAAGCGAGGCTGGCGAGACTGCGGCGCAATTCGCGCGGTCCTTCACTCGCGCCGGGTCGTCCGAGATTGCGGCGCACGCCCGCGTCGCACGCGAAGCCGAGCAGAGCGACGCCCGGTCCGTCGGCGGCGGCGACAGGGCGCACGACCTGGTGCCAGCGATGCCCGGCCTCGCCGTCCGCGGCATCGATGCGCCCCGTCCACACGCTCGTGTCGATCGGCGATGTCATGCGTCCTCCGTCAGACCGGGCGCTCGAGCACGATGGCGCCGTCCTTCGCGACCAGGCTGCAGGGGTTGAAGCCCGCCCAGTAGCCGAGCTCGTCGAGGGACTCGATGGACCAGACCGCGAAGTCCGCGGCGCGGCCGGGCCCGAGCGAGCCGCGCGTGGGGTGCAGGCCGAGCGCACGGGCCGCGTGGCGCGTCACGCCGAGCAGGACCTCTTCGCTCGCGAGCCCGAAGAGCCGGCGCGCCATGTTCATCGCGAGCAGCAGCGAGGCGCCGGGCGCGGACCCCGGATTGCAGTCGGACGCGACGGCGAGCGGCACCGCGTTCGCCCGCAGCGCCTCGAGCGGCGGCAGCTTCCGTTCCGCGAGCACGTAGTACGCCACGGGCAGCAGCACCGCCACGGTGCCGGCGCGCGCAAGGGCCGCGGCGTCCGCTTCGTTGGCATACTCGAGGTGGTCGCACGACAGCGCACCGTGACGCGCGGCGACCTGGCTGCCGCCGACGTTCGACAATTGCTCGGCGTGCAGCTTCACCGGCCAGCCGAGCACGCGGGCCGCCCCGAACAGGCGATCGCATTGTTCGGCCGAGAAGGCGATGTCCTCGCAGTACGCGTCCACCGCGTCGACGAGCGGCCGCGCGCCCGCGCGTGTCGCCGCGAGCGCCGGCAGCCAGTCGCGGACGATCGTGTCGATGTACTCGTCGGCGCGGCCGGCGAATTCCGGCGGCAAGGCGTGCGCGCCGAGGAAGCTGGTCGCGACGGTGACTGGATGTTCGCGCTCGAGGCGCCGCGCCACCTGCAGCATCCGCATCTCGGTCGCGAGCTCGAGTCCGTAGCCCGACTTGATCTCAACCGTCGTGACGCCCTCGTCGAGCAGCGACCGCAGCCGCGGTCGGCTCGCTTCGAGCAGCGCATCCTCGCTCGCGGAACGCGTGGCGCGCATGGTGCCGAGGATGCCGCCGCCCTCGCGCGCGATGTCCGCGTAGGAACTGCCCGCGGTGCGGCGCGCAAATTCGGCGGCGCGCTGCCCGGCGAACACGAGATGCGTGTGACAGTCGACGAGGCCCGGCGTGAGCCAGCGTCCGGCGAGTTCGATCGTGCGGTCGGGCCGCAGCCCGACCGGCGTGTCATCGGCCGGGCCGACCCACTCGATCCGCCCGCCGCGCGTGACGATCGCACCCGGCGCATGCACCTGCCCGCGCTCGTCGCAGGTCGCGATGCGGACGTTGCGCCAGAGCGTGCGCATCAGTCGAGGAACGGCAGGTCCAGTCCGTGTTCGCGGGCGCAGTCGATCGCGGTGGCGTAACCCGCGTCGGCGTGCCGCATGACGCCCGTGGCCGGGTCGTTCCACAGCACGCGCTCGATGCGTTTCGCCGCAGCCGCGCTGCCATCGCAGACGATGACGACGCCCGCGTGCTGCGAGTACCCGATGCCGACACC
>CAZRKS010000055.1:0-13697 GCA_964600315.1 uncultured Steroidobacteraceae bacterium | reverse complement strand
ACGAGGCGCGCACCTTCGGCATGGAAGGCATGTTCCGCCAGATCGGCATCTACTCCTCGATGGGCCAGCTCTACACGCCGCAGGACGCGGACCAGCTCCTCTACTACCGCGAGGACAAGAAGGGGCAGATCCTCGAGGAGGGCATCAACGAGGCGGGCGCGATGTGCAGCTGGATCGCGGCCGGCACGTCCTACGCGAACCACGGCGTCGCCATGGTGCCCTTCTACATCTACTACTCGATGTTCGGGTTCCAGCGCGTCGGCGACTTCGCGTGGGCCGCGGGCGACATGCAGTCGCGCGGCTTCCTGATCGGCGGCACCGCGGGACGCACGACGCTCGCTGGCGAGGGACTGCAGCACCAGGACGGGCACAGCCACCTGGTGGCGACGACGATCCCGAACTGCGTCGCCTACGATCCCGCCTATGCGTACGAGCTCGCGGTGATCGTGCAGGACGGGCTGCGGCGCATGGTCGAGGAGCACGAGAGCGTCTTCTACTACGTCACCTGCATGAACGAGAACTACGCTCACCCGGCCATGCCCAAGGACGTGGAGCAGGGCATCGTGAAGGGCCTGTACCTGCTGCGCACCGGCGGACGCGGCAAGGTGCGCGTCAACCTGCTCGGGTCCGGGACGATCCTGCGCGAAGTGCTCGCGGCAGCGGAACTGCTCGAAGCGGAGTTCGGCGTTCCCGCGGACGTCTTCAGCGTCACGAGCTTCTCGGAACTGCGTCGCGAAGCGCTCGATGCCGAGCGCTGGAACCTGCTGCACCCCAACCACCCGTCGCGCATCCCGTACGTGCGGCAGTGCCTCGCGGGCCACGAAGGACCATTCGTCGCGGCCACCGACTACATGCGCACCGTCGCGGACCAGATCCGGCAGTGGGTCCCGGGGCGCTACAGCGTGCTCGGCACCGACGGCTATGGCCGCAGCGACTCGCGCGCGGCGCTGCGAGGCTTCTTCGAGGTGGACCGGCGCTACGTGGCGCTCGCGGCGCTCAAGGTGCTCGCGGACGAGGGCAAGCTCGACGTCGCGACCGTCACGAGCGCGCTCGAGCGCTTCGGGATCGACCCCGAGAAGCCGAACCCGGTGACGGTCTAGGCGGCCCGGTCCATGGCGGCCCTCATCGAAGTCCGCGTTCCGGACATCGGCGACTACAAGGACGTCGAGATCATCGAGGTGGCCGTGCAGGCAGGCGACCGGGTCGCGCTCGACGCGACGCTCCTGACGCTCGAGACCGAGAAGGCGACGATGGACGTGCCGTCGACGGTGGCCGGCGTCGTGCGCGAACTGAAGGTGCAGCGCGGTGGGCGCGTGTCGCAGGGCGACCTCATTGCGATCGTCGAGGCAGAGGACGCAGCCGTGCAGCCGGCGCCATCGGCTGCGCCGCCACCCGTGATCGCTGCGCCGGTGTCCGCGCCGGCACGAGCGCCCGCACCCGCACCGCCGTCGCCCGCTCCGTTGAGGCCGGGTCCGGCCATCGGCGTCGAGGCGCCCGGTTTTTCGCGCTCACACGCGAGCCCGTCGATCCGGCGCCTCGCGCGCGAACTCGGCGTCGAGCTCGCGGGCCTCACGGGCAGCGGCGCCAAGGGCCGGATCACTGAGCAGGACGTCAAGGCGCACGTGAAACGGCTGCTCACGGCGCAGGCGCCGGCCGCTGCGCTGCCTCGCGTGCCTGAGGTCGACTTCGCGGCCTTCGGGCCCGTCGAACGCCGGCCGCTGGGGCGGATCCAGCGCATCGCCGGGCCGCGCCTGCACGCGAGCTGGGTGAACATCCCGCACGTCACGCAGTTCGACGAGGCGGACGTCACGGACATGGAGGACACACGCGCGCGGCTCAAGGACGAGGCGACCGCGCGCGGTCTCAAGCTCACGCCGCTCGCGTTCGTCATGCGCGCCTGCGTGCAGGCTCTCGAGGCGTATCCGCTGTTCGCCGCCTCGCTCGACGCGGCGGCCGGCGAACTGGTGTTCAAGAAATACGTGCATCTCGGTTTCGCGGCCGACACGCCCGGCGGGCTCGTGGTGCCGGTGGTGCGCGACGCCGATCGCAAGGATGTCTTCGAACTGGCGCGTGAGCTCGCGGCCCTGAGCGAGAAGGCGCGGGCCGGCAAGCTCGCGGCCACCGAGATGCAGGGCGCCTGCTTCACGATCTCGAGCCTGGGCGGCATCGGCGGGACGGCGTTCACGCCCATCATCAACGCGCCGGAAGTCGCGATCCTCGGCGTGTCGCGCGCCAGCCGCCGGCCGGCGTACGAGAACGGCGCGTGGGTGCCGCGCCTGGTGCTGCCGCTGTCGCTTTCGTATGACCACCGGGTCATCGACGGCGCCGCTGCGGCGCGATTCACGAGTTTCCTCGCGCGCGCGCTGGCCGACGTGCCGGGACTGCTGCAGGCGATCCCATGACGTGCACGGTGACGGTGCCGGACCTCGGTGGCTTCGCCGACGTCGCCGTGCTCGAGGTCCTCGTGAAGCCGGGCGACGCGGTCGAGGTCGAGACGCCGCTCGTCACGCTCGAAAGCGACAAGGCCACGATGGACGTGCCCTCGAGCGCCGCCGGTACGATCGAGAGCGTCCTCGTGAAGCCGGGCGACCGTGTCAGCACCGGATCGCCCGTGGTCGTGCTGCGGACGGCCGTCGCGGGCTCCGATGACGCGACCACGCCGCGGGCCGCACTGCGCGCCGTCGAACCCTACGGCGGCGAGCCCTATCTCGATACCGTGCCGATGACGCCGATGGGCAGCGCGACCGGGGCGCGCGGCAAGCACGTGACGACCGCTGGGGAGGCGCCGGCGGCCGGTGGCTTCGCCGCGCCGCAGGTCTGCGACTTCGACCTCGTCGTGCTCGGTGCCGGGCCGGGCGGCTACACGGCCGCGTTCCGGGCGGCGGACCTGGGGCTCAAGGTCGCGCTGGTCGAGCGCTGGCCGACGCTCGGAGGCGTGTGCCTCAACGTCGGCTGCATCCCGTCGAAGGCGCTGCTGCACGCGGCGCGGGTCATCGAGGAAGCCCGCGCGATGGCCGAGCACGGCGTGCGCTTCGGCGAGCCGCAGATCGACCCCGGCCGCCTGCGCCAATGGAAGGATGCGGTCGTGCGCCGTCTCACCGGCGGGCTCGACAAGCTCGCCCGGCAGCGCGAGGTGACGGTCGTGCGCGGCACGGCGCGCTTCATCTCGCCGCACGAACTCGCGGTGGACGATGACGGCGCCCATCGGCGGCTGAGTTTCCGCCAGGGCATCGTCGCGGTCGGGTCGGAGTCCCTGCGCCTGCCGGGCCTGCCGGACGATCCGCGGATCATCGACTCGACGGGAGCGCTCGAACTCGACCTGCCCGAGAGCCTGCTGGTCGTCGGCGGCGGCATCATCGGGCTCGAGATGGCGACCGTGTATGCCGCGCTCGGCGTACGGGTCAGCGTGGTCGAACTCACCGACGGGCTCATGCCGGGCTGCGACCGCGACCTGGTGCGGCCGCTCGCCCGCCGGATCACCGCGCAGTACGAGCGCATCCTGCTCGGCACCCGCGCCGCGAGCGTCGAGGCGACGACCGAGGGCCTGCGCGTCAGTTTCGACGGCAGCGGTGCGCCCGAGCCGCAGGTCTACGGCAAGGTGCTGGTCGCGGTGGGCCGCACGCCCAACGGCCGGCGCATCGGCGCGGAGGCGGCGGGCATCGCGGTCGATGAGCGCGGCTTCATCCGCGTCGATCGCCAGATGCGCACCAGCGTCCCGCACCTCTTCGCGATCGGCGACGTCGTGGGCCCGCCGATGCTCGCGCACAAGGCCACGCACGAAGGCAAGGTCGCAGCGGAGGCGGCCGCCGGGCTCAAGAGCCAGTTCGACGCGCGCGCGCTCCCGTCCGTGGCCTACACGGATCCGGAGGTGGCCTGGGTCGGACTGACGGAAACGGAGGCGCAGGCGCGCGGCGTGCCTTTCGAGAAGGCCGTGTTTCCGTGGGCCGCAAGCGGCCGCTCGCTGTCACTCGGGCGGGACGAGGGTTTCACGAAGCTGCTCTTCGATCCGGCCACCCATCGCGTGATCGGCGGCGGCATCGTCGGCACGAACGCCGGCGACCTCATCGCCGAAGTGGCGCTCGCGATCGAGATGGGCGCCGACGCGGCGGACGTCGGGCTGACGATCCACCCGCACCCGACGCTCTCCGAGACGGTCGCGATGGCGGCCGAGGCGTTCGAAGGGACGCTGACCGATCTCTACGTGCCGCGCGCGAAGTCGCGCGCGAGGCCCGGCTGAGACGCGCGCCGCGCGCTTCAGTACGGGGATCCGTCGGACTGCGTGGAATTCAGGACACCGGCCGTCGCGCCGACGACATAGGCCGTGCCGCCCGTGCCGGTCCAGGACCCGAGATCGAACGATCCGGCTCCCTGCCGGATGCGGTACACCGCGACGTTTTCGTAGGTGAGCGGCGTCTTTGGCGCGCAAGCGGCGGGCCCGGCGGACGCCTTCAGGAAATAGGCGGTGCTGCTGCCGACCACGGTGGCGACGCCGTCTGCGCCGATCTCGAGCGCCGTCGCCTCATCCACGGCGATCGCTCGTGGCGTCGCAGACCAGCCGCTCGCGTACACCCGGCAGAGAAACGCGAGTTCGCGTCCCATCCGGTCACGGGTGACGAAGTGCGGATCGCCGATCGTCGCGCCGAGGTGCGGCGTGCTCAGGAAATCGCGCGCGAAGCTCATGTAGCGATTGAACGGGTCGGCCAGCGCCTGGCTCGAGGTCACGCCCTTGCTCGCCAGCGCCGAATACACGAATTCCGTGAGGACGTTCATTCCGGCGCTGGTGCCGCCCACCGGCACGCCGCGGGCGATGGCGGCATTCACGGCCGTCTCGACCGGCGTGTCCTTCCAGTAGTTGACGTAGCGCGACTGGTCGCCGCCCGCGATCCACAGGACCTCGGCATGGTCGATGTAGGCCCGGACGTCCGCGTTCGTCGCCGCGCCGAGCGTCGGGATGATCAGCGTCGCGACGGAATTGAGCCCCGGGCACAGGGCCTGCACGTACGGGTTGTAGGCGTCGGTGCCGGCCGCGCGGATGACGAGGAAGTCCCCGCCACTGGCGCGATCGCAGAGCCACTGGAAAGCCGCATCGACATCGGTGCCGCCGCCCATGAGGACAGTGCCTGGGCTCGGGGTCACCACCGCGTCGACGGCGTTGCCGACGCGGACGTACGTGTAGGGCTGCTTGGCGGCGAGGGCAGGGAAGGCCGAGGGCAGGATCAGCAGGGCGGCCAGCAGACGCTTCATCGGGGGGCTCCGGCAGAAACCCCGATTCTACCCGCGGGGGCCTCCCAGGCGCCGCAGCGATTCCACATAAGCCGTCTCGTCCGGCGGCAGGCCAGTCCGCTGGCTGAGCCACAACGCCTCGGCGAGGCACTCGATCATGCGGTGCTCGGCGTCGTGGCGATCGCCGATGCGTCGACACAGTTCCGCGTGGATCGCGGCGATCCCGGCGGGACGGTTGGTCGCGACCTGCTCGCGGACCGCGAGATGCAGTCCCATGTGCAGGAACGGGTTGGCCTGTCCGCCTGCGGGCGTGAAATCGCGCTGCAGCGCCTCGGGGTCGCCTTCGAGCAGGGCCTGGTACTCCGGGTGCTCCTCGATGACCGTGGCGATCTGGTGCTCGAGCGGCTCCATGGGCAGTGACTCGCGACGCTTGCGCCAGGCCTCGGCGTAACGGCGGCGGAGTTCGCTGCGCCCCTGGTCGTGGAAGAACGGCATCCTCGACCCTCACGCGGTCTTCGCGTCGAACTCGCAGAAGTCCGCGATTGCGCAGTTCGCGCAGTCGGGCCGGGTCGCCTTGCAGACGTAGCGGCCGTGCAGGATGAGCCAGTGATGCGCGTCGTGCAGGAACTCCGCGGGAATGCGCTTCAGCAGTTCGTCCTCGACGCCGCGCACGTCGCGGGCGCGCGCGAGTCCCGTGCGGTTCGCCACCCGGAAGACGTGCGTGTCGACGGCGAGCGTGGGCTCGCCGAAGGCGGTGTTCAGGATGACGTTGGCGGTCTTGCGGCCCACGCCGGGGAGGGCCTCGAGCGCCGCGCGGTCCCGCGGCACTTCGCCGCCGTGTTCGTCGACGAGCTTGCGGCAGGTCGCGACGATGTTGCGCGACTTGCCCTGGTAGAGCCCGATCGACTTCACGTAGGGCGCGAGCCCCTCGACGCCGAGCGCGAGGATCGCCTGCGGCGTGTTGGCGTGAGCGAAGAGACGCCGCGTCGCGACGTTGACGCTCTTGTCCGTCGCCTGCGCGGACAGTACGACCGCCACCAGCAGCTCGAACGGAGTGGAGTACTCGAGTTCCGTCTTCGGGTGCGGATTCCCGGCGCGGAGTCGCTCGAAGATCGCCCGGACCCGACGCGGGTTCACGCCTCGCTCCGCGCGTCGCGCGCCTGGCGGCGCCAGTTGCGCGCCGCCAGCATCAGGCCGAGCAGGATGAAGGCGCCCGGCGGCAGCAGCGCCAGCAGCAGGCCGTGCTCTCCGCTGAAGAGCTGCAGGCCCGCGCCGGCCATGCCCGACCCGAGCACGAGTCCGAGATCCGCGCCGAGGCTGCCGCGGCCGAGCAGTTCGCGCGCGGCCCCGAGCGCGAGGAGGACCAGCAGGAAGCCGAGCCCCATCGCGAAACCGTCGAGCAGTGCCGCCGCCGGCCGCCGCCGCGAAGCGAAGGATTCGGCGCGCGCCAGCACCAGACAGTTGGTGACGATCAGCGGCAGGAAGATGCCGAGCGTGTCGTGCAGCCCGGGTCGCCACGCGGCGAGCGCGAGTTCCACCGCCGTCACGGCGCCCGCGATGGTGAGCACGAAGACGCCGAGCCGGATCTCGGGCAGCAGGAAGCGCCCGAGCGTGGCGGCGACGAGGTTGCTCGCGACGAGCACGGCGAGCGTGGCGAGGCCGAGCCCGAGCGCGCTGCCGACCGAGGAGCTGACCGCGAGCAGCGGGCAGAGTCCGAGCAGTTGCACCAGTGCCGGGTTCTCCGTGCCGAGGCCATTCATCAGGATGTCGCGCGCGCGCATGGGCGGATTGTAGGTCACCGGCGGCTCAGGATTGCGCATCGCGGCCGGCGTCGCGCGTCGCGGCCGAGAGGGCCGGCGCGGCGAACAGCGCTTCGCGATGCGCCGCGAAGTAGGTCAGCGCATTCTGCACGGCCCGCACGACCGCGCGCGGAGTCACCGTGGCGCCGGTGAACTGGTCGAAGTCGCCGCCGTCCTTGCGCACCCGCCAGCGCTCGAGCGGCGGATCGCCGAGCGAGCGGCCCGTGAACGCGCGGATCCAGTCCGACTTGCGCTCATCGATGCGGTCGCCGAGCCCGGGCGTCTCGCGATGCGCGAGAGCCCGCACGCCGAGCAGCCGGCCGTCGACCCCGATCGCGACCAGCAGGCGAATCGAACCGGAATAGCCGTCGGGCGCGACCGTCTCCATCAACGCCGCCACGGGCTGGCCGGCCAGCCTCGCGCGATACACGGGCAATTCGGCATCGGTGCCGAGCAGTTCCGCGTCGCGAACCGGCGTGACGTCGGCGAGCAGGTCGTTGTCGTAGCGCACGGGGCCGAGCACGGCGGCGAGCCTCGCCACCTGCCGCGCGCGCTCGTTCGCCTCGATCCGCGGCCGCGCGAGGTCGTGGACGAGAGCGACCATTCCGACGCTGAAGGCCGCCGCCGCCGCCAGGAGTAGGGCGGCACGCAGCGGCCGGCGGCGCACGCTGTCAGCGCCGGGTGTGTCCATGAATCCTCGGCACGGTGTAGCGGTCGAGCAGCGGGGCGGCGAGATTCATGAGCAGCACGGCGAAAGCGATACCGTCCGGGTAACCGCCCCAGATTCGGATCACCCAGGTGACGAGCCCGATGCCCGCGCCGTAGAGGAGCCGGCCGCGGTCACTGGTGGCGGCGGACACCGGATCGGTCGCGATGAAGAACGCGCCGAGCATCGTCGCGCCCGAGAACAGGTGAAACGTCGCCGATGCGTACGCTCCTGGATCGAGCCCGTGCAGGAAGGCCGCAGGCAGGGCGACGCCCGCCAGCACGGCCACCGGGATCTGCCAACGGATGATGCCGCGCACGAGCAGGTACGCCCCGCCGGCCGCCGCGGCGACGTTCACCCATCGCGCCCCTGCGCCACCGAAGGTCGCGAATGCGTTGCCGCGAAGGATCTCGTCCATCGTGTAACGCTGGCCGAGTCCGGTGCGGAGCGCATCGAGTGCGGTCGCGCCGGTGTACGCGTCCCAGCGCGGTTCGGCGGCAACGCCGGTCGAGAACGCGTGCCACGAGAGTCGCGCGAGGTCGCTCCATGCGGGGCCCGGCGCGCCGACGGGCAGCGGCCAGCGGGTCATTTCGAGCGGAAAGGACACGAGCAGCACGGCATAGCCGACCATCGCCGGATTGAACGGGTTGTGGCCGAGTCCGCCGTAGACCTGCTTGCCGAGCAGGACGGCGACGGCGGTGCCGACCGCCGTGAGCCAGCACGGCAGCGTGGGTGGCACCGCGAGGGCGAGCAGGGCTGCGGTCACGAGCACGCTGCCGTCGCGCAGGCTCTTTTCGGCCTGCCGGCCGCGCAGGCGCAGGGCGAGTGCCTCGCAGGCGAGCGCCGTGGGGGCCGCGACACTGAATTGCAGCAGCGCACCTGGTCCGAACAGCGCCACCTGCACGACGGCGACTGGCAGCAGCGCGAGCAGCACCTGGAACATGACTCCCGGGACGCTGAAGCCCGCGACCACGTGCGGCGCCGGGGCGACGGTGAATTGCCTCGGCATCGTCAGTCCGCCTCCTCGCCGCGCGCCCGTCGACGGGCCGCTTCGAAGGACTGTCGCTCTGCCGCGATCGCAGCAAGGCGGCGCTGCTCGTGCCGCTGGAATCGATCGCGTGCCTCCTCGGCGCGGCGCCGCTCGTCGAGGCGGCCGGCACGGACGGCGCGCGCCTGCCTGAACCGCTCGGTCAGCGGGATCCGGCTCGGGCAGACGTAGTCGCAGCAGCCGCACTCGATGCAGTCGCCGAGACCGAGACGCTCCTGGCCCGCCTCGTCGTCGGCCGCGATGGCGCGCAGCAGCGACTGGGGCAGCAGCCCCGCCGGGCAAGCGGCCCCGCAGTCGCCGCAGCGGATGCAGGCGGACTCGGGGCCGGGGGCCGAGAGGTCGGCGGCCGTCGCGACGACCACGCAGTTCACCGACTGGGTGACCGGCACGGCGTCGGTCGCGAGCGCGCGGCCCGTCATCGTGCCGCCCGCGATCAACCGCAGCGGTTCGCCGACGTAACCGCCGCAGGCCGCGACGAGTTCGGCGATCGGCGTGCCGATGCACGCATCGACGTTGGCCGGATGCCGCACGCCGCTGCCGGTCACGGTGACGATCCGGCGCGTGAGCGGCGCGCCGGTTCGCGCCCAGTGCGCGACGGCGGCGGCCGTGCCGACGTTGTGGCAAAGCACGCCAGCGTCGGTGGGCAGCGCGTCGTGCGGAACCTCGACGCCGGTCAGCGCCGCGAGCAACGGGCGCTCCGCGCCGGCGGGGTAGGTCGCGCCCAGTGTTCCCAGCTCGAGACGCGGGTCGCCCGCCGCAGCGAGCGCAGCCTCGAGCGCGGCGATCGCTTCCGGCTTGTCGTCCTCCACGGCGATCGTGCAGCGCTCCGCGCCGCTCGCCCGCAGCATGACCTGCGCTCCGAGCAGCACGTCCGCCGGCCGCTCGCGCATCAGCGCATCGTCGCAGCAGATCCAGGGTTCGCACTCGGCGCCGTTCAGCACGAGGTGACGTGCGGTCTGCCTGCGAGCGGCGGCGAGCTTCGCGTGCGTCGGATAGGCGGCGCCGCCGAGACCCGCGATGCCGGCCGCCTCGATCCTCGCCAGCAGTTCCTCCGGCGCCGAGGATTCCCACGGCTGCGGTGCGGGCAGCCGCTCGGTGGTGTCCGTGGCGTCGCCGTCGATGACGATGCAGAGCGCCTCGCCGAGCGGCCCCGGCGTCGGCCGCAGCTCCACCGCCCGCACGCGGCCCGAGACGGGCGAGTGAACCTGCACCGCGCCGTCCTCGCGGCCCGCGCCGAGCGGCGTGCCGACGCGCACGATCTCGCCGGCAGCGACTCGCGCACGCAGCGCGCAGCCCCGGCCCTGGTCGAGCGCGACGACGGCGCAGCCCGGCGAAGGCAGCACCTCTATCGGCTGGCGCATGGGTCCGGCCTTGTGCGATGGCAGTTGCAAGCCGCCCGGGAATGCTCGGCGCGCGGACATCGGCGGGTTCAGGCGGCACGGCGGGCGCGCAAGGGCTCCCGCGCCGCAGGGGGACGCATCTCGATGCAGTCGACAGGGCAAGGCGGCAAACACAGCTCACAGCCCGTGCACTGGTCCACGATCACCGTGTGCACGAAGCGCGCCGCACCGACGATGGCGTCGACCGGGCAGGCCGGCAGGCACAGCGCGCAGCCGATGCAGCGTGTCTCGTCGACGAAGGCGACCCGCCGCGGCTTCGTCGCTCCGAACGCGGGGTCCGGGGCGCGCGGCGCTCGATCGAGCAGTCGGGCCAGTGCGAACGCGGTGTGTTCGCCGCCCGGCGGGCACCGGTCGATGTCGGCCTCGCCGCGCGCGATCGCCTGTGCATACGGACGGCAACCCGGGTACTGGCACTGGCCGCACTGGGTCTGGGGCAGCAGCGCGTCGATGCGCTCGACGAGCGGGTCGCTGTTCGCCCGCCAGCGGGTCGCGGCCCAGCCGAGCGCGGCTCCGAGCGTGCTCGCCAGGCCCGTGGCGACGGCGATGGCCGGGACGACGGTGTCGGCAGTCATCGCGCGCCGAGCCCGTTGAAGCCCATGAAGGCGAGCGCCATGATTCCGGCGCTCACCAGCGCGATCGGCACGCCCCGAAACGCCGCAGGCACGTCGTCCCCGTCGAGACGCTCGCGCAGCGCCGCGAAGAGCAGCAGCGCGAGGCCGAAGCCTGCAGCGGCGGCGGCGCCGAACACCAGTGACTCGAGCAGGCCATGGCGTCGGTCGAGGTTGAGGAGCGCCACGCCGAGCACCGCACAGTTGGTCGTGATGAGCGGCAGGAAGACGCCGAGCAGCTCGTGCAGCAGCGGACTCGTCGCGCGCACGACCAGTTCGGTCAGCTGCACCACGGCTGCGATGAGCAGGATGAATACGAGCGTGCGCAGGTACTCGAGTCCGAGCGGCGCGAGGATCCAGTGAAAGACGCCGTAGCTCAGGCCCGACGCAAGGGTCATCACGAAGACCGTCGCGAGCGCCATGCCCGCCGCCGCCTCGAAGCGCCGGCTCACGCCGACGAACGGGCACAGCCCGAGGAAGTTCGTCAGCACGAAGTTGTTGACGAGACTCGCACCGAGCGCCAGGAGGAGCAGGTCCGTCATGGCAGGGCGTGCGCCGGTTCTGGTCAGGCCGAAGCGGCGGCGTTCATTTCACGCGCATCCCCGGCGCAGCGCCCTCGTCCGGCCCGAGCAGGAAGATGTCCTTCCCGCCTGGTCCCGCGGCGAGCACCATGCCCTGCGAGAGGCCGAAGCGCATCTTGCGCGGCTCGAGATTCGCGACCACGACGGTCAGCCGCCCGACGAGTTGCTCGGGCGCGTAGGCCTGACGGATGCCGGCGAACACCGTGCGCTGCTCGCCGCCGAGGTCGACGGTGAGTTCGAGCAACTTGTCCGCGCCCTCGACGATTTTGGCCGCGGCAATGCGCGCGATGCGCAGGTCGATCCGCGCGAAATCCTCGATGGCGACGTTCGGCAAGGCGGCCACCGCGGGCGCGACGGCAGGCGCAGTTGCCGCAGCCGCAGCCGCCGGGCCGGCCGCAGGCGCGCCCGCTGGCTTGAGGCTCTCGGCGGACGCGGCCAGCAGCGCCTTGATCGCCGCGGCGTCGACGCGTGTCGCGAGCGGCTCGTAGGTCGCGATCGTGGTGCCCACGAGCGGTTGCGCGACGTCGTCCCAGGCCTGCGGCGCGAGGCCGAGGAAGCGCTCGGCGGCCGCGGCGAGCCGCGGCAGGACCGGCTTCAGGTAGACGACGAGCGCGCGGAACAGGTCGAGACCCTGCGTGCACACGGCCTGGACTTCGGCGGCACGTGCCGGATCCCGGGCCAGCACCCAGGGCTTGCGCTGATCGAGGTACAGGTTGGCGCGGTCGGCGAGTTGCATGACCTCGCGGATCACCGCCGCGAAATCGCGGCCCTCGTAGGCCTCGCCGATGCGGCCCGCGGCCGCGGCGAATTCCTCGTGCAGCGCGGGCTCGGGCAACTGCGCGGCGAGCCTGCCTGCCGATCCCCGGGCGATGAACCCTGCGCAGCGGCTCGCGATGTTGACGAGCTTGCCGACCACGTCCGAATTGACCTTGGCGACGAACTCGTCGAGGTTGAGGTCGAGGTCCTCGACGCCGGGACCGAGCCGCGAGGCGTAGAAGTACCGCAGGTATTCCGCCGGCAGGTGATCGAGCCAGGCGCGCGCAGTGATGAAGGTGCCGCGCGACTTGGACATCTTCTGGCCGTTCACCGTCAGGAACCCGTGCGCGTACACGGAGGTCGGCGGGCGCAAGCCGGCCCCGTGCAGCACGGCCGGCCAGAAGAGCGTGTGGAAGTAGACGATGTCCTTGCCGATGAAGTGGTACACCTCGGCGTCGCTGCCCGGCTGCCAGTAGCGGTCGAAGTCGATGCCGGTGCGCCGGCACAGGTGGAGGAAGCTGCCGAGGTAGCCGATCGGCGCGTCGAGCCAGACGTAGAAGTACTTGCCGGGCTCGCCGGGGATCTCGAAGCCGAAATAGGGTTCGTCGCGCGAGATGTCCCAGTCGCGCAGGCCCGCCGCGAACCACTCGGCGAGCTTCGCGGTCACCGCCGGCTGCAGCCGGCCGGAGCCGGTCCATTCGCGCAGCATCGGCTCGAAGTCGCCGAGGCGGAAGAAGAGATGCTCGGAGTCGCGCTGCACGGGCGGCGTGCCGCTCACGACCGATACCGGGTCCTTCAGGTCCGCCGGGGTGTAGGTCGCCCCGCAGACCTCGCAGCTGTCGCCGTACTGGTCGAGCGCGCCGCAGCGCGGGCAGGTGCCGCGCACGTAGCGGTCCGGCAGGAACATCCGCGCCTGCTCGTCGTAGGCCTGGCGGATCGTCTCGCGGCGGACGTGGCCCGCCGCGACCAGGCGCCGGTAGATCTCGCCCGTGATCTCGCGGTTCTCGTCGGAGTGGGTGGTGTGGAAATTGTCGAAGGAGACGTCGAAGTCCGCGAAGTCGCGACGCTGCTCGGCGGAGATGCGGTCGATCAGGGCCTCGGGGCTCACGCCTTCCTGGCGCGCCTTGAGCATGATCGGCGTGCCGTGCGCGTCGCTCGCGCAGACGTACAGGCAGTCGTGGCCGCGCAGCCGCTGGTAGCGCACCCAGATGTCGGTCTGGACGTACTCGACGATGTGGCCGAGGTGCGGCGCGCCGTTGGCGTACGGCAGCGCGCTCGTGACGAGGAGAGTGCGGCGCATGGAAATCGACGGTCCGCGGCAGACAGGAAGGCGGAAGCATACCCGAACGTCCCCCGGGCGACACCCGCTGCGGACGGCGCGCGCCCTTCCGTCAGCCGGCGTCCTTCAGCGTTTCGAAGCGCTGCTTGTTGTTGGATTTCTCGTAGGCCGAGCGGCCGGTGATCAGGCCCTTGTCCAGCAGTTCCTGGATGGCGGAATCCATCGTGCGCATGCCGAACTGCGCGCCGCTCTGCATGGTGTTCTCGAGCTGGTCGAGCTTGCCCTGGCGGATCAGGT
>CAZRKS010000054.1:0-13821 GCA_964600315.1 uncultured Steroidobacteraceae bacterium | reverse complement strand
ATGGACACGCTCGCCGACTCGGCGTCGCCGCGCGAGCTCGCGGCTGCGGCGCGCCGTCTCGACTGCGCGAGCGTCGCGTTCACCTACAACGACCCGACCGTGTTCATGGAGTACGCGATCGACGTCGCGCAGGCCTGCCGCGAGGTCGGCGTGAAGACGGTCGCGGTCACGGCCGGCTACATGTGCCCCGAGCCGCGTGCGGAGTTCTACCGCTGGATCGACGCCGCCAACGTGGACCTCAAGGCGTTCACCGAGCGCTTCTATCGCCACGTCTGCGGCGCCGAACTCGCGCCGGTGCTCGAGACGCTCGCGTACCTCAAGCACGAGACCGGCGTCTGGTTCGAGATCACCACGCTCCTGATTCCGGGCGAGAACGACTCCGACCCGGAGCTCGACGCGATGACGCGCTGGATTGCCAGCGAGCTCGGATGCGACGTGCCGCTGCATTTCTCGGCCTTCCATCCCGACTGGAAGATGACCGACCGTCCGCCGACCCCGCCGCGGACGCTCGAGCGGGCCCGCGACATCGCGCTCGGCAACGGCCTGCGCTACGTGTACACGGGCAACGTGCACGACCGCCGCGGCGGCAGCACCTGGTGCCCCGGGTGCGGCGCGCTGCTGATCGAGCGGGACTGGTACCAGCTCGGGCACTGGGGGCTCACGCCCGACGGCTGCTGCGACTCGTGCGGACAGCGCATCGCCGGCGTGTTCGACGCGCGGCCCGGCACCTGGGGAGCGCGGCGCCAGCCGGTGCGCCTGCACGGGCGCTGAGCCGCCCCTGAGCCCGCGCCGTCGGGGTTCAGCGCCGCCGGCCGGCGGGCACGTTCGCGCGCAGTTCCTCGAGCCAGACCGTCGCCGGTGAATCGCTCGGCGCGCGCCAGTCGCCGCGCGGCGAGAGCGAGCCGCCCGAGCCGACCTTGGGACCGTTCGGCATCGCCGAGCGCTTGAACTGGCTGCCCTGGAAGAAGCGCGTCAGGAAGACCTCGAGCCAGCGCCGGATCGTGGCGAGGTCGTACTCGCGGCGCTCGCCCTCGGGCACGGTGTCCGGCCACACGCCGGCGGCGCGATCGCTCCACGCCGCGTGCGCGAGAAACGCCACCTTGCTCGGCCGGTAGCCGAAGCGGCTCAGGTAATAGAGGTTGAAGTCCTGCAGCTCGTAGGGGCCGACCACGGCTTCCGAAGCGTGCTCCGGTTCCTCGCCCGACCCCGGGATGAGTTCCGGCGAGATCTTCGTGTCGACGATCCGCGCGAGCACGCGCAGCGTCGGTGCGTCGAACTGGCGCGTCGCGACCAGCCAGCGGATGAGGTGCTGGATCAGCGTCTTCGGCACGGACGCATTGACGTTGTAGTGCGACATGTGGTCGCCGACGCCGTAGGTCGTGAAGCCGAGCGCGAGCTCCGAGAGGTCGCCCGTGCCGAGCACCAGGCCGCCGTGGTGATTGGCGAGGCGGAACAGGTGCGAGGTGCGCTCGCCCGCCTGCACGTTCTCGAAGGTCACGTCGTATACGGGCTTGCCGCGGCTGTAGGGGTGACCGATGTGCTTCAGCATCAACTCGGCGGAGGGCCGGATGTCGATTTCCGCCGAGCCGATGCCGAGCGCCTTCATGAGCGCGTGCGCGCTGTCGAAGGTGTGCCGGCTCGTGCCGAAGCCGGGCAGCGTGTAGCCGAGGATGTCCGTGCGCGGCAGGCCGAGGCGGTCGAAGGCGCGCACGGCGACCAGCGCCGCCTGCGTCGAGTCGAGGCCGCCGGAGATGCCGATGACGACCTTGCCGAGCCCGGTCGCGGCGAGCCGCTTCATCAGGCCCTCGACCTGGATGTCGTAGACCTCGGCGCAGCGTTCGTCGCGCTTCGAGTGCTCGGCCGGCACGTAGGGGAAGCGCTCGACGCGACGTCGGAGTGGTACGCGGCCCCGCGGCAGGTCGAGTTCGAATTCGACGCGCCGGAATTCGCCGAGCAGCGCGGCGTGGTGCAGCACGCTGTCGCCGAAGCTCGTGAGCCGCGTGCGCTCCTGGCGCAGGTGATCGAGGTCGACGTCGGCGGTCACGAGGCCCGGCTCGAGCGGGAAGCGTTGCGACTCGGCGAGCTTCTCACCGTTCTCGTACGCGAGCGCATGGCCGTCCCAGGCGAGGTCGGTCGTCGATTCGCCGGGGCCGGCGGCGGAGTAGAGGTAGGCGGCGACGCACTTCGCGGACTGCGACGCGCACAGCAGCCGCCGGTAGTCCGCCTTGCCGACCGTGATGTCGCTCGCCGAGAGATTGGCGAGGAGCGTCGCGCCGGCGAGCGCAGCGAGCGTGCTCGGCGGCACCGGCACCCACAGGTCCTCGCAGATCTCGAGGTGCAGCACGAAGCCTGGCACGTTCGCCGCGCAGAACAGCAGGCGGGACCCGAAGGGCACGTCCTGGCCGATCAGGCGCACTCGAGTGGCGAGCGCCTGGGAGGCCGGCGCGAACTGCCGCTTCTCGTAGAACTCGCGGTAGTTCGGCAGGTACGACTTCGGCACGGCGCCGAGGATCCGGCCCCGGTGTACGAGCACTGCGCAGTTGAACAGCCGGCCCTCCGCCCGCAGCGGCAGCCCGACCGCGAGCGCCACGGGCAGCGCACGGCTCGCCTCGACGAGTTGCCCGAGCGCGGCGAGCGAGGCATCGAGCAGCGCGTCCTGCTGGAACAGGTCCTCGTTCGAGTAGGCGGACAGGCCGAGCTCCGGGAAGACCGCGAGCACCGCGTGCCCGGCCGCGGCCTGCCGGGCCAGCGCGAGCGTCTGCTCGAGGTTGTACGCCGGCGAGGCGACCTCGACCCGGGGCGTCGCCGCCGCCACGCGCACGAACCCGTGCCGATAGAGGGAGTCGAAAGGCAGGTCGGGCGAGGGCCGTGCGTTCTTGGCCATGCGGGACTCGAGCTGGGCGGATTCCGAGAGTTTCGGCCGACTGTCCGGGTCCGGCAAGGGCCGCATCTTCCCGGCGTGAGAACTGGATCACGTTCCCCGGTGTGCCGCTGGGGCTAGCCTCCGGGCGTCAGCCTGTGGGGATCTGCATCGTGGCGACCGACGTATTGAAGCGAGCCAAGGCACTCTTCGGGCGCTCCGAGCCCGAGCCGAAGCCCGTGGCCGTCAAGAAGCCCGTGAATGCGTATCACGCCGTGACCGTCGCACCGGGACACCGCAACTGTGCTGCCGTGCGCGCCCTGCGCGACCGGCGCTTCCTGTCGCGGGAGGCCCCGGCGCTGCCGCTCGAGCGGTGCGACGTCGCCGAGTGCACCTGCCGCTACGAGCATTACGACGACCGCCGCAAGGGCCATCGCCGCGCGCACGATCTCGGGGTCAGCATCGATGGCTATGAGGGCGACGAACGACGCACCCGGCCGAAGCGCGGCCGTCGCAAGGGCGAGGTGTGACCCGGCCGGCGGCGGGCGAGGCGGCGCGTCAGCGGACCGCGCCGACCGCGGCGTCGCTCACGAAGGGGTTGCTGCGGCGCTCTTCGCCGAAGGTCGACATCGGGCCGTGGCCCGGCACGAAGCGCACGTCGTCGCCGAGCGGGAAGAGCTTGCTCCGGATCGCGTCGATCAGCGTCTGGTAGTCGCCGCCGGGGAAGTCCGTGCGGCCGATCGAGCCCGCGAACAGCACGTCGCCGACGAACGCGATGCGATCCGCCGGCGAATAGAACACCACGTGCCCGGGCGTGTGCCCGGGACAATGCCGCACCTCGAACTCGATGCGCCCGACGCTCACCCGGTCGCCCTCGTCGAGCCAGCGGTCGGGAGTGAACCGGTCGCAGCTCGCGAGCCCGAACATGCGCGCCTGCTCGGGCAGGCCGTCGATCCAGAACTGGTCGCCGCGGTGGGGGCCCTCGATCGGCAGTCCGAGCGTACGCGCGAGTTCCGCCGTGCCGCCGGCGTGGTCGAGGTGCGCGTGCGTGAGCAGGATCTTCTCGAGCCGCACGTTCTCCTCGCGCACGGTGGCGAGGACGCGGTCGAGGTCGCCGCCCGGGTCGATGACGGCGCCGGCCCCGGTCTGCTCGCACCACACGACCGAGCAGTTTTGCGCGAACGGCGTGACGGGAATCACCGAGGCGCGCACGTCAGCCCTCGCGCCCGGGCGGCACCGCCGTCACGCCGGAACTCTGCACCCCGCCCATGAGCGCGATGCGCATCGCGGCCTCGACGCTGAGCGAGGTCGGTTCCAGCAGCTCGCGGGGCAGGAACACCGTGTGTCCGCCGATCATGTAGCTCATGGGCAGGTAGACGGCGACCGTGTCGCGTGCGCCGTCGTCGAGGCCGAGCGCCCGGCTCGACTCGGCCGTGACGAAGCCGATCGCCTTGCCCGGTCCGAACGGCACCAGCACCACGCGCTTCAGGTCGCTCGACTGGCCCGACGCGGGGAAGAAGCGCGTGAAGTCGCGGATCGCCACGTAGACGGTCTTGACGAGCGGAATGCGCGCGAAGATCCGGTCGCTCAGGCGCAGCGCGCGGCGCACAACGTAGGCGTTGACGGCGAGGCCCGCGAGGAACAGGAGGACGAAACCGGTGAGCAGGCCCAGTCCGGGCCAGTAGGTGCCGGCCGGGACCAGTTTCCTGATCACACCGGAGAACAGATGCTCGGCCGTGACCGCGAGCCAGTACACGAGATAGAGCGTGAGCCCGACCGGCAGGATCGCCACCAGGCCCTTCAGCATCGTGTTCCAGATCCGGCGCATGCTCGTCCTCGTTGCGGGACGCGCAGTATGCAGAGGGCCGGGTCGCGCCGCTACCGCGATCACGTATCATCCGCGCGACTCCCCCGGTGGAAAGCCATGCCGCTGCGCTGCCGCGTCCTCGCCCTGTTGCTCACGCTCCTCGGCCTGCCGCAGTCCGTGTATGCGCGCGACCGCGCGTACCTGCCGCCCGAGGTCGAACGGGTCCTCGCGCAGCAGCACATCGCCGGCACCGGGCTCAGCGTGCTGGTGAAGGAGATCGGGCGCGACGAGCCGCTCCTGAGCTACAACTCGGCGGTCCCGCGCAATCCCGCCTCGACCATGAAGGTGCTCACGACCTGGGCGGCGCTCGAGATCCTCGGGCCGGCCTTCGTGTGGCAGACCCGCGCCTACGCGACCGGCCCGGTGCGCGACGGGGTGGTGGAAGGCAGCCTCGTGCTGGTCGGCGGGGGCGATCCGTTCCTGACCGCGGACCGCTGGTGGGGATTCGTGAGCGGGCTGCGGCAGGAGGGCGTCGACCGCGTCGCCGGCGACGTCGTCATCGACAACAGCTATTTCGCGCCGCTCGGCGACGACCGCGGCGCCTTCGACGACCGGCCCTACCGCAGCTACAACGTGCTGCCGGATGCGCTGCTGGTCAATTTCCAGACGGTCACCTTCGGCCTAGTCCCGGATCTCGCCTCGGGCACGGTGCGCGTGAACATGAATCCGTGGCCGGCCAACCTCGCGATCGAGAACTCGGTGCGCCTCGAGCGCAGCGCGTGCCGCCGCGGCGCCGCCGGCGTCTCGATCACCCTGCCCGACGGGCCGACCGGCAATCGCCTCGCGGTCGCCGGCGACTACGCCTCTGCCTGCGGCACGCTCAGTTTCACGCGCGCTGTGATGCGGGCGCCCGACTTCGCCTACGGCACGTTCCGGACGCTGTGGCAGCAGTCCGGAGGGCGGCTCGACGGCGGCTGGCGGCTCGGCGTCCTGCCGCCCGACGCGCGGCTGCTCTTCAGCTACGACTCCCTGTCGCTCGCCGAGATCATCCGGCTGGTGAACAAGTACTCGAGCAACACGATGGCGCGCGCGCTGCTGCTGACGCTCGGCGCCGAGCAGGCCGGGAAGTCGGGCACCACCGCCGGCGGCCGCAAGGTCATCCTCGACTTTCTCGCGAGCCGTGGCATCGCCATCCCGGAACTGGTCCTCGAGAACGGCTCGGGCCTGTCGCGCGAGGAACGCATCTCGGCGCAGGGACTGGCCGACGTGCTGCTCGCGGCCTCGCGCAGCCAGTACTTTCCCGAGTTCGCCGCGTCACTGCCGCTGTCCGCCACGGACGGCACGCTGCGCAAGAGGTTCCGCTCGCCCGAGATGCAGGGGCGGCTGCGCATGAAGACCGGCACGCTGGAGGGCGTGAGCGCGCTCGCCGGCTACGTGAACGCGGCTTCGGGGCGGACCTACGTGACCGTCGTGATCCTGAATGACCCGGCCGCCGTCGGCGGCGCGGCCGTGCAGAACGCGCTGGTCGAATGGGTGTTCGGCCAGTAGCCGGGCGCGCGTCCCAGGGCCCGCGGGTCATCCTTTGGTCGTAGGGCTATCGGGTCCCGGCGCCGGGGCTGGCTATACTCGCAGCCGTCCCAGCTTGGAACGGACCGCCATGGCCTACGACCCGAGCAACATCTTCGCGCGGATCCTGCGCGGCGAGATCCCCGCCCACACGGTCTACGAGGACGAGTTCACGCTGGCCTTCATGGACGTGATGCCGCAGTCCGACGGGCACACGCTCGTCATTCCGCGGGTGGCGGCCGAGAACCTCTTCGACCTGCCGCCGGAGGCGCTCACGGCCACCATCCTCACGACGCAGCGCGTCGCGCGCGCGGTGAAGAAGGCGTTCGACGCGCCGGGCCTCATGATCGCGCAGCTGAACGGCCGCGGGGCCGGGCAGAGCGTGTTCCACATCCACTTCCACATCGTGCCGCGCTACGAGGGCATCGACCTCAGGTTCCATGCGCGCGAGATGGCGGATCCGCAGCTGCTCGCGAGCCACGCGGCGCGGATCCGCGCGGCACTCGCCTGAGCGGAATGGGCTACGAAAGAGACCGGGGGAGACCCGCATGACCACGAGCAAGCTCTACGAGGTGCCGGCCGAATTCGCTGCCCGCACGCGCATCAACCGCGAGCAGTACCGGCAGCTGTACGCCGAGTCGGTGCAGGATCCGCACGGCTTCTGGTCGCGCATGGGCCGGCGCATCGACTGGATGCGGCCCTACACGCGCGTCAAGGACGTGAACTACGACGCGCGCGACTTCCGCGTGCGCTGGTTCGAGGACGGGCAGCTCAACGTGGCGGCGAACTGCCTCGACCGCCACCTCGCCGAGCGCGGCGACAAGACGGCGATCATCTGGGAAGGCGACGACCCGGCCGAGAGCGTGCGGGTCACCTACCGGGAGCTCTATTACCGGGTCTGCAAGCTCGCGAACGCGCTGCGCTCGCTCGGCGTCGAGAAGGGCGACCGCGTCACGATCTACCTGCCGATGATCCCCGAGGCGGCGGTGGCCATGCTCGCCTGCGCGCGCATCGGCGCGATCCACTCGGTCGTGTTCGGCGGCTTCTCGCCCGATTCGCTCGCGGGGCGCATCGCCGACTGCGCCTCGACCGTGGTGATCACGGCGGACGAGGGCATCCGCGGCGGCAAGAAGGTTCCGCTCAAGGCCAACGTGGACCAGGCGCTGAGCGCGCCGGGCACCGAGACCGTGAAGCACGTGCTGGTGGTCAAGCGCACCGCCGCGCCGGTCGCGATGTACCAGCGCGACCGCTGGTACCACGAGCTCGTGGACGGCCAGCCCGACTCGTGCGCGCCCGCCGTGGTCGACGCCGAGGATCCGCTGTTCATCCTCTACACCTCCGGCTCGACCGGCAAGCCTAAGGGCGTGCTGCACACGAGCGGCGGCTACCTCGTCTACGCGGCGCTCACTCACGAAGCCGTGTTCGACCTGCGCGAGGACGACGTCTTCTGGTGCACGGCGGACGTCGGCTGGGTCACGGGCCACAGCTACGTCGTGTACGGACCGCTCGCCAACGGCGCGACCTCACTCATGTTCGAAGGCGTGCCGAACTACCCCGACGTGAGCCGGTTCTGGCAGGTCTGCGACAAGCACCGCGTGACGATCTTCTACACGGCGCCGACGGCGCTGCGCGCTCTGATGCGCGAAGGCGAGGCGCCGGTGAAGAAGTGCTCGCGGCAGTCGCTGCGGCTGCTCGGCACGGTCGGCGAGCCGATCAACCCGGAGGCCTGGGAGTGGTATCACCGCGTGGTCGGCGACGGCCGCTGCCCGATCGTCGACACCTGGTGGCAGACGGAGACCGGGGGCATCCTGATCACTCCGCTGCCGGGCGCCATCGGCCAGAAGCCGGGATCCGCGACGCTGCCGTTCTTCGGCGTGCAGCCGGCCATCGTCGACAACGAGGGCCAGGTGCTCGAGGGCGCGTGCGAGGGCAACCTCGTGCTGACCGACAGCTGGCCCGGCCAGATGCGCACGGTGTACGGCGACCACCAGCGCTTCATCGATACCTACTTCCGGACGTTCCCCGGCCGCTATTTCACGGGCGACGGGGCGAAGCGCGACGAGGACGGCTACTACTGGATCACCGGGCGCGTCGACGACGTGCTGAACGTCGCCGGTCACCGCCTCGGCACGGCCGAGATCGAGAGCGCGCTCGTCGCGCACCCGCTCGTGGCCGAAGCCGCCGTCGTGGGCTGCCCGCACGACATCAAGGGCCAGGGCATCTACGCGTACGTGACGCTCGTCGTCGACGCCAGGCCAACCGAGGAACTGCGCAAGGAACTGCGCGAGTGGGTCCGTCGCGAGATCGGGCCGATCGCGACGCCCGATTTCATCCAGTGGGCACCCGGCCTGCCGAAGACCCGCTCCGGCAAGATCATGCGCCGCATCCTGCGCAAGATCGCTGCGAACGAGCAGGACCAGCTCGGCGACATCTCGACGCTCGCCGACCCGTCGGTGGTCGCGCAGCTCGTCGACAATCGCATGAACCGCTGACGCCCCGACGGCGGTTCATTCGACCAATGTCGCAGTGGGCCCCGGGCGGGTCCCTGCTAGATTCCCCTGCACACGGTCCGATCCGTCGCACACCAGAGGGGAGAAGTCCATGTCCACAGCGCCCAGGATCGACTGGAACGCGGTGATCGCCGATCCGCGCTTCCAGACGCTGCACCGGAAGAAGCAGGGGTTCCTCACCGGACTCATGATCTTCTCGGTCGTCTTCTACTTCCTGCTGCCGATCGGCGCCGCGTACTTCCAGGACCTGTTCAAGACCAAGGTCTGGGGCGTGGTGAACCTGGGGCTGCTGTTTGCGCTCGTTGAGTTCGTGGTGGCGTGGCTGGTCGCGTTCTACTACTCGCGCCGCGCCGGTGCCGACTTCGACCGCCTCGCGCACGAGATCGCGGCGGACTACGAGAAGCAGGGGAGGGCCTGAGCCATGAATCTCCAGCAGCGCAAGTGGATCGCCATGGCCGTCGCGGCCACGGCGGGCATCGTCTGCGTTCCCGCGCTCGCGCAGGGAGCCGTCGCCCCCGAGTACCGCTGGCTCACCTTCGCCGTGTTCGCGGCGATCATCAGCCTGACGATGTACGTGACCTATCTCGCCGCCAAGCGCGTGAAGTCGGCCTCCGATTTCTACACCGCGGGCGGCGGCGTGACCGGCATGCAGAACGGCTGGGCCATCGCGGGCGACTACCTGTCGGCGGCGTCGTTCCTCGGCATCGCCGGCCTCATCTCGCAGTACGGCTACGACGGCTTCATGTACTCGGTGGGCTGGCTCGTGGCCTACATCACCGTGCTGCTGGTGATCGCCGAGCCCTGCCGCAACATCGGCCGCTACACGCTCTCCGACATCCTCGCCTACCGCAACAACCCGAAGGCGATGCGCATCGTCGGCGCGCTCTCGGTGATCACGGTGTCCACGTTCTACCTCACCGCGCAGATGGTCGGCGGCGGCGTGCTGGTGAAGACGCTGATCGGCATCGACTACGAGTACTCGGTGATCGCGGTGGGCGTGCTGATGCTCGCCTACGTCCTGTTCGGCGGCATGGTGGCGACCACCTGGGTGCAGATCATCAAGGCCATCCTGCTGGTGATCGCGTCGCTCGTGCTGGTGATGCTGGTGTGGACGCCCTACGGCTTCTCGCTGCCCGGCTTCCTCGGCGACGTCGTCGCGGACCCGAAGGTGCAGGCCAAGGTGGCGTCGCTGCTCGGCGACCCGGCGAAGAACATGAGCGCGGCGGAGCTCGGACAGCGCTTCCTCGAGCCGGGCCTCTACTTCAAGAACCCGATCGACCAGATCTCGCTCGGCATGGCACTCGTGTTCGGCACCGCCGGATTGCCGCACATTCTGATGCGCTTCTTCACGGTGCCGACCGCGCAGGCGGCGCGCAAGTCGGTGGTGTGGGCGATGGCCATCATCGGCGGCTTCTACGTGCTCACGCTGTTCCTCGGCTTCGGCGCCGCGAAGAACGTCGGCCCGCAGGCGATCGCCGCGGTGGATTCGGGCGGCAACATGGCCGCGCCGCTGCTGGCGCAGTTCCTCGGCGGCGGGCCGAACTCGTTCCTCGGCAACTTCATGCTGGCGTTCGTCTCGGCGGTCGCGTTCGCGACGATCGTCGCCGTGGTCGCGGGCCTCGTGCTCGCGGCCGCGTCGGCCATCGCTCACGACCTCTACGTCGGCGTGTACCACGGGGGCGACGTCGTGCCGCCGCAGCAGCAGGTGCGCGCCGCGCGCATCGCCACGGTCGTGGTGGGCGCCATGGCCATCACGATCGGCATCGCCGCGAAGGGACAGAACGTCGCGCACCTCGTAGCGCTGGCCTTCGCCGTCGCGGCGTCGGCCAACTTCCCCTGCGTGCTGCTCACGCTGTACTGGAAGCGCTGCAACACCGGCGGCATCGTGCTCGGCATGGTCGTCGGCACGGTGGTCGCGGTCGGCCTCACGCTGGTGTCGCCGAACGTGACCTATCCGAAGGCGGTCCGCGAAGCCTCGCAGAAGGTGCTCGACGGCGAGGCCGCGAAGCGCGCAGCGATCGCCGAGAAGCTCGCGTCGGCGGACGCGGCGGTGGTCAAGCAGGGAGAGATCGACCAGACGACGCTCGACAAGGCGGTGAAGAAGGCCCAGGACGACCTCGCCAAGGTCGAAGGCAAGGAAGTGTCGCTCATGGGTCTCGAGAAGCCGATGTTCGAGTTGAAGAACCCCGGCATCGTCTCGATTCCGCTCGGCTTCCTCGCCGTGCTGCTCGGGTCGCTGCTGTTCCGCGACCGGCGCTCCGAGGAACTATGGCCGGAGGTCTACGCCCGGCAGAACACGGGCATCCTCGCGGCCAAGGCCACGAGCCACTGATGTCCTCGCGCCGCCCTCTCCCGGCAGCCCGGGAGAGGGTGGGCGGGGCCCCGGGCGCTGCGGGCGCCTGACGGCCAGCGGCTACAATCGGGCGATGGCGACGCCGGCTCTCATCACCGAATCGACGATCCGCTTCCTGCGCGACCACATGCCGTTCTCGCGCATGGCGCGGGCCGACCTCGAGTTCCTCGCCACGCGGGTGAAGCTCGCCTACTTTCCGGTCGGCACGACGATCGTCGACCCGGCGGAAGGGATCGCCGAGCACCTGCACGTGATTCAGCGCGGGCACGTCGGCGTGCGCAACATCTCGACCGGCGCCGACGAGGAGGTGCGGGGACCGGGCGAGTGCTTCCCGGTCGCCGCGCTCGCCGCCGGCACGGCCGGTGCGCGACGCTTCGAGGCCACCGAGGACGTCTTCTGCTTCCAGCTCCCCCGCGACGACTTCGAGTCGCTGCGACTGCGTTCGGCGCCCTTCGCGGAGTACTGCACGGCCATCCTCGAGAGCATCGTGCAGCAGTCGCTCGGGCAACTGCGCCAGAATTTCAGCCAGCGGGCGGTCGAGCAGCGCACGCTGCTCGAGCCGCTCAAGTCGCTGCTGCGCCGCGAGCCCGTGTATTGCGCCACCGGCACCGCCCTCCGCGACGCGCTGTCACGGATGCGCCAGGAACGGCTGTCGTCGATAGCGGTCGTGGACGGGGACCGGCGCCCGATCGGCATCTTCACGCTCAGCGACCTGCTCGACCGGGTCGTGCTGCCGGGCGTCGATCTCGCCTCGGCCATCGACGAGGTGATGACGCCCGTGTCGGGCCAGCTCGACGAACTGGCGACCGCCCAGGAAGCGCTGTCGATGATGGCGCAGCTCGGCTACCACCAGGTCATGGTCACCAGCGAGGGAAGGCTGAGCGGCGTCGTCTCGGAGCGCGACCTCTTCGCGCTGCAGCGGGTCACGATGCGCAACATCGTGCAGTCGATCCGCCTGGCGCGGGACCTCGGCGGCCTGCAGCGCGCCCGCCGCGACATCGACGCGCTCACCGACAACCTCGTGGCGCAGGGTGCCGCGGCCGAGCCGCTCACGCACACGATCACCGCCCTCAACGACGCCTTGACCGGCCGCCTGTTCGCGCTGCTCGAGCCGCGCTTCGAGCTCGACGGCCTCGACTGGTGCTGGCTCTCCGTCGGCAGCGAAGGGCGCCGCGAGCAGACGGTGGCGACGGACCAGGACAACGCGATCCTGTTCGAGTGCGGCGCCGACGCGGCGGACGCCGCGCGGCGGACCCTGCTGCTCTTCGCCACCGCCGCCAACGAGTCGCTCGCCGAGCTCGGCTTCCCGCTCTGCCCGGGCGACATCATGGGGCGCAACCCGGAGCATTGCCTGAGCGCGGACGAATGGCGCGCGCGCTTCGCAGCCTGGATCCGCGAACCCACGCCCGAGGCGCTGCTGCGGGCCAACATCTTCTTCGACTTCCGCGGTCTGCACGGCAATCTCGCGCTCGCCGAGCAATTGCGCAACTGGCTCGTGGGCGTGACGCCGGAGAACCGTCTCTTCCAGAGGCTGCTCGTCGCAAACGCGCTGCAGGCAGAGCCGCCGCTCGGCCGCATCCGCACGTTCCGCACCGACGACGGCGAGCACGCGGGCACCCTCGATCTCAAGAGCCACGGCACGCGGATTTTCGTTGACGCGGCACGCGCGTTCGCGCTCGCGCTCGGCATCGCGGACACCAACACGGCGCAGCGCCTGCGGCTCGCCGGCCGGCGCCTCGCCATCGACGAGCGCGAGACCGGCTCCGCGGTCGAGGCCTACCACTTCCTGCAGATGCTGCGCCTGCGGGCGCAGCGCGGAGCGCTCGAGCCGGAGCGCACCGAGGCGGAGCAGGAGGCGCGAGCGGAAGCGAACCGGCTCGACCCCTACGCGCTGAACGACCTCGACCGGCGCATGCTGAAGGAGTCGTTCCGGCAGGCGAAGGCCTTGCAGCAGCGCCTCGAGCAGACGATCGGCCAGTGACGGTCGCCGGCTTCCCTTGCCGATGCCGTATCCCCTGCAGCACGTGATCGAGGCACGGCGCGTGCGCCGCTCGCTGCCGCCCGCCGTGCGGGACAGCCTGCGCCTGCTCAGGATCCGCGCGCGGGAACGCGCTGCCGAGGAACGCTGGGCCGACTCGGGGCTCCTGTCGCTCGCGCGCCTCGTGGCGCTCGATCTCGAGACGACGGGACCCGACATGCACGCCGACCGCATCATCTCGATCGGCGCCGTCGCGGTCAGCGCGCGTGCGGTGCGGCACGACGACGCGTTCGAGGTCGTCGTCCGGCAGCAGCAGGAGAGCCGCGTCGACAACATCCTGATCCACCAGATCGGCGGCCAGGAGCAGCGGGGCGGCACGGATCCGGTCACCGCGCTCGTGTCGTTCCTCGAGTTCCTGGACGGCGCGGTCGCGGTCGCCTTCCGCGCGGAGTTCGACGCGACGGTGCTCGGGCGCGAACTGCTGTCGCGCCTCGGCATCCGGGTGCGGGTGCGCTTTCTCGATCTCGCGTGCATCCTGCCCGCGCTGTTGCCGGGCACCGACAACGACTCGCTCGACGACTGGACCCGGCATTTCGACCTGCCGCCGATCGGCCGGCACCACGCCATTGCGGACGCCTACGCGAGCGCCCGGCTGCTGCTGCTCGCGCTCGAGCAGGCGCGGCGGTTCGGGTTCGACCGGACGGCGGACCTGATCGCGCTCGAGAAGTCGCAGCGCTGGCTGGGGCG
>CAZRKS010000053.1:0-14071 GCA_964600315.1 uncultured Steroidobacteraceae bacterium | reverse complement strand
TATCGAAGCTGGCGGGACGACCAGTCCGCCGCGCCGCCGCCGGTCGAGATCGACGGCGAGGACGAGTGCAACATCATCTACAGTTCCGGCACGACGGGACTGCCGAAGGGCATCGTCCACACGCATCGCCGGCGGCTCGACTGGGCCTACGACCTCGCCATCGCGCTGCGCTACCACTGCGGCGCGCGCACCCTCTGCTCGCTCGGACTCTACTCGAACATCAGCTGGGCGGGGTTCCTGTGCACGCTCCTCGCGGGCGGCACGGTCGTCGTGATGCGCTCGTTCGACCCGCGCACGCTGCTCGAGGTCGTGCAGCGCGAACGGATCACGCACGGCGCCATGGTGCCGGTGCAGTTCCAGCGGCTCCTCGAGCTGCCCGACCTCGGGCGCTTCGACCTCTGCTCGCTGCGCAGCCTGATGTGCTGCGGGTCGCCGCTGTCGGGGTCGCTGAAGGCAGAAGTGATCCGCAGGCTGCGCTGCGAGCTGATCGAGCTGTACGGGCTGACGGAAGGACTGATCACGACGCTCGCGCCCGAGGACGTGGCGCGAAAGCTCGCCTCGGTCGGCAAGCCGTTGCCCGGCACCGACCTGCGCGTCCTCGGCGCCGACGATCGCGAGGTGCCGGCCGGCGAGTCGGGCGAGATCGTCGGGCGCGGGCGGATCCTGATGGCCGGCTATCACGCGCGCCCGGACGCCAACGAAGAAGCGACCTGGGTCGACGAGCGTGGCCGCCGCTGGCTGCGTACGGGCGACATTGGCCGGCTGGACGAGGAGGGCTTTCTCTACATCGTCGACCGCAAGAAGGACCTCATCCTCTCGGGCGGCCAGAACATCTACCCGGCTGACATCGAGGCCGTGATGCAGGGACATGCGGACGTGGACGAGGTCGCCGTGGTCGGCGTGCCGAGCGAGCGCTGGGGAGAGACGCCGCTCGCGGTCGTCGTGCCGCGCGCGGGCGCCGCGACCGATGCTGCGGCGCTGGTCGCATGGACCAACGAGCGCGTCGGCCGGCAGCAGCGCATCAGCGGAGTCGCGTTCCGTGACTCGCTCCCGCGCAATCCGAATGGCAAGATCCTGAAGCGCGAGCTCCGCGCGCAATACACGGGCGCCCCCGGGGCGCGGGACGGGTGATCCTTGACGTCGAATGCATGGCAGGACCGCTACTTTTCTTCGGCCGACGGGCTCAGGCTCTACTACCGTGACTACGCCTGCGCCGAGGCTGGCCGTGTTCCCGTGCTCTGCCTGCCCGGACTCACGCGCAACAGCCGTGACTTCGAGAGCATCGCGCTCCGCATCCGGCGTTCGCGGCGCGTGCTGAGCGCGGACCTGCGCGGCCGCGGCCTGTCGCAGCACGACCCGAACTGGCGCAACTACCACCCGGGCACGTACGTCGTCGACGTCGCGCGGCTGCTGGCCGACGCCGGCGTGCCGCGCGTGATCGTCCTCGGCACGTCGCTCGGCGGGATCCTGGCCATGGTCATCGCGGCCACGGCCTCGCAGGCGCTCGCGGGCGTGATCCTGAACGACGTGGGGCCCGAGGTGGCGCCCGAAGGCCTGCAGCGCATCGCCTCCTACGTCGGGCGGAACGATCCGGTGCGCACCTGGGACGAAGCGGCGGCGCAGGCGAGGGCGACCTACGGATTGGCGTGGCCCGAGGCGACCGACGAGGACTGGATGAACTTCGCGCGCCGCAGCTACACGGACGTGGACGGCGTGCCGCAGCTCGCCATGGACCCCATGATCGGCGAGGCCGTGCGCGCGGCGCCCGCTGGCGCGGCGCCGGATCTCTGGCCGGTGTTCGCGGCGCTGAGACCGATCCCGACGCTCGCGCTGCGCGGTGCCTTGTCGGACGTACTGTCGCAGGACACGTTCGACCGCATGGCGCGCGAGAAGCCGGACCTCGAGCGCGTCACCGTCGCCCGGCGCGGGCACCCGCCGATGCTGGATGAGCCGGAGTGCGTCGCCGCGATCGAGCAGTTCCTCGCCCGGATCGACTGACCCTGCGGCCGGACTCGCTGCACGCGGCCGCGCCGCGCGGCGCTCATAATGGGCACATGCGGGGCACGCGCACCGTCCGCTGGTGGGCCCTGGCCGCCCTGTGCGTCGCGACGGCGCTCGCGGCCGCGGCAGCGCTCGGCTGGCCGTTCGAACTGTTCAGCCACTTCCGCGTGCAGTACGCCGCGGGCGCGCTGCTGCTGGCCGCCGTGTTCGTCGTGATGCGTCGGCCCTGGCCGGCGTCACTCGCGGCGCTGCTCGCCGTCTTCCACGCGCTGCCGGCCCTGCAGCGATCCGTCGCCAGCGAGCCGGCGGCGGGCTGCGGGGGCCCGGCGTTCACGGTCGTGACCGCCAACCTGCAGTTCAGCAATGTCGACCGTCGCCGGTTCGTCGAGTGGCTGGCCGAACACCCCGCCGATGTGGTGGTCGTGCAGGAAGTCACGGCGGCTTGGGCCGGCGAGTTGTCGCGCATCGCCGCGTATCCGCACCAGAAGCTGCTCGCCCGCGAGGATCCCTACGGCATCGGCATCCTGAGCCGCTGGCCGCTCGAGGACGTCGAGCGCGAGGACTTCGCGGGCGACGGCCTGCCGTCCCTCGCCGGCCGCGTGGCAATCGAGGGCGAGCCGCTCCGGTTCCTCGCGCTGCACACCCACTGGCCCATCGTGCCGAGGCTGGCGCAGGCCCGTGACCGGTCGCTAGGGGCAGCGGCGAGGCTGTTGCGGTCCGAGGGTGGTCCAGCCGTCGCGATGGGCGACCTGAACCTGACGATGCACTCGCCCGAATTCGCCCGGTTCCTGGCCGCGAGCGGGTTGCGCGACGCGACGCACGGCGCGTGGTGGCGCCCGACGTGGAGGGCCGGCTTCTGGCCGCTGGCGCTCAGGATCGATCACGTTCTGGTGTCACCCGGCGTGTGCGTCGAGAGCACGGCCGTCGGACCGTCGATCGGGTCGGACCACCGGCCGGTCATCGCGCGGCTGCGGTTCTCGGCGCCGTAGGTTTGCCGTACCGCTGGTTTCCGGGTCCTGGAGGTCTTCCCGAAAACGGCGTGAACCCATCCCTGGGGCCTCCGGCCGCGGCGTCCTGCCGCGGACGGGTTCGGGAAGACCTGCCCTGTCCGCGAAGCCGTGCCCGCAACCGCGCCGTGCAGCGGACCTTCGCAGCCGGCGGGCACGAAGTCGCGGCCTGCTCGTGTCACACCGTTCGGTGCCGAAACGCTGCTGCGGGGCCGATCCGGTCGGGAGCGCTTTCCGAAACCGTGCGCCGCAGGGACGCGGCGCCCGGAGCCCCCATGGATGGGTTCACGGCGTTTTCGGGAAGCGCTCCCGACCGGATCGGCCTGTCGCGCCGCTGTCGGCGGCCATCGATCGGCCGTGCTCAGTCCGCCGCCAGCGTCTCGCCGGTCGGCGGCGCGAACTCGCGGCAGCACTCAACGAGCCAGCCGCGGAAGCGAACGACCTTGGGGAGCGAGAAGTGCTCCGGCGGCGCGACCAGATACCACGCGTTGCGCTGCTGCACGCTCGGCATCATCGGTCGCACCAGCCGGCCGGCCGCGAGATCGGCCGCCACCAGCGACCAGCGGGCGAGAGCGACGCCCTTGCCCTGCTCCACGGCGGCCAGGGTCGCCGCCGAGTCCTCGGCCAGCGGGGCGGTTTCGGCGCGCGTCGTATCGCCGCCGACCCGGCGCAGCCAGTCCACCCAGGGCTCCGCGCGGCTGTGGATCAGCGGGTAGCGCGCGAAGTCGTTCAGTGTCTCGATGGGCCCGAGCTTCGCGAGCAAGGCCGGACTGCACACCGGGAACACCCACTCGTCGAGCAGGCGTTCGGACTTGAGCCCCGGCCAGGCGCCGGACCCGTACAGGATGGCGGCGTGGAAATCGTCGCGGCTGAAATCGAGTGCGGCGCGGGCGGGGCCGAAGCGCACCTCGATCTCCGGGTGCCGGCGGGTGAACTCGCCCAGCCGAGGCAGCAACCAGCGCTGCAGGAACTCGCTCGGCACGCTCAGGTTCAGCAGACCTCCGACCCGCTCGCGGCGCAGGCGGTCCACGGCGCGACGCAGCTCGTCGAGACCGCGGCGGACGCCCGGGAGGAGCTCGGCGCCCTCCTGCGTGAGCGCCACGGCCCGCGTGTGGCGACGGAACAGCGGCACACCGATGTCGGCCTCGAGCGACTTGACCTGGGCGCTCACCGCGGCCGTGGTCACGCCCAGTTCCTTCGCCGCGGCCGTGAAACTCAGGTGGGTCGCGACCGCTTCGAAGACGCGCAGCGCGTTCAGGGGCAGGCGGCTCGATTCGGCTGACATCGTGTCCGGCTCTAGTAAACTATTGTTTGACAATACGTACGAGCAGCCTTGTTCGCAAGGCTCATAGGCTCGATCTGTCGAGGGAATCTGAAAAAAGGAGCAGCGATGCCGGCGTCCCTGCAGATGCGCATCGAACCCGCCATCACGGGCGACGTGCCCCTGATCGTCGCGCTCGTGACCGAGCTGGCCGAATTCGAGCGCCTCGCCCACGAAGTGCGCATCGACGCGGACCGACTGCACGAGCACCTGTTCGGGCCGCGACCCTACGCCGAGGCGGCCATGGTGCGGCTCGGGACCGAGACCGTCGGCTTCGCGCTCTGGTTCCACAACTACTCGACGTTCCTGGGCCAGCCCGGGCTGTACCTCGAGGACCTGTACGTCCGTCCCGAGCACCGTGGTCGAGGGTACGGCGAGGCGCTGCTGCGTCACCTGGCCGCCCTCGCCGTCGAGCGCGGCTGCGGGCGCTTCGAGTGGTCGGTGCTCGACTGGAACGAAAAGGCGATTGCCTTCTATCGCAAGCTCGGGGCGGTCGCGATGGAAGACTGGACCGTGTACCGCGTCGCGGGGCCCGCCCTCGAGCGGCTCGCCCGCCCCGGAACAGGAGCTGCGTGTTGAACGAACGCACGAACATCGCGACCGGAACCCCGTGGGAACCCCTGGTCGGCTACTCGCGCGCGGTGCGCGTCGGCCCGTTCGTGTGGGTGTCCGGCACCACGGCGACCGGCCCGGACGGCAGGATCGTCGCCCCCGGCGATGCCGCGGCGCAGGCACGGCAGGCGCTGGCCAACATCCGCGCCGCACTCGAACGGGCGGGCGCGGGGCTCGAGCACGTGGTGCGCACGCGGATCTACGTGCGCGACCTGCGCGACTGGGAGGCGGTCGGCCGCGTGCACGGCGAGGTCTTCGGTGCGATCCGCCCCGCGGCCACGCTGGTCGAGGTGAGCGGCCTCGTCGATGCGGCTATGCTGGTCGAGATCGAGGCGGACGCCTGCATCATGGACAGCTCCGGAGGAGAACGACGATGAATTCCAAGGCACTGATCTGCGTCGTGTGTCTGCTGGTCGCGTCCGTCGGGATGGCTCAGACGATGCCGCCACCGATCACCCAGGAACAGCTGATCGCGCTGCAGGCGCAGCCCGATGCTGCGCCGCTGGTGCTCGACGTGCGCTCGCCAGAGGAATTCGCGACAGGCCACGTGCCCGGCGCGGTCAACATTCCCTACGACAAAGTCGCGTCGCGCCTCGCCGAGATCCCGAAGGACAAGGATGTCGTGTTGTACTGCCGCTCCGGCCGGCGGGCCGGACTCGCGGCCGAGACGCTGGAGGCCAATGGCTACACGCGGCTCCAGCACCTGCAGGGTGACATGGAAGCGTGGGTCAAGGACGGGCGGCCGGTCGAAGGCGCCGCGCAGAAGCCGACCGGCTGAGCCGGCGTCAGCCGCCGAGTGCCTGGTCGAGGTCGGCGATCAGGTCGGAAGCGGCCTCGAGACCGATCGACGTCCGCAGGAGGTTCTGCGGCGTGCGGGTCGCGGGGCCTTCCACCGACGCGCGGTGCTCGATCAGGCTCTCGACGCCGCCGAGGCTGGTCGCCCGCGTGAAGATCTTCGTGGACGCCGCGACGCGCAGTGCCTCGGGCGCACCGCCCGGAACCTGGAACGAAACCACGGCGCCGAAACCGCCCGTCATCTGGCGCGCGGCGAGCGCATGCCCGGGGTGACTCGCCAGTCCCGCGTAGTGAACGCGCTCGACGCGACGGTCCGCGGCGAGGAACTGCGCGACCTCGGCCGCGCTCGCCGCCTGTGCCCTCACGCGCAGCGGCAGCGTCGCGAGACTGCGCAGCACCAGCCAGCAGTCGAAGGGCGACGGCACGCCGCCTGCCGTGCCCTGGAATTCCCGCAGCCGGTCGAGCAGCGGACCACGCTCCGGCACGACCAGCACGCCGCCGAGCACGTCGCTGTGACCGCCGAGGTATTTCGTCGTGCTGTGCATCACGAGGTCGGCGCCGAGTGCGAGCGGCCGCTGCAGGATCGGGCTCGCGAAGGTGTTGTCGCAGGCGAACAGCGCGCCGCGTTGGTGCGCGAGTGCCGCCAGCGCCGCAATGTCGCTCACCCGCAGCAGCGGGTTCGAAGGCGTCTCGATCCAGACCAGCGCCGTCGGCGCATCCAGCGCCCGCGCGACGGCCGCGGTGTCGGTCGTATCGACGAACTCGGCGGTGAGTCCCCACCGCGGCAGGATGTCGCGCAGCTGCTTGGCCGTGCCGTGGTAGCAGTCCGCCGAGCAGACGATCCTGCCGCCCGGTGCGGCGAGCGCGAAGGCCGCGAGCGTCGCGGCGGAGCCCGACGCAAACGCCACCGCCTCGGCGCCGCCCTCGAGAGCCGCGAGCGCGCGCTCGAGCGAACGGCGATTCGGGTTGCCGGCCCGCGTATATTCGTAGCCGCGCGGATAGCTGCCGTCCGCGTCACGCTCAAACGTGGTCGCGAGGTGGATCGGCTCGCGCAGCGCACCGGTCGCCGGGTCCGGCTCGCGTCCGGCATGCACGGCGAGCGTTTCGATCTTCATGGTGGACCCTCGTATTCCTGCATGGCGACCACGAGCAGGCCGGGCCCGCCGTGGACGCCGAGCGCGCTCCCGACCGGCACCAGCCGGCGGTAGCACACGTTGTCGCCCTGGAACTGATCGAGCAGCCAGCGCCCTGTCGCCTCGCAGTTCGCGTGGCCGACGAGGATCCGGTAACGGCGGTCCGAGCGCATGCGGCGGCGGACGAATCGCGCGAACTTCGCCTCGAGGCGCTTGCGCCCGAACAGTACGCCGCCCGCAGTGATGCGGCCGTCGCGGTTGCACAGCACGGGCATCAGCCGCAGCGCGTCGGCCACGATCTTGACCCAGCGCGGCACGCGGCCGCCGCGGACCGCACATGCGAGCGAGCCGACCAACCCGAAGGTGCGCGTGCGCGGCAGGATGGCGCGCGTCGCCTCGATGACGTGCTCGACATCGTAGCCCGCCTGTGCGCATTCGGCCGCATACATCGCCACGAGTCCCTGGCCGAGCGACGCATTCTGCGAGTCGAGCACCGTGACCTTGCCGTGGGCGCTGACGCGGCTCGCGGCGCTCTCCGCTGACCCGCAGGTGCCGCTCACCTTGCGCGTCAGGTTCACCGAGACGACCGCCGGGCTGTGGGACGCGAGGAACTCGAAGCGACGGCGAAAATCGCCCGGCGGCGGCTGCGAAGTCTTCGGGTGGTGAGGATTGCGCGACAGTTCCGCGTAGAACTCCTCCGCCGCGAGCCCCACCTTGTCGAGGTAGCTGTGCTCGCCGAAGTGGACGCGTAGCGGCACCATGTGGATGTCGAGCCGGTCCATTTCGTCTTCCGGGATGTCCGCGGCGGAGTCGGTCACCACGGCCACTTTGCGTCCGACGAGGTGCGCCGCGTGTTGCTGTCGCTGCATGTCGTCCGCTTTCTCGCCCGACACCTCGCCGTGACGCGCGGCGATGCGGAACACCTCGGACGGCTCGTTTGCGTGGATGTGCACGCGGACCTTGGTCTGCAGCCCGGCGATCACGAGGCTGCCGCCGACGGCCGACAGGTCCTCGCGCAGGTGCCGGCGGTCGATGCGGTCGCCGGTCACGACGCACTCGGTGCAGTAACGGTAGGCGAGGTCCTCCTCGCGGCCGGCCGTCGTCTCGCTGGCCGAGTCGACGACCGCGGGCACCGGCGCAACGGGTTCCTCGTCCGTCCCGCGTTCGAGGTAGTCGGTGACGCCCGCCATGAACTCCACGAAGCCCTGGCCACCCGCATCGACGACGTCGGCCCGGCGCAGTGCCTCGAGCTGGAACTTCGTGCGCTCGAGCGATTGCTGCGCGGCGGCGACTCCGCGGCGCAGGAGGTCGCGGAAGTCGCGCACGCCCTCGCGCTGCACGCGCCGCAACTCGTGCGCGAAGTCCGTGAGCACGGTCAGGATGGTTCCGTCGCGCGGCTCGGACAGGCTCTCCCGAGCGTAGTCGGCACCGCCGTGCACCGCCTCCGCGAAGTCGCCGGCACTCAGCCGCCCGAGATGGCCGAGCCGGTCGCACAGGCCGAGGAAGAACTGCGCGACGATGGCGCCCGAGTTGCCGCGCGCGCCGTCGAGCGCTGCGTCGGCGACGCGGGTCAGCGTCTTGCCCGCGTGGCGGTCGGGCCAGCGCTGCAGCGTGCCGAGCACCGCTCCGAACGTGAGCGCGAGGTTGGTGCCGGTGTCGCCGTCCGGCACCGGGAAGACGTTGATCTTGTTCAGGTGCTCCTGCTGCGCGAGCAGGCGCAGGATCCCGGCCTTGAAGGCCCGGTTGAGCTGCAGCCCGTCGAGCTGGTCGGCACCGATCGCAGCGGCGTTCACCGGCCGGCCCTCGCGGTCAGTCGCGCTGCAGCAGGAACCGGCTGCCGCGGTATTCGAGGACGACGCCGTCGGAGGTGATCTGCCGGACGACCGGGCCCTCCTGCAGCGTGTCGCCCTCGTGGTACTTGCGTCCGTTCACGAACACCATGCGTTGCGCCGGCGTCGTCGAGTACACGTGCAGGTCGAGGTTGAGCGCCGGGACGCCTCCGGCCGCGCTCACCTCGTCGGCCGTGGGGAGCCCGGCCGGGGCAGCGCTGGCCGCAGGGGCGGAGTGCGCCGCTCCGCCCAGGGCGGCGGTCTCGGGCAGCGACTCGTAGACGACCGAGCCCCGCCCGGCAGGAGTGCGCGTCACGGCGGGCGGTCCCGGAGGCGGTGCCGCCGCCTGCTCGATGACTGCGGGGTCGAGCGCAGGCGGACCGGCGGACACCTCATCCTCGAGCGGATTGCGCGCTCCGGAGGCGTCCTGCGCCGGCGGGGCGGCCGGACTCAGCATCGGCGGTGTCTGCGGGGCCGCCACCGGTTCGGGCGCGGTCCGCGTGAGCGAGACGGGCGCGGGCGCCGGCCCTGCTGCGGAAGCCGTCGCGCCGGCTGGGGGCGCGTAGTCCTGCGGTGTGGCCGCGGTCGTCACGGCAGGGGCCGGTGCGCCGATCGCTGGTTCGCGACCTGCCTTGCGGATCAGCAGCACGCCGAGCGCCACGAGGTTGACGAGCAGCAGCGTGATCGCAACGGTTGCCCAGACGTTGCTGCGGGGCCGCGGCGCAGCAACGGCGACCTCTGCGAGCGCCGGGCCCGTCGTTCGCTGCCGCTCGTGTTCCGACTTGCGCAGCGCGTCGAGGATGAACGACATGCGTCAGCTCCCGGCGGCCTGTGCCAGGAGCGTCGGCGAGCCGGTCGTACCGAGCGCGGTGTCGAGCACGATCTGGGTCTGCACGCCGGCGACGCCATCCACCGTGAGACGGTGCTGGCGCTGGAAATCCTGGACCAGGCGGGTGAGGTCCTCGTCGTACGCATCACTCGCGGCCGGTGTCTCGGGCAGGCCCTGAGCGGCACGCAGGCTCTCGCGCAGCCACTTCACGTCGGCCCCGCGCATGCCGGGCGACAGCGCCTTCGCAACCGCCATCGGCGGCCGCCACAGCAGCAGGAAGTCGCCGAACCAGTAGCGCGACGCCGTGGCGATGGGCACCTTGCGGGACTCGCCGCCGAGCTGGAAGGTCGCCGACTCGTCCGAAAGGGCGGTCAACAGGACCTGGTGGGCGCGGCCGACGTCGTCCGTCAGGGTGAGGATGGCGGGGCGATTGAGCGTGCGCAGCTGTGCCCAGGAGCCCTTCTGGAACAGGCACTCGAGTCCCTGCCGCGAGGCCTGGTCGCAGCCACGGCCGCGGGCCGGCTCGTACTCGGCGCCCCAGAGCGCGAACAGCCGCGCGAGCGCGGCCTCGGTGGTCGTGTCGTTCGCGTGCCGGGCCAGCAGTTCGTCGAGGCTCACGGCGGGCGGCGCTGCCGGAGCGGCGGCCGGAGCGACGGCCGCTGACCCCGGCGCGCCCGGAGTGCCGGTCGCGACCGCCGGCGACATTGCAGCGGCCGGCGGCCGTGCCGCACGCGCCGCGTCGGTTCGATGGCGCGCGCTCCACAGGCTCGCGACGCCGATGGCGACCAGCGTCACTCCGGCCGCAGCGGCCACGGCCGTGGCCCACTTGAGCCACGGCGCCGGCATCGGGCGGCCGTACACCTCGGAAGCGGCCTGCCGGACGAGTGCGCCGCCGACGCGGTGTTCTTCCTTGGTGAACGCACCGAGCAGGGCACGGTCGCAGACGACGTTGATCACGCGCGGCACGCCGCCAGCGAGGCGATGCACCTCGCGCAGCGCGGCCGGTGTGAACACCTCGGCGGTCGCGCCGGCGACTCGCATGCGGTGCTTCACGTAGCCGGACGACTCTTCGGCCGAGAGCGGGTTCAGGTGATAGCGGCCGGTGATGCGCTGCGCGAGCTGCCGCAGCTCCGGCTGGTCGAGCAGGTCGCGCAGCTCGGGTTGCCCGATCAGGATGATCTGCAGCAGCTTCGTGGTGGCAGTCTCGAGGTTGGTGAGCAGGCGCACCTGCTCGAGCGTCTGCGTGCTGAGGTTCTGCGCTTCGTCGACGATCAGCACGACGCGCCGGCCGCGGGCGTGCGTGTCGAGCAGGTGCCGGCCGAGCAGGTCCATGAGCGTCTTGGTGCTGCCGCGACCGGACTCGGGCACGGGCACGTGCAGTTCCTCGCAGATCGTGAGCAGGAACTCGGCCGGCGTGACGCGAGGGTTCAAGATCAGCGCGACGTCGGCGTGCCCCGGCAGCTGCTCGAGCAGGCTGCGGATGACCGTCGTCTTGCCGGTGCCGACCTCGCCGGTGAGCTGGATGAAGCCGCCCGCCTCGTTGATGCCGTACATCAGGTGCGCGAGCGCCTCCGCGTGCCGCCCGCTCAGGTACAGATAGCGGGGGTCCGGCGTGATCGCGAACGGCTTTTCCTGGAGTCCGAAAAAGCTCGTGTACATGCGGGGTTAGGCGCGTTCCGGGCAGCTCTGGGCCGTCAATGATGGCAGCCCGGGCCGCAGGAGGCCAGCGGTAGTCGCATAGAATCCGGTCGCCACCGGCGACCGGTCGACGGGCCCGTTGCGAAGCAGATACGAGTGCGCGACGGGAGGCAAGCCGCCATTTTCATCGGCGTGCTCGGGGCGGCGCGGTTCTGCGCGAAAGCCATCGTCGTCGAGCTGTGCTATCGCCATGGCGCGCATACCGAGACGGTGCTGGCGCTGCGGATGATCTTCTCGCTGCCACTCTTCTGGTCGGCGGTCTGGTGGTACACGGCGACCCGCACGCCCGCGCCGATGCGGCGCAAGGACGTGGTGGCCGTCCTGCTGCTCGGATTCGTCGGCTACTGTCTCTCGAGCTATCTCGACTTCCTGGGCCTGCAGTACATCTCGACGGGCCTCGAGTGCATCATTCTGTACCTGAGCCCGGCCATCGCGTACGCCGGCGCTGGGCAGGAATGCGCATGGAATGTTCAGCCAACCCGCGGAGGTTTACGGCTCGAGCCTCGCCAACGCGAACTTCTGCACGTTCGTGCCGATGCTGCTCGTCATGACTGCGGTGAAGCGCGACCGCATAGCGAGGCGTGAGCTATCGCCGAACTGCTCCCGTCACTTCGGGAACATCAGCTGCACCTGCGCGCGCAGCTGCCAATTCGCTCCATAGTCCGGATGGACGACGTTGTAATAGGCGGAGACCTGCGTGTTCACCGGCAGCTTCCCAAGGTGGAAGATATTGCCCACGCCGCCGCCCAGCGGCACCGTCCACGCCTGGTCGCTGTCCGCCCTCCAGTCGACCGTGACGATCGGCGCACTGGTCAGATAGAGGCCGCCCTTGAAGTTGTAGTTCAGGAAGGGCTGCATGAGGCCGTTGTTGTACGCGCCACCGGCGTTGTCATTCGAGAGCGACCAGACGTTGTTCACCAGCACGCCGTACACCCACGGGTCGCCGTGCTTCATGCGCAACACGACGGCCGTGGGTCCGAGGCCCCAGTTCTTGTTGCCGAGGTCATTGGTGTCGGTCGGCATCTGGACGATCGCGCCGGCACCCCAGATCAGGCCGCCGGCGGAGGGCTGGCTCGGGGAGACGAATCCCGACAACTGGAGGTCGCCCAGTCCGAAGCGCGTGCCCTGCCCGGCGTAGAAACCCGGCTGCCAGATCAGCGGCACGATCGTGCGGGTGATGAGGTTCCAGTCTTTGTTCAGCGTGATCGGCAACACCGGCTGGATGTTCAGGATGTTCTGCGTGCCATCCTGCGGCCCGACGTTGAAGTTCGTGTTGTTCTGGAACGGCAGGCTGATGAGGTTGCCGACCGGATTCTGCGCGAGCTTCGCGAGATCCTCGGCACTCATTTCTGCATGCGCCGGCGCAGTGGCGACGACAGCGGCGCAGATCGCCGCAGCGAGAAGCTGGACCTTCATGGTTGTCACCGATCAGCTGGAGCTGGCGATGGCGAGTGACTCGGCATACTCCACGGTCACGGAGTCGCCGACCGCGAGGCCGGAAAGGTCGACCTGCTGGTGCGCCTTCATGGTCTTGGTCGTGCCATCGGCGAGCTGGAAGGTTACCCTGCGCGAGGCCGGGTCGATTGCAACCACGTGGGCGGAGACCTCGACCGCCTCGCCCTCGAACACACCGGTCGTCTTGCCGTCGGTGGCCGCAGCGAGTTCGATCGCAGCCGCGTCCGCAGGAGGCCGGCCGTCCTTGCGCACGACCAGTGCCATCGCTTCCGTCGCCTGGAAGCCGATCTGCTCACCGACCTTGAACGAGCCCAGGTCGACGCTCTTGGCGGCCTTGAAGGTCGCCGCCGTGCCGTCGGGCGTGGTCACGGTCACCTTACGCCTGGCAGCGTCAATTGCCGTCACGGTGGCGACGTATGCGAATGTGTCGACGACCACGAAACCATTCGCGGCGGTGTAGACCTGCTCCTGTTCGACGCCCGCCGTGCTGGCGCAGCCACCGAGCGTGGCGACGGTGGGCGGAAGCAGTGCAAGGGAGGCGAGTACCAAGACCAGTTTGGGGACGCGGGTCCTCATCGAATGTCTCCGTCGTAGTCGATTCGTTTGTCGCTCGAGGGTGCGGGGCGTGGTTCGTTGCTACGGCTTCGCCGGGAAGACCCGCTTCCAGTCCTTCTGCATGCTGATGACGATCCAGCCACGCTGCTTCGCCTCGTCGTACAGCGACTGGTTGAAGGTGCCGAAGTGGCTGTCGGGCAGCCCATTGGCCGGACCATATGCAAACTCGCGCTCTGCGTCATCATGCAACACCAGCATCGCGAAGCGCTTGCCGCTGCCGGATGTCGCGTACTCCAGCATCTGCTGGTCGCCAGTGGAGTTGCCGAAGGCTGCGATGGGACGGTGGCCGATGTGCTGGTTGATGCCGACGGGCTTGCCGTCCTTGTCGTCGATGAAATTCAGCTCCGGCAGGCGCACCAGCACCGACTGACCGTCGCGGACCTCGTACTTCGTCTTGATGCTCGACCCGACCACCTGCTCGGGCGGCACGCCATAGACCTTTTCCGCCCAGGGGCGCATGAACTCGATGCCGCCACCCGACACGATGAACGTCTTGTAGCCGTGTGCGCGCAGGTAGGCGAGCAGTTCGACCATCGGCTGGTAGACCATCTCAAGCACCGGCCGCTTCGTCACCGGGTTCCTGGCCGTGACGATCCAGTCACTGACGATCTTCTGGAACTCGTCGGTCGTCATGCCAGCGTGAGTCGCCATCACGAGTTCCAGCAGCGCCTTGTCACCACCTTTCAGCGCGGCCTCGAGGTCGCCCTTCAGGATCGAGGCAAAAGGCTCCTGCGTCTGCCACTCGGGATGCTGCGGCGCGAGCGCCTTGACGCGGT
>CAZRKS010000052.1:0-14084 GCA_964600315.1 uncultured Steroidobacteraceae bacterium | reverse complement strand
TGGACCGCATCCGCGAGAAATTCGGCAAGGTCGCGCTGCAGGCGGCGAGTTCGCTGGAGCCGAAATCATGAGCGCGCGCACGCTGGCCTTTGCTGCCGTGTGCTGTGTCGTGTGCGCCGGCGCTCCGGCCTTCGCGGCGGGCGATCGGGTCCTCCGCCACAGCACCCGTGATCGTGTTCGACGAGTTCCTCGACTTCCCACGCTTCAGCGGGCCGGAATTCTCGCGGACCTTCGCCACGTACCTGCGCCGGAAATACTCGCCCCGGCCGCCTGAGGTGATCATCGCCGCGGGCGACGCCGCTCTCGATTTCCTGTTGCGCAATCGCAGTGAACTCTATTCGCAGGTGCCGATCGTTCAGTTTGCGGTGAGGCGGTCGCACCTTGCGTCGATTCCGCGGCTGCCGGCAGACGTGATCGGTGTGAGCCGCGCCGGGTTTCCCGGAGAGCTCCGGGTGTGAGTCAGGCCGCGATGGCCAGACTCGTTTGTTGCCGATAGTACCTCTGCTCGAACTCTGTCGGTGTTACGTTGCCGATCGGCTCGAGCAGGCGCCGGTTGTTGAACCAGTCGACCCATTCGAGGGTCGCGTACTCGACCGGATCGATGCCGCGCCACGGTCCGCGCTCGTGAATCACCTCGGTCTTGAACAACCCGATGATGGTCTCGGCGAGCCGTTCGCCGTAGCGGATCGACAGGTACTGCCCAGGTTCAACCGGTCGTCGCAACACAGGACTAATTGTTTGAGTTTAGCACCGCGTTGAGTGCTTCGGCCGGCGTACGCCAGCCGAGTGTCTTTCGAGGTCGAGTGTTGAGTGCGACAGCGGCCAGGTCTCGCGGACTGTTTTTGCTCAGGTCCGTTCCTTTGGGGAAGTACTGCCGCAGCAACCCGTTCGTGTTCTCGTTCGTGCCGCGCTGGATCGAACTGCACAACTCGGCGTCCCGCTGCACGCGCTTCGGCAGTCGCCGCGGATCGGCCGGCCGTGCCTTGTGCTCGTCGTCCGTCGACGGGGCGATCGGCAACTGCGCGCAGATCGGCTCGACCCCGTATTCGTCACGGTGGGCGTCGACGAACGCCGTCATCACTTCGCGTGGCGGTCGAGCTCCGCCTGCGCAAAATACGCCGATGCCTTGCGCAGGATCTCGTTGGCGCGCTTGAGCTCGAAGTTCTCCCGCTCCAGCGCCTTCCACCGATCCCGTTCCGAAGTCGTCAGCCCGGCTCGTTGTCCGGTGTCCCGTTCAGCCTGGCGAACCCAGCGCCGCAGCGTCTCCGCCGTGCAGCCAAGCTTGCCGGCCACCGACTGGATCGAGGCCCACTGCGACCCGTGTTCACGCTGCTGCTCGAAGACCAGCCGCACCGCCCGCTCCCGGACCGCGCCCGAATACCTGATTTTTCTCGTTCCCATGGCTCCATCCTCTCAAAGCAGGGAGTCTCCGGAAATCCGGGCGCAGTTCAGATGCCCGTACGACGCTCGATGGAGTGCCCATTTCGCCCGAGGGCAAAGGTGTCGCATTTTCGTACACGAAGATGGTGGGCAACGCCTGGTTGCCCTTCCTCAGAGGGGGTTGGGGCGATGGTGGCGGCGGTTTCTACAGGGCGTCGGTCGCCGCCGGTTTCGGCTACAGCCAGAATCCGAAACGGACTCTGACTGGAGTAGGCCTGAATTGGAGCCGGCCCATGCCGGAGACCTGCGGTGACGGACTGCGCGATCAGTGGACTCTCGAGGCTTTCCACAGCTGGCAACTCACGAAACGCTTTCAGTTCGTTCCGAACCTGCAGATCCTCCACCATCCGGCCTTGAACCCGGGCGAGGACACCATCTGGTTGGGCGGGTTACGCATGCGATTGCAGTTCTGATTCAAGGCTTCGTTCGTGCCGAAGCCAGTTCCTCGAGGATCTTGGCTTTGCCCGTCGAACCGTATTCCATGCGCAGTGCGCCTTCCGGATAGAGATCTATCTCAGCCTTGAAGCGCAGAATCCGCTGAATATCTGCTTCCAGCGATTCCTTCAGATGACGCCTGGCATCATCCGAAGGAGTGCCCCTGCACTCGACCTTCACCGCGACGGGCGGCTCTACGACAGGTGAATTCGTGGGTTTGACCACGCGAACATTACCGGTCACCTGCCCTCCATGCCCGAGGACCAGGTCCCGAATGGCGTTGGGGAACACGTTGACGCCCTTGACGAGCAGCATGTCGTCCACCCGGCCGAGAATCGCCACCCGCATGCCCGGCACGCCGCAGGCGCAGGGCTCGAGATTCACCCGCATCTTGTCGCCGTCCATGAAGCGGATCAGCGGTCCGCACTCACGGTCCAGGCCGGTGTAGACGAATTCACCTTCCGCGCCGTCCGCCCACGGCATGACCTTGCCGCTGCCGCGGTCATAGAGTTCGATATACGCGTGGTCCGGGGCGATGAAGTGCAGGCCGTCGTGGGCCTTGCAGGAGACGAAGATCGGATTGAGACAGCTCGTGCCGCCGCTCATGTCGAAGACATCAGCGCCCCCGAACCCCTCGGAAAGCTCGTTGACGATCTCCGGCACACTGCCACCGGGCTCACCGTAGACGCACACGGCGCGGACGCCACAGGCAGTGAGATCCACATCGGTATCCGACTTGGCTTTCTTGACCAGGTGACGTGCGAAGGAGGGCGTGCAGAGGATGGCGTGAGGCCGCGTCAGGCCAATCATCTCGGCCACCCTCACGCTGCCCACCAGCGCGCCGACCGGGATGACGGTCGCACCGTATTCCAGCATGGCGTCGATGGCGGGAATACCGGCAACCCACATGCTCATCACGCCGGCGTGCATGACCCTGTCCCCAGGGCGGATGCCGATCAGGTCCAGCATGCGCGCGAAATTCATGGCCAGGATCCGGCGATCGTTGCGCGTGTGTCCCTGGAAGCTGGGCGTTCCGGTCGTGCCGGACGATGCGCTGATCCGATTGACGTCGCGGATGTCGCAGCACAGGTGCATCCCCAACGGATGCCCCTCCTCCAGCAGTGACCGCGCCTGACTCTCCCGCTCCTCGTACTTGTCGAACGTGGGATACGCCGCGTACTGGTCTAGGGACCGGAACCGGTGCGGGTCGACTCCGGCATTGTCGAACTTGCCGCGGTAGTACGCGGAACGCTCGTAGACATGCACCAGCAGCTTCCTCAGTTTCTGAAGCTGCAGTTCGGCCAGTGCGACGCTGCCCGGCGTCAGTCGCTCGAAGTCACCCCAGATCTCTCTGTTCACGCCGCCTCCTGCATTCTCTGCTGCCGTCAGGCAGTTATGACGTTGAGCCCGAACGGGGCGGAGGTCAGCGACTCATTGCCGTCCTCCGTGATCAGGACGATGTCTTCCTCGAAATAGGCGCCGAGTCCCTGGCCGTAGAAGGGGATTTCCAGGGTCATGATCATGTTCGGCCGCAGCACGGTATCGGCGCCGCGCATGATGAACGGGAACTCCTCGACATAGGTGCAGCAGCCCAGCCCATGCCCGATGTGGCCCCGCTTGAAGTCCGTGAGCCGGTGCCCGCGCACCATATCTGCCGCCATGTCATACAAGTCGCCCAGGCGGGCCCCGGGCACCATGGCCCGCTTGACTTCCCGGTGGGCTTCGGCGTAGACGCGCGCGATCCTTGCCTGCAGGTCCGACGGCTCACCCAGTACGTAGGCCCTGCCGGAGTCCGATGCGTAGCCCCTGACCGAAAAGGCGAGGTCGATGGAGATCATGTCCCCTGCGGCGATGCGCTTGTCGCCGTAGCGCGCCGTCGGGGAGGGCGATTCGCCCATGTACAGCATCAGGAATCTGTTGCCTTCGATCGACGGCGCAGCGACGACGGCCTCGTTGATGCGCTGGCAGATGTCGGCATCGCTGTCGCCGGCGCGGATGTTCATCATGACGTCATGCACGCGGTTCCACTGCTGGAACGCGGCATAACGCGTGTTGAATATTTCGTACGGTGTCTTCGACATGACTGCCTGCTGGATGAGCGGCTGCGAATCGGCCAGTTGCGCATCCGGCAGCGAACCGGCCAGCAGCCGGTAGATGCCGTACTTGAGGTCGTTGATTTCCACGCCCAGGCGTCCGCGCGCCAGGCCGATCTCCCGCAGCACGTTGCGCAGGCTGTGGAAGAACGGCGCCAGGCCCTCCGGCGACAGGTTCTGGCCCTCGCTGGCGTAGCGCATCGTGTTGGCGACCTTCGCGTAGCGGTCCTCCAGTCCGGTCCAGGTGCGCACGGCGCGCCAGTCTTCCACCGCACCGCTCCTGTCCATGGCTTCGAATTCATGATCTGCGCAGATGCCGATGGCAGCGCCCTCGCGCGGAATCACGAGCATGGCCATACCCTGGATGCCGCCGCGCAGAAACATCGATTCGTGCGCATTGACCCAGTTGAAATGGTCGCTGCGGAAGATCACCAGCGCGTCGAGCTCCCGCCCCGCCATGCCTTGCTGCAGGCGGGCAACGATCTCGTCGTGGTGGGATCGTCTCAGCGGTTCGACCGTCGCGTCGTCGTAGATCATGATTTCCTACCCCTTCCGACGATCGACGCGACATAGCTGCTGTCGAGGCTGGAGGATTGCCTCAACCCGGAGCCGAGCCTGCAGATGTCCTGGAAGCCCAGGCCGCTGGCCGCTGCCACGGCTATCTTGCGACTTCCCGATATGGCATCGGCGCTCATCGACGCGATGGTCCTCGCCCAACCGAGTGCTGCGGGTTCCAGTTCGTCACGGCTGACAACCTTGTTGACCAGTCCCGTCCTGAGCGCCCAGGCGGCGTCCCGGGGCTCGGCCAGCAGCAGCAGCTCGAGCGCATTGGACATGCCCATGTTGCGGACGCAGCGCAGGTTTCCCGTCACGCTTGGGAATCCCGCTCTTGCTTCCGGCAGGCAGAACGCGGCGTCGTCGCTTGCGATTCTCAGGTCGCAGGCCATGGCGAACGTCAGTCCGGCGCCATAGCAGTTGCCGTGCAGGGCCGCGATGAGAGGCTTTTCGTTGAGTTCGACCTCCTCGAAGTCCACTGCGAAGTACGGAGCGCAATCGCCGAGCTGGGTGATCCCAGGCTCCTGACGCAGCGCCTCGAGGTCCTTGAGATCGACGCCGGCCGAGAATGTGTTGCCGCTCGACATGATCACGGCGATGCGCAGGCGGGCGTCGGCGTTGAATTCGGCGATCGCCGCGTTGAGTTGCCGGACGAGCGCCCGGTTCAACGCATTGCGGCGCTCGGGCCGGTTGAGTCGAATCAGCGCCACTGCGCCGTCGGTCCGATAATCGACGACTCGCTGTTCCGTCGTATCTGTCATGGTCCCTCGCCTCCAGGTTTCGAGATGCTGATGCACGGCGGCCGGAAAACCATGACCGCGGGCAACTCGCCCGCATAGGCTTCCACTTCCACGAGGCAGCTGTGTGCCGCCGGGCCCTGCGCCAGCGAGGACGTGCCCTGGTCCGGTGTCAGCACGTTTGGATTGCCGTGGCGCTCCAGGCCGTTTGCTGCCGGGCTGTCGTCCGGATCGAACCAGGCTCCGGTACGCAGGCACACGACGCCCGGCATGATCTCGTCGCTGATGCGCACACCCGCCAGGCATGCTCCGCGGTCGTTGAATACGCGCACGACCTGTCCGTCCTGTACGGCACGCGCCGCCGCGTCGACGGGATTGATCACGATCGGATCCCGGCCGCGAATCTTGTCCTGCACCGAGTGGCGCCCGAAGTCGAACTGGCTGTGCAGCTTGTTCTTCGGCTGCGCCGAAATCAGATGCAGCGGAAAACGCGCGCTGCGCGGCGCGCCCAGGCACTCCGATTTCTCGAGCCAGGCCGGGTGCCCGGGGCAATCCGGATATCCGAAGGAGGCCAGCACCTCGGAATACAGCTCGATTCGTCCGGACGGCGTGCCCAAGGGATGTCGACCCGGATCGCGACGGAACTTCTCGAAGTACAGCTCCCTGGCTCCGACCCTGCCCTCCAGACTGATCGATTCCTGCTCCCAGAACTCCTCGAAGCCTGGCAGCTCGATGCCTGCGTGCGCCGCGTTGTCGCGGGAGACTGCGTAGATGACCTGCAGCCAGGCCATCTCGTCGCGGCCTTCCGTAAAGGCCTCCGCCACGTTCAGGCGCGCACTGAGCGCCGCAAAGACCTCGTAGTCGGTGCGCGACTCGGCGAAGGGCGGCAGCACCTGCCTGGAAGCTGCAACATAGAGGTCCTTGCCGCAGCAGATGTCGTTGCGCTCCAGCATCGTTGCGACGGGAAACACGATATCGGCGTGCCGGGCCGTCGACGTCCAGGCGGATTCGTTGACTATCACCGTCTCGGGCTTCCGCCAGGCCCGGCGCAGGCGGTTCAGGTCCTGGTGGTGATGGAAAGGATTTCCTCCGGCCCAGTAGATCAGCTGGATGTCCGGATAGGTCCGGGTCTGTCCGTCGTATGAGTAGGGCTCGCCCGGCTTCTCCAGCATCTCCGTGATCCGGGCGACGGGAATATAGCTATCGATAGGGTTCGCCCCCTGAGGGAGAGCCCCCCAGAAAAATGGCGGTGCGTGGCTCACATAGCTGCCCCTGCCGTTGCTGCCCCAGCCGAGGCCCAGGCCGCAGCCCTTGAGGCCGATGGTGCCCAGCATGGCCGTCAGGGCGATGGCAGCGGAGAAAGCCTGTTCCCCGTGCTCCTGTCGCTGCAGGGCCAATGCAATGGTGATCAGCGGCCGACGACTGCGGCACAGCTTGTGCGCGAGGAGCCGGAGTTCTTCCAGCGATACGCCACAGATGGGCTCCGCCCAGGCCAGGTCCTTGGTGATGCCATCGCTTTCACCGAGTAGGTAGGCCCGGAGCACGTCATAGCCCACGGTGTACCGGTCGATGAAAGCGCGATCTACCCGGCCGGTCGTTTCCAGGTGGTGCGCGAGTGCCAGCATGAGGGCGACATCCGTACCCGGGCGTGGCCTGATCCACCAAGCGGGCATGAAGTCCGGGATGTCGTCCTTGAGTGGACCGATATTGATGACCTCGACGCCCCTTGCGGCAATGTGCCTCATGCAGGCGGCGTCCTTGTGGTTCGCCACGCCGCCTGGTACGACCTGGTTGTTGTGCAGGCAGTGACCGCCGAAGCTGACCATCAGGTCGCAGTGATCACCGATCTGGTCGTGGCCAACCAGTTCGTCGGCCACGGTGTACAGGCTGGCGCCAAGCACATGGGGCACGATCACTTCCCCGGCGGCGGCGGAGTAGGTGTTCACGGACGCGGTGTAGCCGCCCAGCGTGTTGAGAAAGCGATGTACCTGGCTCTGCGCGTGGTGAAAGCGTCCTGCACTGGCCCAGCCGTAGGAGCCGCCGAAGATCGCGGCGTTGCCGTGCTCGCGTCGCGTCCTCTCCAGCGCGCCCGCCGCCAGATCCAGGGCGTGTTCCCAGGTCACCGTCACGAAACCTTCCAGCCCGCGCCGGCTACGATGGTCGGGGTCGCGCCGCAGGTAGCTCTCGCGAACCATGGGCTGCGCGACGCGGCATTCCGGACTACGGGAATCCAGCAGCGAGCGGCCGATGGGAGAGGGGTGACTGTCGGTGTCGACCGGCTCGACTGCCGTGATCTCGTCGCCGCTGGTGCTCACCTGATAGTGCCCCCAGTGCGTGCCCACGATTCGCCTGCGTGTCGCCAGTGTCGGCTGCTTCGGTCGCATCTCCGCTCCTGACCGGATCGTGCTATTCCGCTGCCCGGCAATGCCGGCTCACATGTACCCGCTGCAGCGCTGCTGGGTCACCCCAAGATGCGCCCACTTGATCATGGTGATGACGTCGAAGACCGGCAGACCGGTTGCCTGCTGTATGGCATGGGCACCGGGCGGCGTATTTGTGCATTCGAGGACGATCGCCCCGACGTCCGGGTGCGCCTGCTGCAGTCGCCTAGCACTCAAGGTCAACCGGTCTTCGAGGCGCCGCGTTCGAGCCTGCTGGTCCAGCTCGTCAAACACCCAGAAACTCTCCTCGGCTGGGCGTCCCTGCGCCCCCCACAACACGTGCGGCACCGAGTCATCGATGCCGACCGCCGACAGGTGCTGCTCGGTCAGAACGTCCGAGTTCGCCGTCATGATGCCCACTCTGCGATGGCGGCCGATCGTCCTGGCGACCATGGGAACCTGCAGCAGTGCGGAGGAGATGACCGGTATGTCCACCGCCTCGGTCAGGATGGGCTGGAAATAGGAAAACAGGCCGCACGTGGTCGCGATGGCCCGTACACCTTCGGCCTCCAGCTCTTGCGCCGCCTGCACCATCCTGGCGGTACCGTTCTCAGTGGGCCGCGCTGTGATGACTTCATTGATATCGACTTTGCGCAGCAGCTTGTACTGCACCGAGAAGCCAAACGACGTGGCGTTGCCCACGTCGCCGGGCACGCGCGTGAAACTCTCCGGACGCAGGTCCGGGTTGACCTCGGCGTGCCTTCCCCGGACGGCGTCCATGCCGAGCATGATGATGCCGATCGACTGCCCGTAGTACGGTAGGTTGACCCTTGGAAATCCCACCGGACCGCGCCTGTCTCGCCGCTCAGAAGCGGTAGGTGGCCTGAACCGCGAAGAATCGTGGCTGGGTGATGAACTTCACGTAGGTCAGCGGAAAGCCGAGGCTCGCAAGCGGGGAATTGAAACTGTTCACACTGACGTCTTCGTCCGTCAGGTTCCTGCCCAGGAGCGCGATTTCCCACCTGTCGTCGTCGGCGGCAAGTGCGACACGGGCATTCAGCTTGGCGTAGGAATCCTGCTGCGTGAAAGGGTCGATCCCCAGCTGCGTGTAGTATGAGTCCGAATACACGAGGTTGAGATTGCCGCGGAACAGCAGGCTGCCACCTACGGGCGTTTCGTAGTCGAGAGCAGCGTTGGCGGAGAAATCAGGCGCAAATTCTCCGGTCTTGCCGCTGAGATCCTGAGTCGCCGTGCGCGTGACCGGATCCACGACGCAGCCACTCTGCAGGCCAGCGAGCTGCGCCTGGTTACAGGCAAAGTTCTTGAATTCGTCGAACTCGAAGTCCTGCAGGGTCAGCATCGCAGACACGGTAAATTCATCCGTCAGGGCCTGCCGGTAGACGAGCTCGAGCCCTTTGACAGTGGCCTTGGCTGCATTGCCGATCTGGAACCGGGCGCCGCTGAACTGCGATACCTGCATGTTGTCGTAAACGATGTAGAAAGCACTCGTGTCGAGAGTGGCCGCGTTCCCCCACAGAGTCATCTTCGCCCCGAGTTCGTAGCTGGTGGCCTTTTCGTCCTCGAACTCGAAGTCTGTCGCGGGAGTCGTGCCCTTGCTGGCACCCAGGCCGTTGATGTCAAACCCGCCGGCCTTGTAGCCCCTGGATGCAGACGCGTACGTCATGACATCGGGATTGACGTCGTATTCGCCGCGGATCAACCAGGACGTATGGGTTTCGTCGCGGCTGTCCGTGACGTCGTGCACATTGGCCCCAAAGAACCCGATGGTCGCGAAGACCGGGTTGCTCATGGTCAGGACGTCTGTGACGTCTTTGCTATCGCCTCCATAGCGACCGCCGAGAGTGCCCCTGAGCTGGTCGGTGAAACTGTAGGTTCCCTGACCGAACACGGCCCAGGTTGTGGTTTCCTGCTGGGCGGGCGATTGCACCACGTTTCGCCCAACCGGACTGGTGGTGAGCTCCGTCACCATCGTCTGAACGAGGTCCTGATACTGGTAATAGAGGCCGAGCGTTTCGGTAAAGCGGTCGCCAACACTTCCCTCCAGGCGCAGCTCCTGGCTCCATTGCTCAAAGTTCTGCTGCGTGCTCTGGGCGAAGAGATTCCGGTCCGTGTAATCCGAGTCGGCAACGTTATTCCAGTCATACTGGGTGTAGCCGGTCACCGAAGTCAGCGTGTAACCGTCGACGTCGTAGACCATCCTGAGGCTGACGGTGTCGAACGTGTTGCCGTCCTTGATCGGACCATCGTGTACTGCCGTGAACCCTTCCAGATTACCGCCGGTGCTGTGGTAGTCGAACACACCCGGATCGCCGGTAAACTGCGGAATGCCATTCTGCCTGCCGATGACCGTCTGGGCATTGTTGCCGGTCAGCTGCAGATCGTGGTGTTCGTATGCCAACCGGACACTCAAATCGTCAGCCGCGTCGAACGACAGCACGGCCCGGCCACCCCAATCATTCTCCTTGGGGATGTTTGAACTGAAGGAATCATTTTCCATGTAGCCGTCGTAATGCTGGGTGTACAGCGCCACACGCCCTGCCGATCGATCGGTGAGCGGTCCTGAGAGCACCAGATTGCTTCCGAGCTCGCTGTCTTCGCCCACCTCCAGCCCGATTTCGCCTTCGAACTGGTCGGTCGGATCATTGGAGGTGATGTTGATGGCCCCCGCCGTGACGTTTGTGCCAAACAACGTGGACTGCGGTCCCTTGAGGACCTCCACCTGCGCAAGGTCGATGAACTTGGGCCGTATCTGCCTGCCTCGACCGTAATAGATTCCGTCCATGAACGTACCCACCGACTGCTCGAAGCCGTTGTTGGTACCGGAGCCGATCCCACGGATGAAGATCCGCTGGGAATTGGCCGAGCGGGCGATGGTGACCGCCGGGACATTCTCGGAAAGAACCTCGAGGTCGCCGATGCCGTTCTCGGTTATTTGCTGACCATCGAAGGCGTTTACCGTGACCGGTACGTCCTGCAGGCTCTCCGCCCGCTTCTGCGCCGTGACGACGATCTCCTCCAGCTCTGCCGCAGACACCACCGGCACATGCAGCAGTGCGAGCGAGATGGCGGCAGCCAGTGCGGCGCTGTTGCGGTGTCCGATGGAATCGGCATTGTCGGCGAGTCGGATGGCCATGCGAGTCGGTCCCCCAAAGGTTGATGATTCGGTTTCCGGTCACACAGGCTCGATGCGCGCAGCGTGACGCTCAGCCTGGACCCTAGCGACCGCGTCCTCCCCGATGCCAACCAGATCATGATTGCGAACCACGGAATCATGCTTTCGTCATCCGGTCGGGCCTTCGATCCGGGGACGGCGGCCGGCGCCGGGGGTCGCAATCAGGATTTTGCATTCGCGGCCATTCGTGCAGACGTCGAGAAACCTTCGAAATTCTGATTTGACTGGCGGAAGGGCATCGCTCCCCGCAGATTCCAGGCTGCCCGGATACCAAATACGAGTGGGAGCACCGCCCGATGCACAAGGTCGACAGTGACATCGAGCCGGCCATGGCAGTGGAGACGCTCGACAACCGGCCCGGGCGTGGGATCCGATCGTTCTTGAGTCGTCACCGGATGCTGCTCGCGCTGACATTCATCTTTACGATCAATGCCTTGGATCGACAAATCCTGCTGATTCTGCTCGAGGACATCAAGCTGGAGCTGGGTCTCAGCGACAGCCAGCTCGGACTGCTGACCGGCTTCGCGTTCGTCGCCATCTACGTCACCCTGGGTCTGCCAGCGGCCCATCTGGCCGACCGAAAGGGCCGCAGCCGGATCATCGCCATTGCGCTCGCGATCTGGAGCGTCATGACCGTGTTCTGCGGCATGGCCCATAGCTACGCCACGTTGCTGCTTGCACGCTGCGGCGTCGGGGTGGGCGAGGCGGGTTGCACGCCCGCCGCCCACTCCATGATCGCGGACGTGTATCCGCGCCACCAGCGTGCAACCGCGCTGTCGATCTATGGTTCGGGATACTTCATCGGCGCCTTCGTGGGGTTTGCCCTCGGCGGCTGGATCGCCCAGGCCTATGGCTGGCGCATGGCCTTCATTGCCGTGGGTGCCCCCGGAATCCTGATCGCGGGACTGGTCTGGGCATTCATGCGGGATCCGGCGCGCCACCACCAGGGCGCGAGTTCGCACCGGGAGTCCGGTTTCTGGGAGAGCATCGGCGCGATCTGGCGCATCGGCGCGTTCCGTTGGTACGTCGGGGGGGGGAGCATCGCGGCGTTCGCCGCCTACGGCATGATGACCTGGTTGCCCGCGCTCCTGATCCGCGAATACGGCCTGCAGAAGTCGGACATCGGCGCCATCCTGGGGCTGATCAGCGGAGCCGGCGGATTCAGCGCAGCCATCGGCTTCGGCATGCTCGCCGACCGCCTGGGACAACGGGACAGGCGCTGGAACTTGTGGCTGGCGAGCGTGCTGTTCGCCCTGTGCGCGCCGGCGACCGCGGCTGCGTTCCTGTCCGGGAACGCAACCTGGACCCTGTTCTACTATGCGATCCCTGCCGCCTTCTCGGCGGCCTTTACCGCTCCCATCATCAACATCACCCAGCAGATCGTGCCCTCAAACCTGCACGCCATGGTCACGGCCGTGATCTTTCTCGTGTTCAACGTGGTCGGCTTCGGCCTCGGTCCGCTGGCGGTCGGGTTCATGAGTGACCTGCTGGCGCCCCGGCTGGGCGAAGCACTGGCGTTGCGGCGCGCCTTGCTCTGGCTGTGCCTGCCGTTTGCAGTCGCCGCGGTGATGCTCTACGTGGGAGCCCGCCGGCTCCCCGATGAAAGGCTTGCGGGAAGCTGATGTCCGCCGCCGAGGTTCGTGTTGCGGCTGCTGCGCGGCATCGGGCTGTCACTGGGCGACCACGCCGAGCCAGCATTGACGCGTTCGGCGGGCGAAAAATAGAATCGAACGACCACTCTTCCCGGTCTGGTCGATCCCGATGTCCCCCCCTCATGCGGCCCCCAGCCCCGCCGACATGGTGATGCTGGCGGGCATTGCACTGGCCTTCTCAATGGGCCTCCTGCACGTCGTCAGGCGCGAGACGACGAGCGACCTGTTGTTCGCGTGCTTCATGTTCTGCTGGGCGTTCCTGATATGGGCGTCGTATCTCATCAATTCAGGGGCGATCTACGCCTATCCGCACTTCTACGACGTCGGGTATCCGTTCGTCCTGCTGTGGGGCCCACTGCTCTTCCTGTCGCTGGATTCGCTGCTCAACGAGCACTTTGAAATGACGTGGAAGAAATGGCTGCACCTGGCGCCCGGTCTCATCGCCCTGCTCACCCTGATACCCCTGTTCACCAACTACGACAGGGCGTCGAAACTGGAACTGATCGCAGCCACGATCGGCAGTCGGCGAAACAATTTCTACGAGGTTGCCGTCGAGGTGGCCGGCTATCACATGATCGGCTACCTCCTTGCGGCGGTCTATTTCATCCTGTACACGCATCGCGCCGCCCACGTTAACTACAAGGGCCTGCTGATCGCCGCCGCAATTCTCGGGCCCTCGATCCTGCTGCACGTACTGGGCTTGCGCCGCCCGAACTGGCCCGGCCACATGGCCTTCGCGCTGACTTCTTTGCCCGTATTGCTTGCCATGTTCGTCATGGCCTATACCCGTTCGAGCGTGGTCCAGGAAGTCACGGAGAGCCTGCGTCAGCAGCGTTTCGAACGCTCTACCCGGCTGCAAAACGTGGACCTCGACAGCATCGACCGCAGGCTGAGCGAGGTCATGCAACAGAAGCAGCCGTACCTGAACTCGAACCTGAGGATTTCCGTGTTGGGACGACTGCTCGACCTGACCGGACCGCAGCTGTCGGAGTTCATCAATCGGCGATACGAGACCAACTTCAACAGCTACATCAATCGCTACCGCGTCGACGCAGCAAAGAAAGCCCTGGTCGAACGGCCGGACGTGGACATCACCAACGTAGCCTACGACTGTGGCTTCAATTCCAATTCTTCGTTCAACGCGGCATTCAAGAAGTACGCCGGGACGACGCCCGGGAAGTACCGCCAGTCCCGCAAAGGCCGCGATTCAGGGCTGGCGCCGACGGGCCAGGATGTCGCCGGCGGCGATGTTGCGGCCGGGAGCCGGGTGCAGGACCTGCAGTCTCCGGGAGTGCGATCGAGACGAGAAGTCCGCACAGCCGTGGGTCCGGAGTAGCCTGCGGGCGTCGCACCGTCCGATGAGGCCACCATGACTCCCACTTACAAGTCCAGTGCGCAGGACTTCAGCTTCGACTACCTCCGCCGCCAGATCGTCGGCATCGACTCGGCGTTCGACACGCCGTTCGGGCGGCGGCTGATGATCTACTGCGATTACACGGCCTCCGGGCGCTGCCTGATATTCGTCGAGCGCTACCTGCAGACGCTGCAGCGCATCTACGCCAACACGCACACCGAGGACGACCTCACCGGCCGCAGCA
>CAZRKS010000051.1:0-14105 GCA_964600315.1 uncultured Steroidobacteraceae bacterium | reverse complement strand
GACTACTTCAGCGACGGCATGTCCGAGGAACTGCTCAACCTGCTCGCGCGGGTGCCGGGGCTGCAGGTGGCGGCGCGCACGTCGTCCTTCGCCTACAAGGACCGCGACGTCGACGTGCGCGAGATCGGCCGCGAGCTCGGCGTCGAGACCGTGCTCGAGGGCAGCGTGCGCCAGGCGGGCGACCAGGTCCGCATCACGGCGCAGCTCATCGACACCGCGACGGGCTTTCACCTCTGGTCCGAGACCTACGACCGCAAGCTGGCGGACATCTTCCAGGTGCAAGACGAGATCGCGCAGGCGATCGTCGCCAAGCTGCGCATCGAACTCGCGCCGGACGACCAGAAGCTTGCGCAGCGGAAGAAGGCGCCGACCCAGGACGTGGAGGCCTACGAGCTCTACCTGCAGGGCCGGGCGGTGTGGAAGCGTCGCGGCGAGGCCAACCTGAAGCGGGCCATCGAACTCTACCAGGCGGCGCTCGGTCACGATCCCGGCTTCGCCCGCGCGCACGCCGCGCTCGCCTCGGCGTACGTGGTGATGCCGGGCTACACCAAGGACAAGGACGACGAGGCGAAGTTCTTCGCGCTCGCCGAGACCTCCGCGCGGCAGGCGCTCGCCATCGATCCGAACATCGGCGAGGCGCACGCGGTGCTGGCGCAGATCAACGCCGACCGCGGTGACCTGCTCGATGCGGAGTCGGGCTTCTTCTTCGCGATCTCGCTCGAGCCCAACGAGCCCACGCCGCATCACTGGTACTCGATCCTGCTGACCGAGGTCGGGCGCCTCGATGCGGCGCTCGCGCAGGCTCGCAAGGCGCAGGAACTCGACCCGACGTCGGCCATCCTCGCGGCGAATCTCGCGAACGTGTACCTGGTCAAGGGGGAGAACGACGCGGCCGTGCGGTTCGCGAAGCTCGCGGGCGAGCTGGGGCTGGACCGCAAGGCCGAGGGCGTGGAACTCGCGGTGGCGATCCGGCACGGCCGGTGGGACGAGGTGCGCCGGCGGGTGGCCCAGCTTCCGGACGTGCCGCCGGCCCTGCGGGAGAAGATTCCCGACTGGGTGGACGCCATGGAGGATCCGGCGCAGCGGCCACGGGTAGTCGCGGAACTGCAGGCCCTCGATCCAAAGGAGGTGCCGCAGACGACGCTCATCAGTCCCTACCTCTGGATGGGCCAGGTGGACCTCGCCTATCGAATCATGTTCCAGGCGCTCGACCGCGACCGGCTGGCGTGGATCCACGACTGGGACTTCATGCACGCCTGGTCGCCGGACCTGGCCGCCCTGCGCCGCGACCCGCGCTTCAGCGAACTGGCCGAGCGCATCGGCCTGCTCGACTACTGGAAGCAGTACGGGTTCCCGGACGGCTGCCGGGCGGGACAGGGCACGCCGCTCGCCTGCTCTTGAAGCATGTGTCGCTCCCTCCTGGCCTGCATCGCGGGCGTCCAATGAACGCTGAGTTCGCGGGCGCCGTGCTGGCGTGGTTCGACACGGACGGCCGCAAGGACCTGCCCTGGCAGCAGGACCCGACGCCGTATCGCGTGTGGGTCTCGGAAATCATGCTGCAGCAGACGCAGGTCGCGACCGTGATCCCGTACTACGGCGCGTTCATGCAGCGGTTTTCCGACTTGCGTGCGCTCGCGGAGGCGCGACTCGACGAGGTCCTGCACCTGTGGTCGGGACTGGGGTACTACGCGCGCGCCCGCAACCTGCACCGGGCGGCGCAGGTGATCGCGCGTGAACACGGCGGACGATTTCCGGAATCGATCGAGGCGGTCATCGCGCTGCCGGGCGTCGGGCGGTCGACGGCGGGCGCGATCCTCGCCCTGTCGCTGGGCCAGCGCCACCCGATCCTCGACGGCAATGTGCGACGCGTGCTCGCGCGTCATTTCGCGGTCGACGGTCATCCGGGCGACGCGGCGGTCGAGCAGCGCCTGTGGTCGCTGGCCGAGGCCTGCACGCCGGCCGAGCGTGTCGCGGAGTACACGCAGGGCATCATGGATCTCGGCGCGACGGTGTGCACGCGGAGTCGCCCTGCGTGCCTCCTGTGCCCGCTCGGCGCGCGCTGCGTCGCGCGGAGCGAGGGTCGCGAAACGTGCCTGCCCTCACGGCGGCCCAGGGCGCGGCGGCCGCAGCGCTCGGCGTGGCTGGTCATTGCCACGCGCGGCGGGCACCACGTACTCCTCGAGCGCCGCCCTCCGACCGGTGTGTGGGGCGGTCTGTGGGGGCTGCCGGAGTTTTCGACCCGGGCCCATGCCGAGCAGTGGTGCCGCGAGCACCTCGCCGTTGCGTCGAAGCCGGTCCCGGGGGAGGCGCTGAGACACGTTTTCAGCCACTTCGACTACGAAATGCGGCCGCTCCGCGTCAGCTGCCGGGGCAAGTCCGCGGAGCTGCGCGACGACGACCGCTATCGTTGGTACGACCGGCGCGAGCCGATGCAGGTGGGATTGCCGAAACCCGTCGCGAGGTTGATCGCCCGATGAGCCAGCAATCCGGTCTGGAACCATTCGCGCGGCGCTGCGTCGTCGCCGGTGCGCTGCTGGCACTCGCCGGCGTCGTGCTCGGCGCCGTGGGCTCGCACCTGCTCGAGTCGCGCCTGACCGCTCACCAGTTCGCGAGCTACCAGACCGGCGTGCTCTACCACCTGCTGCACGCCCTCGGCCTGCTGCTCGTCGGCCTGCTCGGCCAGGCCAGCGGCGCCACGCCGTGGCTGCGCGGCTCCGCCCGCCTGATGCTGCTCGGCATCGTGTGCTTCTCGGGATCGATCTACCTGATGACGGCCGGCGCGCCCCGCTGGCTCGGGATGATCGCGCCGGTCGGGGGATTGTCGTTCATGGGGGCGTGGATCCTGCTCGCCTGGCACGCCGTCGCCGCGTCTCACTCGGGACGCACGTAACCCTCGGGCGCCTGCGAGCCAGAGCCGAACAGGAATTTCTCCATCTCCTCGACCAGGAACTTGCGCGCCTGCGGCTCGATCGGCGACAGGCGGTACTCGTTGATCAGCATGGTCTGGTGACGCAGCCAGAACTGCCAGGCTTCCTTGCTGATGCTCGCATAGATGCGCTGGCCGAGCGCGCCGGGGTAGGGCACGCGGTCGAGACCCTCGGCCTCGCGCTTGAGATAGACGCATTGCACGGTGCGTGGCATGGGCGGGCGGCCAGCTTCAGCCGAGCGGCCCGTGCGACACGATCACGCCGTCCTCGTCGGCGTAGACGTAGTCGCCGGGACGGAACGCGACGCCTGCGAAGCGCACCGGCAGGTCGCGCTCGCCCTCGCCGCGCTTCTCGCTGCGCAGCGGCATGGTGCCGAGCGCCCGGATGCCGAGATCGAGCCCGGCGAGTTCGGCCGAGTCGCGGATGCAGCCGTGGATGATCACGCCGGCCCAGCCGTTCTTCACGGCCGCGACGCCGAGGTTGCCGCCGAGCAGCGCGCGCCGCCGCGAGCCGCCGCCGTCCACCACCAGCACGCGCCCTTCGCCCGGGCTCTCGACCGCTTCCTTCACTCGCGAGTTGTCCTCGAAGCAGCGCACGGTGCTCACCGGTCCCGCGAACGCGGGCCGTCCGCCGTACGCGTGGAAGACGGGCTCGCACACCTGCACCGCGTCGGCGTGCGCGTCGCACAGGTCGGCGGTGGCCTTGAAGATCGTCATGAGGGAATCCCGCGGGTGGTGACCCGCGGGATTATAGAACGTCACTGCACCTGGATCTGCCGCGGCTGCGGCTGCGCGACCTTCTGCTTCGGCACGTGGACCAGCAGCACGCCGTCCCTGCTCTCGGCGCGGATCGCCTGCTCGTCGGCGTCCTCGGGCAGCGCGAAACGCCGCGCGAACGCGCCGTAGCGCCGCTCCAACCGATGGACCTTCTCGGTCTCCTCGCGCTTCTCCTGCCGGCGCTCGCCGGAGAGCGTGAGCACGCCATCCAGCACGGTCACGCTGACGTCTTCCTTGCGGACCTCGGGCAGCTCGGCCTTGATGAGGTACTCACCCTCGGTCTCGCTCACGTCGGTCAGCGGCGCCCAGTCGAACGCAACACGAAACGGTTCCCACTTGATCACGCGCATGGTGTCTCACCCTCCAGTCCGGTCGGGACGGCCCCTGCCGTCCCTGCACACCCGCCTAGATAGGAGCCCTGCGGCGGGTTTCAAGGGGCCGGCCGTCACTGCGGGTACCAGCGGATGAAGTTGGCCTCGGCGGGTGTGCGGGCCCGCGGGTCGTGCGCCACGACGCGCGGCGTGAAGCTGCGGCCCGCGCTGCCCGGCGGCAGCGTTGCCGCGTAGAGAAAGCCGCCGGCCGCGCCGCTCAACGCGTGGTCGCGGCGCATCTCGACGTGCTCGGGCGCGGCGCCGGGGCCGTCCTCCGAGTACAGCTCGATGCGCACCGAATCGGCCGGGATGTCGCCCAGGTACACCTGGGCGCGCACGACCTCGACGTCGCCGTCGGCGCTCCGCTCGACGTTGCCCCAGTGGATCTCCTGCCAGTGCTGGCGCAGCTGGCGGTACCAGGCGCACAAGGATCTCGCGGCGCCGAGGTTCGCACCGGTGCGCAGCGCGTGCGCCTCGGCCGCGGGCCAGTACAGGCGCTCGAGGTATTCCGCCAGCATGCGATTGCTGCTGAAGCGTGGCGTGAGCCGAGCGAGGCTCGCCCGGATGCGCGCCACCCACGCACGCGGGATGCCGTCCGCGTCGCGATCATAGAACTGCGGAACGACCTCGCGCTCGAGGAGCGCGAAGAGCTGTTCGGTCTCCGCCGCGTCCCAGCCCGGCTCGACGTGCTCCTTGCCGTCGCCCAGCGCCCAGCCGAACTCCGGTGCGTAGGCTTCGGCCCACCAGCCGTCGAGCTCGGACAGGTTGAGCCCGCCGTTCACCAGCACCTTCATGCCGCTGGTGCCGCTCGCCTCCCAGGGCCGGCGCGGCGTGTTGACCCAGACGTCGACGCCCTGCACCAGCTGCTCGGCGAGCGCCATGTCGTAGTCCTCGAGGAAGACCACGCGCGGGCGCACGGCGTCGTCCTGCACGAACCGCGCCCACCGCTGCACGAACGCGCGGCCTGGCTCGTCGCGCGGATGGGCCTTGCCGGCGATGATGAGCTGCAGCGGGCGGGCGGGGTCGTTGAGCAGGCGCTTCAGCCGCTCAGGCTGGCTGAGCAGCATGGCCGGGCGCTTGTACTCCGTGAAGCGGCGCGCGAAGCCGAGCGTGAGCACGTTCGGATCGAGCGCATGGCGGGCCGCGCCGATGACCTCGTCCGGCTGGCCGCGCTGGCTCAGCTGCCGCTGCAGCCGGCGGCGCGCGTAGTCCACGAGGTCGCGGCGCTCCATGGCGCGGAAGTCCCAGACCTGCGCGTCGGTCAGCCGCCCGACTGCTTCGCTCAGTTGCTGCGGGTCGCCGAGCCAGCGCTCCTTGCCGCAGGCCGTGGTCCACAGGTGGTCGGCCCAGGGCGAGTCCCAGGACGGCACGTGCACCGCGTTGGTGACGTGGGTGACCGGCACTTCCGCCTCCGGCCAGCGCGGGTAGAGCGGGGCGAAGATGCGCCGGCTCACCCGGCCATGCAGTTCGCTCACGCCGTTGATGCGGGCGCAGGTCCGCGCGGCGAGGTAGGCCATGTTGAACGGCTCGGCGACGTCGTGCGCATGGGCGCGCCCGAGTCCCATCAGCTGCGCGGGCGTGAGTCCGCAGCTCCGCGCGTAGGCCGGCGCGTAGTTCGCGAGCAGCCCCGCGGAGAAGGTGTCGAACGCGGCGGCGACCGGCGTGTGCGTCGTGAAGACGTTGCCCGCACGCGTCGCCCAGAGGGCCGTGAAGAAATCGGTGCCGTGCTCGTGGACGAAGGCCCGCGCCCGCTCGACCGTCGCGAGCGCGGCGTGGCCTTCGTTCAGGTGGCACACGTCGGCGGCGATGCCGAGCGCGCCGAGTGCGCGCCAGCCGCCGATGCCGAGCACGATCTCCTGGAGCAGGCGGCGCTCGCCGTCGCCGCCGTAGAGCTGCGAGGTGATGCCGCGGTCGAACGGCGAGTTGAGCGGGTCGTCGCTGTCGAGCAGGTAGAGATCGACGCGACCGACCGCGGCGCGCCACACCCTGAGCCGCAGGTCGCGGCCCGGCAGCTCGAGGGTGACGCAGAGGGGCATGCCCTCGGCGTCGAGCACGGCCCGTACCGGCAGCGCGTCGCGGGCGTTCACCGAGTAGATCTCGAGCTGCGACCCGGAGGCGTCGAGCATCTGCCGGAAATACCCCTGCCGGTAGAAGAGGCCCACGGCCGTGAGCGGAATGCCGAGGTCGCTCGCCGTCTTGAGGTGATCGCCGGCGAGTACGCCGAGTCCGCCGGAGTAGAGCGGCAGCGCCTCGGTGAGGCCGTACTCCATGCTGAAGTAGGCGATCTGCAGGGGGCGCTCCGTCGCCTGAGTTTCCTGGAACCAACTCGGGCGCGCCAGGTAGTCCGACAGGCTGCGGTCGAGCTGCTGCACCCGCGCCACGAACTCCGCATTGTGCGCGAGTTCCTCGATGCGGCTGCGCGGCGTGTTCTGGATCACGAGCACCGGGTTGTGCGTCTGGTGCCAGATCTCGGGCGCCAGCGCCTCCCAGAGACGGTCCGTCGCGTGGTTCCACACCCAGCGCAGGTTGAGCGCCAGCCGGCCGACCGGCTGCAGCGGCGGCGGCAGCTTCTGCCGCAGGAACTCGAGCCCTTCGGACGGCATGGCCGGCGTGCTCCCGAAAAAACAAAACGGCGCGACCGGGGATCCCGACCGCGCCGTTCTCTGATCCGAGGCGAGCGAGCGCTTACGGGCGCTTCACGTAGACCTTGCACCAGCCCTTGGCGGCCACCTGGCGGCCGGCAAAGATGTTGCAGGCCACATTGCTGCCGGCGGCGCTGCCCGCAGGTGACTGCAGGCAATTGGCGCACTCCTGACCGGGCTTGTAGTTCGGGTTCGCCTTCGCGTCCACCTTCGAGGCATCCGTGACGTAGCCGAGGCTCTTGGCCTGCGGCTCGTTCGGATCGACCGGGCCGGCCGCTGCTTCGGCGCGGCCGAGGATCGCGGTGACGGGCACCGCGGCGACGCCGAGCAGGGCGCCCTTCAGGACCGTGCGGCGAGCGTAAGTCTTTTCGGACATGGTCAAACTCTCCTGGAACTGTGGTTGGGACGGACGGCGTGTCCGCGGCGGCGCGGGGCCACTGCTGCAAATTCTACGCGGTTGGCCTGCTATTTCGACACCCGGGACGGCAGGAGTTCCGCAGTGCGCGACGACCCAATGAGAATCGTTCGCCTTTGCGTTCGTTCGCCGCGGAGTAGGCCGCCCTCTTAGAATCCGTGCATGCCCGATTCCCGTCGCCACCGGCTCAAGGCCCGCGCAGGCATCGCCGCGAGCCTGTTGATTGCGGGCCTCGCCGCCTGGGTGCTGTTCCGCACCTTCCAGCGCATCAGCCTCGCCGACGTGATCGAGCACATGCAACAGGTGTCGGCGGCGCGGCTGCTGCTCGCCGCGGCGTGCACGGCCGGCGCACTCGTGACGCTCGCGCTCTACGAAATCGTCGTGGTGCGCTACGTGAAGCACTGCATCGGGCGCGCCAAGCCGATGATCACCGCGTTCATCGTGTTTCCGCTCGGCCACGCGATCGGCCAGGCGATGCTGAGCGGCGGCGCGCTCAGGTACCGCATGTACACGCCGGCCGGCTTCTCCGCCATGGAGGTTGGAGCGACCGCACTGCTCGGCAACCTGCCTTACGGTCTGGCGTTCGGCCTGCTGCTCGATCTTGCGCTGGTGCTCGGTGCCGAGCCGCTGGCACCGCTGTTCCGAATCTCGGCCGGGTGGCTCGTCGCGCTCGGTTGCCTGGGCCTCGCCAAGGACGCCGGTTACGTGCTCCTCGTCTGGCGGCGCAAGGCGCCGATCCGCCTCGGCGGCTGGGCGGTGAACCTGCCGACGCTGCGCCTGACCGCGCTGCAGTACGTGGTCGGCGTCATCGACGTCGTGCTCGTCTCCTCCGTGCTCTACCTGCTGCTGCCGGATTCCGCGCGTCTCGCGTACCTTCCGTTCCTCGCCGTCTACCTCGCGAGCGTGCTGGTCGGCGTGCTGAGTCACGTGCCGGCGGGACTCGGCGTGCTCGAGTCGATGCTGCTCCTGCTGCTGCCCGACGTGCCGCCGGCGGAGCTGCTCGCGTCCGTGCTGCTGTACCGGGTCATCTACGAGATCATGCCGCTCGTCGTCGCGCTCGCGCTCTGGGGCGGCTACGAGATGCTCGCCCGCGACGGGGCGCGCCTGCGCATCGCCGCGCCTCAGCGGCGTGCGACCGGGGCCGAGAGGCCCACCATCGACAGCAGCGAGTGAGCCAGCGTGCGGCCGCTCTCGTAGGCAGCCTCGACGCGCGGCGCGATGCACCAGTCGCCGCAGGCGCCGGCGGATATCTCCTCGTCCACCAGGCACGGCAGGCCGAGCGGCCGCTCGACCAGCGCGTGACGCCAGCGATGCGCGAGCAGGAAGGCCGGCGGCGGCAGCGGCGCTCCGAGCCGCGCGGCAAACTCGTGGAGGATGAGGCGCGCGGCTTCCTGGGCATCGGCCTCGAGGTGCTCGCGTGACCACGCGGGCGACGAATGCACGACCCAGCACTGCGGTCCGCCGGGACGCTGCGGTTTGCCCGAGTCGCACGCGGCCCAGGTGATCGATCCCTGCGTCCAGCGGCGGGCCTCGGCACCCGCGTCGATCGGCTGCTCGAAGGCGGCGAGGGCCGTCCAGCACGGCGCCATGCGCACGTCGGTGAGGTGCCGGAACGCGCGCCCGTGCGGCCCGAGCAGGGTGAGCGCCTGGGGGGCCGGAACGGCGACGGCGACGGCGTCGAAGATGTGGCTCTCGCGGCCGGAATCGGTCTGCAGTTCCCAGCCGCGCTGGCCCTGCAGCAGTTCGTGCACCGACACGCCGGTCTGCAGCTCGACGTTCCGCGCCAGGGGGCGGACGAACGCGCTCATGCCCGGCGTGCCGACGTGCCACTCGTCGATGGGCTCGCTCCAGCCGCGGTCGTCCTCGAGCACGCTCGGCTTCCAGGCCGCGACGGCCCCGGCGCGGCGCGCGACCTCGACGTACTTCACGAAGGACCGGCTGCGCGCGGTGACGAACTGGGCGCCGTGATCGAACGCGAACTGGCCCTGCCGGCGGGTGCCGAGCCGGCCGCCGAGGCTGCGCGAGCGCTCGAAGACCGTCACGCGGGCGTCGGCGCGCGCGAGCTCCTGCGCGCAGGCGAGGCCGGCGATTCCGGCGCCGATGACCGCGATGCTGACCTTGTCCATCGCTATCGGTTCAGGAACCTGTGCACGCGCGCGTCGTGGGTGCGGAAGTGAACCGAGAACCAGTCGGCGAGGCGGGCCGAGAAGCGTTCCTCGTCGAGCACGCCGCCGCCCGCCTGTTCGTCCATCAGGTCGCGCAGCACGTCGAGCAGCCGCTCGTGGTCGGCCTTGTGCGCCGCGAACTCGTCGTAGTGGCGGGCGCGCATCGCCTTCTCCTCGAGCGCGAAATGCGCGGAGACGTGCGCGAAGATGTCGCCCAGAAAGGCCTCGACGCGCTCCCCCGCGCGCTCGCCGCCGAGCGCCGCGTGCAGCGCATTGATCAGCCCGATGAGCTCGCGGTGCTCGTAGTCGACCTCCTCGATGCCGATGCGGAATTCGTCACGCCATTCGACGAGTGTCACGGGGCACCTCCCGCCGCACGGCCGCGCAGGGCGCGGCCGAAGACGAATCCGCCGTCGGTCGCGCGGAAGTCCACGACGAAGTTCTCGCCGGGGGCGAGTTCCACGACCTCCGAGGTGGTGTAGTTGAAGCCGCTCTGTGCGCCGCCGTCCTGCAGGCGGCCCTCGATGCGGTGCCGGCCCGCCGGGACGACGAATCGCGCGTAGGCCGCCGAGGGCCCGTCGTCCCACAGCCCGGCCGGCGGGTGCGTGCCGCGATAGAGCGGCTCGCCGTCGAGGTCGAGTTCGACCGTGACGGGCCAGCGGCCGCGCTCGCAGCTCGTGGCCGTTCGCTCGCGGAACGGCAGCTTCGCCAGTTCCTCGGGCGTGTAGCGGCGGCAGGGCTTCAGCGGCTGTCCGGCGTGGCTGAAACTCAGCTTGAGGAGCGCCTCGTCGGGGCCGAGGTAGGTGAATTCCGGGCGCGTCGCGAAGTAGCCGACGAAGGCCGCGACCGCTGCGTATGCGACCACCTGTCCGGCGTAGCGCGCGGGCACCGGCCAGTCACCGGTCTTCGCACGCCACGCCGCCGGTCCGGCGGGAGGCGCCGCGTCCGCGGCCGGCATCGCGCGCAGGTGGTCACGAAACTGCACGAGGGCCTCGCGCAGCGTGCCGCGCCGGGCCGGATTGTTCCACGAGACGGCGACGCGCGAGCGGGGCACGCGGTCGCGAAGGTTCGGGTCGCGCTGGTTGGCGATGCGCTGGTCGGTCCACTGGTCGCCGAGCCGCTCGTAGCAGTCGTGCTCCGCGCAGCCGGAAATGAGCACGCCTTCGGCATGGCGGCGGGCGAGCACGAAGTCGATGAACGACGGCGGCAGCATCGCCGCGCAGGGCAACGCGACGACCGCCGTGTCCGGGCCGGCGAGGGCCGGGGAATTCGCGTCGTGGGCGCAGCCGAAGACCACGATCCGCGCCTCGCCGCTCAACCGGGCGGCCGCCGCGACGACTTGCTCGCGCAGGGCCGCGACGCTGTGATCCGGCAATTCGATGCCGGCGGACAGCTCGCCGGCGCGCCGGAACGGCGTGGCCGTCGGACAGGCGCCCACGCAGATGCCGCAGCTCATGCACATGCTCGCGCTGACCTGCGCTTCCTGCTCGTACTTGAGGCCGTCGGTCCGCTGCACCATGGTGATGGCGCCGAACGGGCAGTCGGCGAAGCAGCGCGCGCAGCCGTTGCAGTTGGCGAGGTCCACGCGGGCGGGCGGCGCCTTCCTGAGCGGCGGCAGCCAGGGCAGCAGCGTCATGAACACGCTGCCGCCCACGAGGAGCGCCCACAGCGTGCGGCCGCCCGTGAGATCGAGCAACGGATAGACGGTCAGGTAGAACCAGTCGAAGCCGAGCCGGAAGGGCGCGGCGTCGAGGTCGGCCGGCGGCTGGCTGAGCGCCGGGCGCACCAGCGACAGCACGACGAGCGCGGCCAGCGTGCCGAGGCCGAGCGCCCGGTGCGGGTTGACCCGCGCGTGCGCGTGGCGCTGGATGTGGATCCACATGGCGAGCAGCATCAGCAGCGGCACGGCGATGTGGATGTACGCCATGAGCGTGAAGAAGCGACCGCTCAGGCGCTCGCTGTCGAGGAAATTGCGTGCGATGGGCTCGGCGAACACGCCGATCGAGTCGAGCCACTCGGTCGTGGCGATCGCGACGTACTGCGCGAGCTGGTCCCAGACCAGCCAGTAGCCGGTGATGCCGCAGGCATAGAGGAACCAGATGAGCGGAACGCCGGTGACCCACGGGAACCAGCGGTTGCCGCGCATGCGGTCCATGGCGAACTCGCGCAACGCGTGCAGCAGCACCACCACGACGAGGGCGTCGGAGGCGTAGCGGTGCAGGCTGCGCATGATGCCGCCGAGCCACCACTGCTCGCGGTGCAGCCGCTCGAGCGATTCCCAGGCCTGGGTGACGCCCGTGTCGAAGAACACGTAGACGTAGATGCCGCTCGCGGTGACGATCCAGAACAGGAACCACCCGAGCGTGCCGAGCTGCGTGACCGGGTTCAGGCGCGGCCCGAAGACCTTCTCGAGCGCGGCCTCGAAGGGCAGGAGGATCGCGCGGAGACCGCGCTTCAGTGCGTTCACTCGGGACTCCAGTGGGGCGCTTCCGCCGCCCGCCTCAGCGGACGTTGCGCAACCCGGCAAGGATACCAGCCGCGGCGACGCCGAGGGCGAGCACGCCGGCCACGATCTCGACGATCAGCGAATAGTCGAAGCGGTAGCGGCCGCTCGCCGGGTCGTAGATCGTGCAGAAGAGCCGGACCGTGTTCACGAGGCCCCGTACGGTGGTGCGGTCGAGATCCTGGCCCCAGGTGAGCCGCTTCAGCGGCTCGACGACGGCGGGCGGCGCGAAGTCCTCGCCATAGACCTGCAGCACGACGCGGCCGGCGGAGTCGAGGAGCGTCGTCTGCGTGATGTGATCGAAGCCCTTCGGCGAGGGAACATAGGTGAATCCCACGTCGCGCACCAGGCGCGACATGGTCGCCGCGTCGGCGCTCGCGACACGCCAGTCCGCGCCGCCGATGCCCCGTTCGCGCGCGTAGGTGGCCATCCGCGCGGGCGTGTCGTTCGGCGTGTCGAACCCCAGCGTGACCACGGAGAACGCATCGGCGCCGAGGGCGGCACGCGCCACCTTGACGGTCTCGCGCAGGCGCAGCGTCAGGCTCGGGCAGACGTAGTAGCAGCTCGTGTAGACGAGGCTCAGCACCACCGGACGGCCGCGCAGCTGCTCGAAGGTGAGCGGCGCGCCGTCGGCGGCCGTGAAAGTGTAGCCCTCGAGCGTACGCCCGATGGCCGCCTGGCTGGTGCGCAGGGCTTCGGCGTCGTCAGGGCGAAGTGCGGCGGCGGTCTGCGCGTTCACCGCCGACGCGGCGACGAGCAGCAGGCCGGCGCAGAACGCACGAGCGGGGCGGGCCGCGCCGCGCATCGCTCAGAGGTGGACCAGGTGGCCCCGCGCGGCGCCTTCGACGATCGCGCCCACGAGCAGCAGGCCGAGCTGCAGCAGCGAGGCGAGGAAGCTGCGAATGGCGTTGCTCGGCGTCTGGCTGTGCATCAGCAGGTAGGCCCGCTTGATGAAGTAGCCGCCGCCGGCGATCGCGCAGAGCCCGTAGAGCCAGCCCGCGCCGAAGGCGAGCGGCAGGAGCGAGCAGAGCACGAGCGGCACCGTGTGCCAGAAGATCGCGCGCGCCGCGATGCGGTCACCGAACACGACCGGCAGCATCGGTACGCCCGCGTCCGCGTAGTCCTGCCGGTAGTACATGGACAGGCTCCAGAAATGCGGAGGCGTCCACAGGAACAGCACGACGGCGAATATCCACGCCGCCGGACCCGGGGCCGGGTCGATCGCGGCGGCCCCGGCCAGCACGGCGAAACTCCCCGCGAGCCCGCCAACGATGATGTTGATCCACGTGCGGCGCTTCAGCCACAGCGTATAGACCACGCCGTAGGTGAACGCGCCGAGGAACACGTAGGCGGCGGCCAGCCAGTTGGTCGCCCACCCGGCGGTCACCACCGCCAGTACCAGCAGCGCGGCGACCAGCAGGTACCAGCGCAGCCCGCCGCCCAGCGTCCCGGTGACGAACGGACGCGACTTCGTGCGCGACATGCGCGCGTCGAGGTCGCGCTCGGCGAGGTGGTTGAGCGCGCCGGCCGCCCCCGCAGCGACGAAGATCGCCGCTGCGAGGGCGCACAGCTCGCGCCAGCCGAGCCCCCGGCCACCCGCCATGGCCACGCCGGCCACGCCGGCCAGCATGATCTCGAAGCCGATGCGCGGCTTGAAGATCTCGAGCGCGTTGCGCCAGGGGGCGGTCGGGTTCACGACGTCACTTCAGCGGCCAGAGTTCAGCCAGGTACTTCCAGTTCACGTAGTAGTACAGGATGAACGACACGAAGAACACGCCCACCAGCACCACCGTGCCCGGAATCTTGAGGGTGCCCTCGTTGCCGTAGTGCGCCACCGCGGCCGCGGCCTGCGCGCCGGTCGCGGGCCCGAGCTGCACCTTCTCGTCGTCGCCGATGCGCTTGCCGAAGAACACCGAGCAGACGACCACCAGGATGTACATGGCGCCGCCGAGACCGGCCATCAGGGCGGAGATGCCGTTCAGCGCCAGCATCAGGAAGGCGGCCGGCGAGAACTGGAAGGCGACCATCGCGTCCGCGAAGGTGATGTCCCAGTGACGCCGCGGCACCCCGAGCGTGCCCGCGCCCATCATGAAGAGCGAAATGCCGATCACGCCGATGGCGAACACGTACGGCTGCAGCTTCGCCAGGGTCGGGAACATGATGTGACGGCGGAAGATGAGCGGCACCACGAGGTAGGTGATCGCCATGAAGGCGAGCGTCGTCCCGGCCACGACCGTGGCGTGGAAGTGCCCCGGCACGTACAGCGTGTTGTGCATGATCAGGTTGATCTGCTCGGTGCCCATCAC
>CAZRKS010000050.1:0-14233 GCA_964600315.1 uncultured Steroidobacteraceae bacterium | reverse complement strand
CGCCGGCGCCGCGATCGGCACGACGATGAAGATGATCTCGAAGGTGTCGAGGAAGAACCCGAGCAGGAAGATCACCAGCATCACGGCGAACACCGCCGCGAACGTGCCGCCGGGCATCGATGCGAGCGCGTCGTGCACGAGGTTCTCGCCGCCGAGCCCGCGGAATACCAGGCTGAAGACGCTGGCGCCGAGCAGGATCACGAACACCATCGAGGTGATGCTGAGCGTGGTGCGCATCACCTCGCGCAGGATTGCGTGGTTGAAGCGAAGCTTGACGCCGGCGAGCAGCATCGCGCCCACGGCGCCGACCGAGGCCGACTCGGTCGGGGTCGCGATGCCGGCGAGGATGGAGCCGAGCACGGCGAGGATCAGCACGAGCGGAGGCGCGAGCGCCCCGAGCACCCGGCCAGCGAGGCCCGCGCGCTGCTCCTCGCTCATCACGATCGGCGGGCAGGAACGCGGATCGACGATCGACTTGAAGAGAATCCAGGCGAGGTACAGGCCGACCAGCAGCAGGCCCGGCACCATCGCTCCGGCGAACAGCTGGCCCACGGAGATCGGCTCGGGCGCGAGGTTGCCCATTTCGAGCTGCGCACGCTGGTTGGCACCCTGCAGGATGTCGCCGACGAAGATCAGCACGGTCGACGGCGGGATGATCTGGCCGAGCGTGCCGGCGCCGCAGATCGTTCCAGCGGCGAGCTTCGGGTCGTAACCCGCGCGCATCATCGCGGGCAGCGACAGCAGGCCCATGGTGACCACCGTGGCGCCCACGATGCCGGTGGAGGCGGCGAGCAGCGCCCCGACGATCACCACCGAGTAGCCGAGCCCGCCGCGCAGCGCGCCGAACAGCTCGCCCATGGTCGTGAGCAGCGCCTCGGCAATCTTCGAGCGCTCGAGCATCACGCCCATGAAGACGAAGAGCGGCACCGCGACCAGCGTCTCGTTGGTCATGGTGCCGAAGTAGCGTCCGACCAGCGCCGAGAGGATCGCGAAGTCGAACACGCCACAGGCCGCGCCGAGCATGGCGAACAGCAGCGCGACGCCCGCGAGCGTGAAGGCCACGGGATAGCCCGCCATCACGGCGCCGATCGTGGCGAGGAACATCGTCACCGAGAGGATTTCGCCGGCCAGCACGCCGCTCATGCGAGGCGGCCTCCGTGCCGGTGCGCCACGCCACGCATCTCAGAGGCGTTCATTGGTGACCGGGCCCGCACCCTCATCGTCGAGCCCGCGCCCGGACAGGAACAGCGCCCGTCGCGCGATGAGTGCCAGCCCCTGCAGGAAGAGCAGCGCGCAGAACACCCAGAGCAGTGACTTGAGCAAGTAGAGCGCGGGCATCCCGTCGGCCGTGCTCGAGGCCTCGCGGATGCCCCACGACGCGAGCACGAAGGGCGCGGAGGTGACGGCGATGACGGCGAGCCAGGGGAACAGGAAGCAGAGTGTGCCGAGGATGTCGACCCAGGCCTGGCGCCGTGCGCTCATCGAACCATAGAGCACGTCCACGTTGACGTGGCCGCGATGCAGCATCGTGTAGCCGGCACCTGCCATGAAGACGGTCGCGTGCTGCCAGACGTAGAGTTCCTGCAGCCACGGAAAGCCCAGGTCGAAGCCGTAGCGCAGCACGACGACCGTGAAGCAGGTGAGTACGCATCCCGCGGTCAGCCACGCGACGGTGCATCCCACCCACTCGTTGAGTGCGTCGACGCGCCTGACGATACCGATGATCGCGTTCACCCGTCCCCCTTGGCCAGTTCGGCCGGATGGTACGGGCAAACCGGCCCGCTGGCGACCGGTGGCGCGGCGACGCGCTCCGAAAGAAGAGAGGCCCGGCAGCGCACCGCCGGGCCTCCCGGTGTCACCCGACCGTTACGGATTCGGGCCGTTGTGGCAGTCGTAGCAGCCGACGTTCTGGCCGGCCGTGTAGGTGCGCGTGCCGCCGGACTTGGTCTTGAACGTCCGTGCCGACTTGACCTGCGCCAGCGGACTGCCGCGATAGTCGCTGCCGTGACAGTAGGCGCACTGACTGGCGCCGCCGGTCTCGACGTAGTGCTCGTGCCCGCTGACCCAGGCCGCACCGATCGTGTGCAGGCCGTGAGGTCCGCCGTTCGGCGAGACGGGCGGCGTGGCGTGACAGACCGTGCATTCGCGGACCGTGCCCGAGTAACCCTGCAGCGCGATGCTCTGCAGGTTGTCGTTGACGTGTGAACTCGGATACTCCGCATGCGTCGAGCCGTGACAGGCCTCGCACTGCATCCCGCCGTGGCCCGTGCTGAAGCGGTACAGGCTCAGGCCCGCCGCCGGCACGTCCGGGTTGGTGGCGAAGCGCGTGTCGGCCACCTGGATCAGGTTGCCGGACGCGTCGACGGCACTCAGCGTGCGCTTGCCGTCGAAATGGCAGGCCTGGCAGTTCGGCTCGTGCAGCCAGCCGACGCGCGACGGCTTGCCGACGTTCGACATGTTGCCGTGGCAGCTCTGGCAGCCCATCTTCGCGGTGCCGTCCGCATTCACCGCGTTGCCCATGACGCCGCGCAGGCAGCGGGTGACCGAACCCGGATGGCACAGGTAGCAGGCGTTGCGGTTGCTGCTCGAGTCGAGCGTGGCCAGCGTGGATGGATCGAGCACCTTGCCGTGGTTGGCATGCAGGGCGCTCGTCAGCTTGGAGATGCCTGCCATGCCCGTGCCGGGCAGGGCATTCGAGCCGTGGCACGCGGCGCAGAGCGCCGGCTTGTTGTTGAGCGCGGCCTCGTAGAGGCCCTCGCTGCGGCCGAGCGTGGCGAGCGCGGCCACGTAGGCCGCGTTGCCGGCCTGCCGTTCGTCGTGGAGCCGCAGGATGTTCTTCTTCCAGTTGCGCTCCGGGTCGGTGTCGTCCGTCTCCCAGCCGGCCGCAGGCTTCGCCGCGAGCTTCGCGACGTTGGTCTCGCCGTCCGCCGGAGTGGAGTGGCACGCGGTGCAGGTGATCTCGTCGCTCACCGGCAGCACCGTCGAGGTGGTCGCGAGCACCTTGCCCGTGCCGTCGCGCGCGACGACCTTGACCATCGGGTAGTAGTTCTTCGTAAAGCTCGGGCCGTCGTCGTACGGCATGATCGGCAGGCCGGTGGCCTCGAACCAGGCGTGGCTCGCGTTGAACGTCATCGGCCGCGGATTGCGCGAGGGCGTCGCGTTGCCGGTCAGGCCGACGTCGTTCGCGAGCGGCGCGCCGTAGATCGTCTGCACCCAGCTCCAGAAGTTCGTCTTGGTGTAGCTCGTGGTGTTGATGGCGCCCGTCGGGTCGGCGACGGACTCGTAGGTCAGCGTCACGCCGCTCGTCACCGGCTTGCCGGTCGAAGCGTTCACCAGCTGCGCGTTCAGGTCGTTGAACGGCGGCAGGATCGAGAACACCGAATAGTCCTTGCCGTCCACGCAGTGCATGCCGAGGTCGTTCCAGGCGATCAGCGTGTACTTCGCGGTGGTCGTCGTGCCGCCCGTGACCGTGACCGGCACGTTGACCGTCGACCTGCTGTCGCGCACCGAGACCAGCGTGCTGCCGGCCGCGATGCCCTTGACCGTGACGACGTTGCTGCTGACGGAAACGGTGGCGATGGTCGTGTTGGCCGACGACGCACTGACCGTGCCCGAGTAGTTGCTGGCCGTGATCTTGCCGGTGGCGCCGACCGCGACGGCGAGCGACGAGGGCGACACGCTGAGCGCCGCCACCACCGTCACCGGCAGGCTGACGTTGTTCGACCTCGAGTCGCGCACGTAGACGGTCGTGCTGCCCGCAGCGACGCCGTGCACGGTGAGCGTGGCGCCGCTCGACGTGCGATTCGAGATCGTGACGGTCGTGATCGCCGTGTTCTTCGACTCGGCCTGGACTTCGCCACGCGCCTTGCTCACCTTGACGGTCGCGTTGCTGCCCGCGGTGACCGTGACTTTCGTCGGCGACAGCGTGAGCGCCGACGCGGGGCCGGCGAGCAGGAGGGATGCGAGCGCCGCTCCGGCGGCGAGCAGCCAGTGGAAGCGGGCCCGCGCGCCGCTCGTGTGTGATCGATTCATGTGGACTCCCCGTGTGACTCGCCAATCCTTCGACCCCGTGAGACGTCAGCTCCGCCCCGCAGCAATCGGAGGGCGACGACACGGCCAATGCTTCCTGTTCTCGTTTTCGCATCTCCGGAACGGCGAAGCCCGGACGGGTCCGGGCTTCGCGTCAGTCGACAGGCCGGGCGATGGTTCCGGCTTCGCGCGTGGAGGTGCATGCGCGGCGGAATATAGGTCGTGATCCGGCGGGCTGCGCCCGCAAGTTCCGGAAGGGTGACGCGTTGCCGGATTCCGGCCGCCATCAGGCGGCCGAGACATTAGAAAAAGCTAATTAATCAGCGGCCTCGCCGAGGGCTGTGCGCAGGCGACGTCAGCGGGGCAGTCGCTTCTCCACGGCCTCGAGCGCCTCGATGATCTCCTGCGTGTGCTGCAGGGCGAGAGCGTGCGCGCCGCCGTCTTCGAGCCACGCCTCGAACTCGCGTCCGTCGAGCGGGGCCGAGACATAGGGCCCCTGAATCTCGTCGCAACCGAGCGCGCTCAACATCTGCAGCGTGGCCGTGTCTTCGATGCCGTCGGCCACGGAGCGCACGCGCATGCCGCGCGCCATCGCGAGCACTGCGGCGATCACGCCCTGGGCGCCGACGTCCGAATAGAGGTCGCCGAGCAGCGAGCGGCCGAGCTTCATGCAGTCGAACGGCAGGCGACGCAGGTGGCTCAGCGAGGAGTGGCCGGCCCCGAAATCCTCGATCGCGATGCCGATGCCACTGCGGCGCAGGGCATCCAGAGTGGCACGCGCCTCGCGCGGAGCCTCGACGACGCTCGCCTCGGTGAGCGCGATCTCGAGCGCGCGCGCGGGCAGGCCATGCGTGTCGACGAGATCGCGGATCCTGGGCGCGAACCTGGAATCCTTCAGCAGGCGCGCCGACAGCTTCACGGAGACGAAGAAGTCGCGCTCGAACTGCCGGCGCCAGGCGGCGACCTGCCGGCAGGCCTCGCCGAGCATCCAGTTCCCGACCTCTCCGGCGAGGCCCGAGCTCTCGACGATCGCGTGGAATTCATCGGGGCCGACGGCGCCCACCTGCGCGTTCTCCCAGCGCACGAAGCACTCGACGCCGGTCAAGTCGTAGGTGTCGATGGCGACTCGCGGCTGATACTGCAGCGAAAACTCGCGGCGCTCCAGAGCGCCGCGCAGTGCCGACTCGATGAGCAGGCGGCGCCGCGACCGTGCCTGGGGCAGGGGCGAATAGGCTTCGCAGGAGCGTGCCTCCGTGGCGTGTTCGGCGGCGGCGTGGGCGTTCTGCAACAAGGTCTCGGCATCCGCGGCCTCGCCGTCGGCGAAGGCGATGCCGGCGCTGATCGGCGGCAGGTACTCGGAGTCCGCTCGCGAGGCGTGCGAGCAGACGGACTCGAGGATGGCCCGCGCGACCCCGGTGAGGTGATCGGACGAGACCCGGCTGCGCAGCAGCAGCGCGACTTCGGCATCGCCGCTGCGGCACACGGCATGGCTCGTCCGCCAGGGGACGGCGCCGCCCACGCTGACGCCCGCGAGTTCGTGTTCGACGAGACCGGCGACACGCGCCACCAGTTGCTGCCCGAACTCGAGTCCGCGAGCCTGCACGAGGCGGTCGAAGCCGTGCAGGCGGAAGGCGACCACCGCGGTCGCGGCGACGCCGGCCGGCTCCGCCAACGCGGCGGTGACCTGTTCCGCGAGGTGCCGGCGATTCGGCAGTCCGCTCGCCGGGTCGAAGTAGGAGAGCTGCCGCACCGCTTCCTCGGCGCGGTGCAGACGCGTCAGGTCCTGCAGGGTCACGATGACCGTGCCGGACTGCGCGGCGCCGTCGATGCGCTCGGCCTCCTGGTGCACGCAGACCGAGCCGCCGCTCGCGGTGCGCACGACGTGATCGAAGCTGTAGCGCCCGTCGCCCGTGGCGCAGGCGACGAACGCCTGGCGCACGGCGACCTGCTCTGCAGGGTCGAGCATGCGCACGAAATCCTCGAAGCGGCGCAGCGCGCCGGGATCGATCTCGAGGATCTCGCCCAGCATCGGCGAGGCGTGCAGCGTGCTGCCTTCGACGGTGAGTTCCCAGTGCCCCACGCGGGCGATCCGCTGGGCCAGCAGCAGCTTGGAGCGGCTGGACTCCAACTCCTCGCGCAGCGCCCGGTCGCGCAGCAGGAAGCGGACGCGCTCGACCAGCAGGCGCGGATTCAGGCCCTTCTGGGCAAAATCGCTCGCGCCGGCCGCGAAGGCGTCGCCAATGGCGGGCAGGTCGTTGCGGCCCGTCAGCATCAGGATCGGCAGGGCCTGGCTGCCGGCCTTGCGACGCAGCTCGCGGCACGCGTCGATGCCCGACATCCGCGGCATGTTGACGTCGAGAATCACGAAGTCCGGCTGCACGGCCTCGAACTGCTCGACGGCGTCGGCGCCGTCGTTCACCGCGTGCACCATGAACCCTGCGCCGGCGAGCGCCGCTTCGGAGAGCAGCAGCTGCGCCGGGTCGTCGTCGGCCATCAGGATCGTCGTCGCGCGCGTCTCGTTCATCACAGGAGTCCTCAGGTGCCGGTGGCGCGCCGGATCTCCGCGCGCAGTTCCGCTTCGAATTCGCCGTAGGTCTGACGCAGGCCCCGGGCGGCCTTGCGTGCCGCCTTGAGGTCACGTCGCTCGTGCGCGGCGGTCTCGCATCGCTCGAGCTGCGCCGCCAGGCGGCGTCCGCCCAGGTTGCTGACCGGGGACTTGAGAGAATGCGCGGCCGTGCCGAGGGCCTCGAGATCCTCCTGCTCGAGGGCGGCGCCGAGCCGGGTGAGCGCATCGGGCGCCGTCGTGAACAGCAGGTTGCACAGGCGCTCGAATACCTGCGGCTTGCCCAGGCCGCGAATTGCGGCGATCTGCGCGTCGTCGATGACCGGCAGGTCCGGCGTCGCGTCGGAATCGAACAGCGGGACTTCGAGCATGTCGAGGACGACCGTGTCGGACAGGATCGGCGCGTCGTCCACCGCGGCCAGTGGCTCGGCGGGCGGCGGCGCCGGTTCGGCGGGCGCGGCCACGGTCGCGGGCGGAGCGATCTCGGCCGCGATCTCGACTGCGATTTCGCCGGGGTCCAGTGCCGGGTGCGTGACGACCAGGGTGCCCTGTCGCTCGGCGATCGGCCGCAGCACGGCGAGGAGCTGGTCGTTGGTGAAGGGCTTGGCGAGGAAATGGTCCATGCCGGCTTCGAGGCACCGGCTGCGGTCGCGCGCGAGGACGTTCGCCGTCAACGCGACGATGCAGCTCGCGGCACGCCCGCGCTCCTGCTCCTCGCGCCGGATGGCAGCCGTGGCCGTGTAGCCGTCCATGCCGGGCATCTGGCAGTCCATCAGGATCACGTCGAAGCGGCGCGTGTGGGCCTGGTTCACGGCCGCGCCGCCGTCCTCCGCGAGGGTGACGCGACAGCCGATGCGCTCCAGCATGGCGAGGGCGACTTCGCGGTTGACCGCGTTATCGTCGGCGACGAGCACGTCGAGGCCGAGCGAGGGCAGGCTCGTCGGCGGCACCGGCTCGTCTTCGTCGGGTGTCCGGTTGGCAGTCGTCGTGTCGGGCTGGCGCGGCAGCCGCGAAGCCTGCAGCGCGCCGCGCAGGAGTTGCAGGCGCACCGGTTTCGCGATGCAGACGTCCGGCTTGATCGCGCGGGCGCCGTCGTAGGCGGGGTCGAAGTCGAACGCGCTCAGCAGCACCACGTACGTCTCGGCCAGCGCCGGGTCGAGCCGGATGGTGCGCAGCAGTTCCTGCGAAGTCGCATCGGGCAACGAGTGATCGAGCAGCACCACGGCGTAGGGCCGGCCGCGGGTCGCGGCGTCGCGCAGTTTGTCGCCGAGCAGCCGGCCGTGATTGACGACGGTCACGTCCGCCGACCAGTTCGACAGGGTCTCCTCGAGGTACATGTAGCTCGTGGCGCTGTCGTCCACCACCAGCACGCGCAGGCCGGCGAACTCGTCGCTCGCCCGGTCCGGTGCCGGCGCGGCCGCTCGCACCTCGAACGGCAGCACGAACGAGAAGGAGCTGCCGTGGCCCGGCTGGCTGCGGAGATCGATGCGCTCGCCGCCCATGAGCTGCACGAGCCGCCGGGCGATCGACAGCCCGAGGCCGGTGCCGCCGACACGCTGCGCATTGCCGAGCTGCGTGAAGGCCTCGAAGACCGTGGCCTGCTCCGATTCGGCGATCCCCGGGCCGGTGTCGGAGACGCTGAAGTGCAGCCGGCACCGGTCGCCCTCGAGCGCGTCGAGACCGATGCGGACCTGGACTTCGCCGCGTTCCGTGTACTTGATCGCATTCGACAGCAGGTTGCCGAGCACCTGCCGCAGCCGCAGCACGTCGCCTTCGACCGCGGCCGGCACCGTCGGCTCGACGCGGCAGATGAGTTCGAGCCGCTTGCTCTCGGCGCGTCCGGCCCACAGCTGTCCGATCTGCTCGGCGAACTCGCGGACGTCGAACGTCTCGCGGATGAGGTCCATCTTGCCGGCCTCGATCTTAGAATCGTCGAGGATGTCGTTGATGATCTGCATCATCGTTTCGGCCGCGGTGCGCATGGAGTCCACGTAGCGCCGCTGCCGCTTGTCGAGCGACGTGCCGGCGAGCAGTTCCGCCATGCCGAGCACGCCGTTCATCGGCGTGCGGATCTCGTGGCTCATGTTGGCGAGGAAGTCGTCCTTGGAGCGCGACAGGGCCTCGGCCCGCTGCAGGCCCGTCTCGAGCTCGCGCGTGCGCACCTGGATCTCCTGCCGCGACGCCACGCGCAGCGTGCGCAGGTCGCGCTCGTAGTCGTCGAGGCGGGCGGCGAGGGCGTCGAAATTGCCGAGCAGCTCGGTGACCTCGTTGCGGCAGCCGGGTGGTGGAGCGGCGGCGCCGGCCGCGGCGCAACTGCGGACCCGCGTCGCGTTCGCGAGCTGGACCAGCGGGTCCACGACCTGTCGCCGCAGCGTGCGCGCGGCGAGCAGGGCGACCAGCAGCCCGACCAGCAGCACGAGCGGTGCCTGGGCCAGGCGATGCCAGGCGGGTGCCCACACGCGTCCGTCGTCGACGGCGATCGCCAGCGTGCCGGTCACGGCCGGTCCGAGCTCGACCGGGTATTCGACGTAGATCGGCTGGATCGCCAGGCCGCGCAGTGCGCGCTGGGGCCAGCCCGGGTCGGGCGGACGCGCGGCGTCGTCACCGTACGAATCGAGCACCGCGCCGTCCGGCATGCGCAATTCGGCGCCGAGGAACTCCCGATGCTGGGCGAGCCCGGCGAGGCTCCCGGAGGGCCCCGACTTGCGCAGGACCGACGCGATGGATGCGGGCATCGTGTCCGCGAGTTCGAGGGCGTCGCGGCGCGCGGCCCAGACGTCCCACAACGCGACCACGCCCTGGGCCACGATCAGCGTGGCGGTCACCGCCGCGACGGCGGCGACCCGGAACTGGTCGGCTAGCGCGAGCGATTCGAAGCGCTCGCGGAAGCTGCCCCGGGCCGCCGGTACGGCCTTCGAACTGGGTGTCTTGCGCGCCATTGGCCTGAACGCCCGTCACCGCGGGTCCATGGAGATGGGGCCGAGCGTAAGCGCGCAGGTGACATAATTGGAAAGGCCGTGTGACGGAACTGTGAGCCAGCGCAAGGTCCGGGGCCGCTACGCGCCGCGGCTGCCCCGGAGCTTCTCGAGCGCGACGAGGCGCTCGGTCGCGTCGAGCGTGAACTCGTCCTTTGGCAGCTCGCGCAGTCGCGACCAGTCGCGGCGCAGTTCCAGGGACAGCACGTCGGGCAGGCCGCGCAGCCAGCCCTCGATCCGCAGGTCCGTGAATTCGCGCTTCTCCTCGAGCGTGAGCTCGCGCGCGAGCAGCAGCCGCGGGGCGTCCTCGGCGTCCACCATCGCCTGCAGGACTGTCCAGCGATCGCCGGGCCGCTCGCTGCAGAGGGCGGCGAAGGCGACGCTCGAGGTCTCGCGAATCAGCTCTTCCTCGCGCGTCGTGCGGCTCTCGTGTTCCTTGGTCTCGTCCCAGCTCTCCGAGTCCTCGGCCAGGTACCTCAGGTACTGCATCGCAAACAGGCAGGTGGGAGCGACGAGGTCCGCGCGCGGGCGGGCGTCGATCCAGAGCGCCGCCGCGGCCCGCTGGCAACGCCGCGCCGTGGTCTCCGCGAGCTTGCGTCCGAAGATGAGCGCCGCGGCCTCCCTGACGAAGCTCGGCAACTCGCTCGCGACGATCTCGCGGTATCCGGGCACGTGCCGCTCGAGCAGCACGGCGGTGCGCCGGTCGAGGACCGACAGGTCGCTCGTCACGGCCGGGAGTCCCAGCGTCGTGCAGGCGAGGTTGTAGACGATGGCACGCGGCAGGGTGACGCCTTCCGGCCAGGCGTCGCGCAGGTCGCGATCGTCCGGGAGCGATACGCCGCCGCCCCATTCGGGTGGATAGCTCGGGATCGAGCGCCCGTAGTTCACCGAGCCCGTGGCGCGGATCCGCACGCGGGTCTGCGGCACGAGGCTGCCGAACGGCGCGAGCAATGGAGCGGTCCTGAGCAGCGTCTCCGTGTGCGCGTGCACGCCGGCCTCCAGCACCTTCGCCAGCGCCTCGGCGTCGCTGGCGGGCAGCCCGTGGGTCCGGTCGGGCGTCGCCTCGCGCGCCGCGACTTCGGCACGGAACGCGGCGGCCAGCCGGCGCGCGTCCTCCGGAGCGTCTGCGCGAATGCCTTGCAGCGTGACGCCCTCCGCGCGCGCGAACTGCGTGATGACGCCCGGGTGCGCGGGATCGAAACCGCCGCGAAAGCCGGCCCGCCCGGCGCCCACGAGAAACGCCACGCGGGGCGGCGGCAGCGCGAGCGGAGCCGCACGGGCGGCGAGACGCTGCTCCGTGGCCTCGCGCGCGGCAACGGCCAGTGTGTACGCCGCATCGGTCGCGATCTTGCCGCTCTGCAGCGCCGTGTCGGACATCGCGACGAAGACGCGGACCACGGCCTCCGTCGGCTCGAACGTGGTGCAGAACGACTCGGGCGTCGGCAGGTCGGCCGCGCCGATCCCTCGCTCGAGTGCGTGGTAGAACGCGTCGAGCAGGTCGGGGAGGTGCGCGAGCGCGCCGACGTTCTCGCAGAGCGGGACGAGCCTTACGCGGGTGATCCGATCGAGCAGGGCCGCGCGCGCCTCGTGCGCAACCCTGGCCGCGAGGAATTCATCGGCGTGACCGACTGGCCCGCCGAACAGTCCGGCGGCGGCCTGACGGTAGAGCGTCCCGATCTTGATCACCGCGCCGATTTCGGCGCTCGAGTTCACCTGCGGCACGCTGATCTCGTAGATCGCGTTCTGCGCGGGCCGGTGCCCGAGCCGCTGGCACGCCAGGTGGAAGAGGACGTTGGCGCGCGCCACCGAGGCGAGGATCTTCGAGACTTTCTCCTCGTCCTGCTCGATGAACGGATTCGGCACGCGGACCAGCAGGTGGCGGTCCTCCCCGGGCACGATGCCGTGACGCAGCAGCGCCAGCACCACTTTCTCCGGAACGTCGAGCCAGTCCGGGCTGATCTGCCGTCCCTCGAGGTCGAGCAGCACTTCGCTGCACGGGCCGAGCAGGTCGGCGACCGACTCTTCGTACTCGAGGCGCGCCTCCATGAGCGGGTTCCACTCGAGATGCGTGAGCGCGAGATGGGCGCGATCCGGCGCGTCCGCGGGTGCCGCGCGCAGGGCCCGCGCGAGCTGCCCGGCCCGATGCGCGGTCGAGTCCGGGTGCTTCGTGCCCGTGAGGCGCAGCGCCTCGTGACGCGGATTCTCGAGAAATCGGCGACGGGCGGCGGCGAACTCTGCCGGGTCCAGCCCGTCGAGCGCGTCGTAGCCGCGCGCCGTGCAGACGCTGCGCCAGACCGAATCCTCGGGCGCCGCGCCCTGCACGGCCACCGCGGCGGCCGAGCCGAGGCGGCCCTGCTGCTCGATGCGCGCCTTCACGCGGTCCATGAAGACCGCGAGTTCCTTGACGTCCTTCGAGCCGTAGGAAAGCCGCTGCCAGGTGCCGTAGCGGTCGATGGCGGCGGAGCCGCCGGCGAAGGCGGCGAACGGGATGCCGCCGACGCCGCCCGAGAGCAGAAACTCGAAGGCGTCGATCGAGTTCTGCACGATCGCCGGCTCGTGCACGCCGTTGCGCAGCCTGTCGAACGGTTCGCCGACCAGTCCCGGGAAGGCGAGCGGCGCATAGAACGTCCCGCCGAAGTCCGTGCGCTCGACGCCGAGTGGCGCGAGTTCGTCGGCCGCCTGCAGCATGAAGTCGCGCCGCTCGCGCATGTAGGGCGAGGGGCGGCGCAGCGCGGCGAGCGGGCTCTGCAGGGCGGCGAGCGCCCAGTCCTGTGCGAGCGTGGATGGCGTCGCCACCAGCCACGCGGAGAGGTTGGCCAGCACCTCGCGGGCGCGCACACCGTTCGCGCGGATCTGGTCGGAGAGGACGAGCCAGCAGGCCCGCGCGCCGGTCGAGGCGCCGAACATGTCCATTTTCGACAGCCCGGACAGCGAGACCACCCAGTCGCGCCACTCGGGGTTGGCGAAGGCCGGGTTGACGAACCATCCGACGTAATCGAGGCGCTGGTACACCGAGTCGTACAGCACGTAGCAGCGGTGCCTGACCGCCACGCGTACGAGGTCCTCGACCAGCTCGCGCGGATACACGCGGCCCGTGGGATTGTGCGGGTTGTTGAGGATGACGCTGGAAATCCCGCCGCGCGCGAGCAGCCGGTCCAGGTCCCGAGGGTCCGGCAGGAATTCGGGCGCCGAGGTCGGCAGTTCGACGACCTTCTTGCCCGCGCGCTCGATGAACCAGTCGTACTCCCAGCTCGGGCGCGGCACGACCACGCCGGACCCGTCGGCGCCGAGGACCTCGAGCACGATCGCGAGGCCGGCGCGCGTGCCCGGCGTGAACAGGACTTCGTCCGGAAGGAAGCGCACTTCGCTGTCCGGGTAGTCGAGCAGTCCGTCGCGATTGAAGAACTCCGCGACCTCGCTGCGCACGTCCATGCGGCCCACGGCCGGGCCGTAACTGTGCACCGTATTGCGCGTGATGCGCTGCGCCGCGCGGACGACTTCCGGGTGGGGCGCGAAGTCGGCGTTCTTGTAGTCGCCCTGCGTCAGGTCGAGCGCGCCTTCCTGCTGCACCCGGCGCGCAAACAGTCGGACGAAAGGTTCGGGCGTCGCCAACGCGCGCGTCGAGAGTGCCGCAGCCGGTGATTTGCCACGCATGGATTGCCTTCGGGTTTTGCTTTCGGGCGCAGGCCCGGGTCGGGGGCCGACGATTCTCCCACGGTTCGCCGCTTCAGAAATGAGTGATCAGCGGGAAGCCGGGTCCGTGCAGTTCGAGGTCCCGCTCGCGGCGCTCGCGGATCCGGCCGTGCAGCGCCTGCCGTTTCGAGTCCAGCCAGTCGTCCCGGGAAACCGCCGCGAGGCCCGCGGCCCCCGGCCGGGCCCTCTCGTGGCGGCGGAACGCGTCGAATTCCTCGTATCCATCGAGTTCGTGGCGCAGCTCCTGCAGCACGAGTTCCAGAGTGATCGCATCGTCGAGCAGGCCGAGCACCGGCACGTTGTCGGGCACGAGGTCGTGCTTGTCGGCGACGTACGCCAGGCCGTGCAGCACGCGGCGCCGCTCCGGCTCCGGCAACTGCCAGTCGGCGTCTTCCAGCATCCGGGCGAGCGCGTCGACCTTCTCCAGCCGCCGCAAGACGAACGGCGAAGACTCCCGATGCTGCAGACGCGCCACCGCTCGACGGGCGGCGGCCGTGATTTCCGCGGGCGAGCCCTCCGTCGCCCGGCTGCGCGCGCGCTCGAGGACCGCGCGGAAATGCGCGAGTTCCTGGTCGGAGATGTCGAGCCGGATGGAGAGCGGCATGTAGGTCTCCCGCGCCTACGGCACCCGCCGGTCCTTGAGCGGGTCGGTGGCGATGCCAACCTTCACCATGCCGGCATTCTGGGCGTCCGCCATGATCGTCGCGAGAACCTGGAACTGCGTCGTGCGGTCGACGTGCAGATGAAGCTCCGGCTGCGGCTTGCGCTGCGCCTCGGAGGACAGGCGGCGCTGCAGCGTCTCGCGGTCGATGCGCGCGTCGTTCAGGAACATGGTTCCGTCCGGCAGCAGCGCGATCACGATCGTGTCGGGCGTCTCCTCGAGCAGGACGGTCGATGCCTGGGGCAGGTCGATCTTGATCTTGTGGGCGAGCAGCGGCGCCGTGATCATGAAGATGATCAGCAGCACCAGCAT
>CAZRKS010000049.1:0-14744 GCA_964600315.1 uncultured Steroidobacteraceae bacterium | reverse complement strand
CGTTACGCGAGATCGCGCACGAGCGCCTCCCGCGACTCCGGCGGCAGCGGATCGACGGCGTAACGATAGCGCTCATGATCCACGCCGATCGCCACTGCGGCTCCCGCCTTCGCCGCCGCGACCATAGCCGACGCGAGTTCGAAGCGCAGGAAGTGCACCGAAGACGTCTTCTCGTCGTTCTCGCGCTCGAGGTCCTCGTCGGCGATGGCGAACACCCGCTCGTGACCCGCAACCTGCACCCAGCATCGATCCTCGATACCTCTCAGCCCCGCGAGCGCCACCCGGCGTTCCTCGGCGTCCGGGTACTCGATCAGCAGCGTCGCCTTCCAGTTCGACCCGTCCGGGATCAGCGGGTTGTAGGCCGCGAGTTCGTCGGCGATGCCCTCCGGTTCGAAGATGCGCTCGATGCGCAGCATCTCCTGGACCTGGTACTGCACGGTGAGACGATCCTCGAAGCACCACGTCGCGTTCGGTCCGCATTGCAGGGTGCGCGCGCGCTTGTGCGCGAGCACCTTCGGCCGGAATTCCGCGCGCTGCCGCGCGTACTGCTCCAGGCTGAAGAGGTCCTCGGGGAGCAGCGGGCCGCGACCGGGCGGCGGTGTGATCGAAGTCATCGTGGTAGCGTCCTCGTTGGTACCGGATGCCCGTGCCGTGTCCGCCGGGTTGGACTCGCTCACAGTCCGTAGGCCATGCGCAGCATCGTGAGCGGATGCGTCGGCTCCTGGCCGCCCTCGACCCCCGATTCGATCTGATGGCCCGCCATCGGGCAGTCGCTGCCGTAGAAATCCGGAGTCGCACCCTGCACCTTGCTGAACACCGGACGGCCGATCTTCATCGAGATGTCGCGGTACTCGCGCTTGACGCCGTAGGTGCCGTTGTGTCCCGAGCAGCGCTCGATGACCTCGACCTCGGTGCCCGGCACGAGCTTCAGCACGTCGCGGGTCTTGAGCCCGAGATTCTGCACGCGCAGGTGGCACGGCACGTGGTAGCTCACCTTGCCGAGCTGGCGCACGAAGTCCGTGCGCAGCAGGCCCGCCTTGTGGCGCAGCATCAGGTACTCGAAGGGATCGAACATCGCCGCCTTCACCTTCAGCACCTGCGGATCGTCGGGAAAGAGCAGCGGTAGTTCCTGCTTGAACATCAGCACGCAGGACGGGATCGGCGCCACCAGATCATGGCCGGCATCGACCAGAGCCGCCATCGCCGGGATGTTGACTCGCCTGGCCTCCTCGATCGCGTCGAGATCGCCGAGCTCGAGCTTCGGCATGCCGCAGCAGCGCTCCTGCGGAATCACCGAGACGGGAATTCCGTTGTGGCGGAAGACGGCCGCGAGGTCCGCGTCGATGTCCGGCTCACTACGGTTGCAGTAGCAGGTCGTGAAGATCGCCACGCGCCCCTTCGTCTCTGCCGTGGCTTTCACCTCGAGCCCGGGCGCGTCGCCGCGCGCCACGCGCTTGCGGCCGCTGGTGCTGTAGTAGGCCGGAATCGGAGCCTGCGGGTGCACGCCGAGCGTCTTGTCGAGGACGGCACGTCCGAAGCGGCTGCCGTTCACCGCGTTCACGACCTGCGAGACGACCGGAATGCCGGCGAGCGAGCCGACCGCGTCGGTGGCCGTGAGCAGCCGGTCACGCAACCGCGCGCCGTCCTTGCGGAATCTGACCGCCTTGGCGCGCAGCATGAGGTGCGGGAAGTCGATGTTCCATGGGTGCGGCGGCACATACGGACACTTGGTCATGTAGCACATGTCGCACAGGTAGCAGTGGTCGACGACCTCCCAGTACACGGTCTTCGGGACGCCATCGAGTTCACTGGTGGGCGACGCGTCGATCGCGTCGAAGAGCAGCGGGAACGCGTTGCACAGGCTGAAGCAACGGCGGCAGCCGTGGCACAGGTCGTAGACCCGCTCGAGTTCCTTGAAGAGTGACGCCTCGTCGTAGAAGTCCGGGTTGCGCCATTCGATGGCATGACGCGTGGGCGCCGCGAGGCTGCCCTCCCGGCCGGCGGGCACCTGCGTGTGTTCAGCCATGGTTCTCTCCTCGATGCATCCCGGCCGCAGCCGGGCGTAAAAAAGGGCGGACCCGCGGGGTCCGCCCTCTCGCAACCGGCGGGTCGGTCGATCAGAGGGCGTCGAGCGCCTTCTGGAAGCGGTTGGCGTGCGAGCGCTCGGCCTTGGCCAGCGTCTCGAACCAGTCCGCGATCTCGTCGAATCCCTCGTCGCGCGCCGACTTCGCCATGCCGGGGTACATGTCGGTGTACTCGTGGGTCTCGCCGGCGATGGACGCCTTCAGGTTGTTCGACGTGCTGCCGATCGGCAGGCCCGTCGCCGGGTCGCCGACCTGCTCGAGATACTCGAGGTGACCGTGCGCGTGGCCGGTCTCACCCTCGGCCGTCGAGCGGAAGACGGCCGCCACGTCGTTGAACCCTTCGACGTCGGCCTTCTGCGCGAAATACAGGTAACGACGGTTGGCCTGCGACTCGCCGGCGAACGCGTCCTTCAGGTTCTTCTCGGTCTTCGTGCCCTTCAAGTTCTTCATGGGTACCTCCGGGGATCGGGCGCTCGTCGCAGCGACGAGGCCGCTTTAGACTAAGTCTAACGACGCCTCAATCTAGGTCTGCGACGGTCCTTTGTCAACGCTAGCACTCTTAGTTGCGGAGCGGCAGTCGCACACGCCGGTATTGCAGTTCCGCCTGCGTTGACCCCGGCCCACCCCTGTGCAAGTCTGCGCGCGCCGGAGAAACCCGTGACCACCAAGAAAGCCCGCAGCCCCGACTTCGAACAGGCCCTCACCGAACTCGAGTCCATCGTGGAGAAACTCGAGCACGGGGAACTTTCGCTCGAGGAGTCGCTGCTGCAGTTCGAACGCGGCATCGCGCTCGCCCGCAGCTGTCAGGACTCGCTCAAGCAGGCCGAGCAGAAGGTCGAGATCCTGCTGCAGAAGACGCCCGAGGCCGAGGCCGAGCCGTTCGAACCCGACGAGTAGTTGGCCGTCCCCCTGCGCACCCCGCCGATGCACATTTCCCTGAGCGCACGCCTCGACGCCTGGCGACGCCGCGTCGAGACGGAACTCGACCATTGGCTGCCGCAGGACTCCGCCGTCCCCGAACGCCTGCACGCAGCGCAACGCTACAGCGTGCTCGGCCCGGGCAAGCGCATCCGGCCGGCGCTGGTGTACGCGACGGCCGAGACCCTCGGCCTGGACCCCGGGCAGGTGGACGCGGCCGCCTGCGCCGTCGAACTCATCCACGCCTACTCGCTGGTCCACGACGATCTCCCGGCGATGGACGACGACGACCTCCGCCGCGGCCGGCCGACCTGCCATCGGGCATTCGACGAGGCCACCGCGATCCTGGCTGGCGACTCCCTGCAGGTGCTCGCCTTCAAGCTGCTGGCCAGCCACCCTGGCCTGCCTGCCGACGACCGCGTCCGTGTGCGGCTGATCGACATCCTGGCCGATGCCAGCGGTACCGCCGGCATGGCAGGCGGACAGGCGCTCGACCTCGCCGCGGAAGGCCGTTCGGCGACGCTCGAGGAAGTCGAGCGGGTCCACGCGCTCAAGACAGGGGCACTGATCCGGGCGTCGGTCCTGATGGCGGCCCACTGCGCGCCGCAGCTCGACGCTGACGGACTGCGGGCACTCGGCGAGGTCGGCGCGCGCGTCGGGCTCGCGTTCCAGGTGCAGGACGACATCCTCGACGTCGAGGGCGACGCGGCCGTGCTCGGCAAGCCGGTGGGCAGCGACGAAGCACGGGCGATGCCGACCTACCCGGCGGTGGCCGGGCTCGCGGCGGCACATGCCCGGGTCCGCGAACTGCACGAGGGCGCTGCAGCCATCCTCGAACAGCATGGTTGGGCCCGCGGCCCGCTGGCGGAACTCGCCGACTGGCTGCTCACCCGGCGGCACTGAGGCCATGGGTCCTGCCGCAGTGCGTTAAACTACCTGTTCATGTCCCTCGCCGACCGCTACCCGCTGCTCGCCACGATCGACTCCCCTGCGGACCTGCGGCGCCTGCCCGCGGGCCAGCTCGAGCCGCTGGCGCGTGAGCTGCGCGAGTTCCTCGTGCAGACGGTCAGCCAGATGGGCGGCCATTTCGCGGCGGGCCTCGGTACGGTCGAACTCACGGTCGCGCTGCACTACGTCTACGACACGCCCCACGACCGGCTGGTCTGGGACGTCGGGCACCAGGCGTATCCGCACAAAGTGCTCACCGGCCGGCGCGACCGTCTGCAGACCATCAAGCTCAAGGGCGGACTGGCGCCGTTCCCCAGCCGGCAGGAGAGCGAGTACGACACGTTCGGCGTCGGGCATTCGAGCACGTCGATCAGCGCGGCGCTCGGCATGGCGCTCGCTTCCGCCCAGGCGGGCGAGAAGCGCCGCGTGGTGGCCGTGATCGGCGACGGTGCGATGAGCGCCGGCCAGGCCTTCGAGGCCATGAACCACGCTGGTCCGCTCAAGGCGGACCTGCTGGTGGTCCTGAACGACAACAAGATGTCGATCTCGGAGAACGTCGGCGCGCTGTCTCTCTATTTCGCCCGCGTGCTGTCCGGCCGCACCTACGCCGCGCTGCGCGAGGGCAGCAAGAAGATCCTGCGCCGCATCCCGCGGATGTGGGAATTCGCGCGCCGCTCCGAAGAGCACATGAAGGGCATGGTCCTGCCGGGCACGCTGTTCGAGGAACTCGGCTTCAACTACTCCGGGCCCGTCGACGGCCACGACGTCGGTGCGCTCGTGGAGCAGTTCACGCGGCTGCGCGACGCGAAGGGCCTGCAGTTCCTGCACGTCGTGACGCAGAAGGGCAAGGGCTACGCCCCGGCGGAAGCCGATCCCATCAAGTGGCACGGACCGGGCCCGTTCGACCCCTCGAGCGGCACCATATTCAAGGAGAAGAGCGGCGGGCCGGCCTACTCCCAGGTGTTCGGCCAGTGGCTGTGCGACATGGCCGAGCGCGATCCGCGGGTCGTGGGCATCACGCCCGCGATGCGCGAGGGCTCGGGCCTGGTCGAGTTCTCGAAGCGCTTCCCCGACCGCTACTACGACGTGGCGATCGCCGAGCAACACGCGGTGACGCTCGCGGCGGGCATGGCCTGCGAAGGCGCGCGGCCGGTCGTCGCGATCTACTCGACGTTCCTGCAGCGCGGCTACGACCAGCTGATCCACGACGTCGCGCTGCAGAACCTTCCGGTCGCCTTCGCCGTGGACCGCGGCGGGCTCGTCGGCGGCGACGGCGCGACGCACCAGGGCGCCTACGACCTGAGTTACCTGCGCTGCATCCCCAACATGGTCGTGATGACGCCGGCGGACGAGAACGAGTGCCGGCAGATGCTCTACACCGCCGTCACGATCGGACGGCCGGCGGCGGTGCGCTACCCGCGCGGCCCCGGGCCGGGCGTGCGCCCCGAGCAGGAGATGAGCGCGGTGCCGGTCGGGCGCGCCGAGATCCGTCGCGAAGGCGCGTCCGGACTGCTGCTGCTCGCTTTCGGCACGATGGTCGCGCCGTGCACGGCCATCGCCGACCGGCTCGACGCGACGCTCGTCAACATGCGCTTCGTGAAGCCGCTGGACGAGGACCTCGTCCGCCGTCTCGCCGCGACGCACCAATGCATCGTCACCGTCGAGGAGAACGCCGTGGCGGGCGGCGCCGGCAGCGCCGTGAGCGAGTGCCTCGCGGCAGCCGGGCTCGAGCGCGAGATTCACCACATCGGCATCCCGGACCAGTTCATCGAGCACGGCTCGCGCGAGGACTGCCTCGCGCTGGCGGGCCTCGACGCCGCCGGACTCGAACTCGCCCTCGCCCGCGTCTGGCCCGCGAAGCGTGGCGCGCGGGTCGCCGTCGCGGGCGGCCGTCCGGGGATCGCATGACCATGGATTCCCCAGTGAAGACCCCGAAAAACATGGACGACGTGCAGGGCCGCAAGGACTCGCGCCAGATCCCGATCAACAAGGTCGGCATCAAGGACATCTTCCACCCGGTGCGGGTCCGCGACCGCTCCGGCGGCGAACAGCACACGGTCGCGAACTTCAACATGTACGTCGCGCTGCCGCACGACTTCAAGGGCACGCACATGTCGCGCTTCGTGGAGGTGCTGCATCGCCACGAACGCGAAGTGTCGGTCGAGTCGTTCCGCCAGATGCTGGTGGAGGTGACGCGGCGCCTCGACGCGACGACCGGCCACATCGAGATGAGCTTCCCCTACTTCGTGATGAAGAAGGCGCCGGTGTCGGGCGTCGAGAGCCTGATGAACTACCAGGCGAGCCTCATCGGCGAGGTGCACGAAGGTCGCGAAGAGATGTGGATCCGCGTGGTCGTGCCGGTGACGAGCCTGTGTCCCTGCTCGAAGCGCATCGCCGACTACGGCGCGCACAACCAGCGCTCGCACATCACCATCAGGGCGCGTGTGCGCGAGCACATCTGGATCGAGGAACTGATCGACATCGCCGAGCAGGAGGCGTCGAGCGAGGTGTACGGGATCTTGAAGCGCCCGGACGAGAAGTTCGTGACCGAGCGCGCCTACGACAACCCGAAGTTCGTCGAGGACATCGTGCGCGACGTCGCCGTGCGCCTGAACCGCGAAGAGCGCGTGCGGGCATACGTGGTCGAGGCGGAGAACTTCGAGTCCATCCACAACCACTCGGCGTATGCGCTGATCGAGAGGGACAAGGAGGAGTAGGCTGAAGGCTGAAGGCTGTGGGCTGTGGGCTGTGGGCTGTGGCCCGGATCCTCCTTCCTACAGCCTACAGCCCAAAGCCTACAGCCTACTTCCTGCGGCCGCCTTGCAGCCTGCCGATCAGTTCGCGCAGGAACACCTTGTGGAAGCGCAGCTGGCAGGAGATCGAGGCCTGCTCGAGCAGCGTGGCGGCGACCTTGAGCAGCGTCACCGGGCCTTCGGCCACGATCACCGTGTCGCGCCGCGAGCCCTCGGCAAACGAGGCTTCGCCGAAGCAGCCACCGCCCTCGATGCGCCCGACGGACTCGCCACCGCGGCTCACCTTGACGCCGCCGGAGACCACTACGTAGAACCGATCGTCCACGTCGCCCGGCCGGAGTACCGGCTCGCCGGCCTGGCACTCCATCCAGCACCCGGCCTTCATCACCTCGCGGATTTCCGCGTGCGAGAAGTCGTGGAAAAACCGCAGCCGGCGCAGCACGGCGAAGCGCTCCTCGTCGTCGATGTCCGCCTGCGCGGTGCGCAGCTTCTGATGCACGCGGGTCAGGTCCGCTGCGAATTCCGCGCCGTTGCGATAGCGTCGGCCCGGTTCCTTTTCGAGAGCGCGGTGCACGACCGCCTCGAGTTCCTCGGGCACTTCGGCGCGCACCTGCCGCAGCGGCTCGGGCGTGGCCTGCACGACCTGGCGCAGCAGCTTGCCGAGCGCCCCGGCCCGGAACGGGCGGTGCCCGCACAGCATCTCGTACATCACGGCGCCGAGCGAATAGATGTCGGAGCGCGCATCGAGATCGTGACCCTGCACCTGCTCCGGCGACATGTACGCGGGACTGCCCGCCACGCCTTCGAGGCGGGAGACCTCGGAGTCGGAGACCAGCGCGATGCCGAAGTCGACGATGCGCACGTCGCCGTCCTGGGTGAGCAGGATGTTCGATGGCTTGACGTCGCGATGCACCACGCCGCGCGCGTGCGCGTAATGCAGCGCCTTCGCGCACTTGAATATGATCCCCACCACCTGGTCGATCGGCAGGAGACTGCCGGGCCGGCAGTAGGCGGAGAGCGTCCGCGCGCCGTGGATGTGCTCGGTGACGACGTAGCGTCGGCCGTCCTCCTCGCCCGCGTCGTAGATCGGGACGATGTTCGGGTGCTGCAGCTTGCCCATCATGTGCGCCTCGCCGAGGAACATCCGGCGGGCGTTGCGCGACTCGGCGTCGTCGGTGCTGGTCGCGTGGTACAGCTTGATCGCGACGTCGCGACCGTAGAACGGATCGTGCGACAGATACACCGTGCCGGTGCTGCCACGCCCGACCTCGTGCACCACGTAGTACTTGCCGATGCGCTCGGGCGCCAGCAGCGGCGGCGAGAGCATCGGCGAAGTCTGTGTCGCGGCGAGCGTGTTGTTCTGGTTCACGTAGCTGGGCGGACAGGCAGGGATCCGGCCGGATTTCCGGGCGATACGGCGCGCAGCATAGGACGGACTCCCCGCCCTTTTCCGTGACCCACCTCGCGGATCCCCGGCCGCGGGCGCGCCTCCACCGCCGGCCGTCAGGCGAAGTGGTCGTAGCCGTCCGCTGCGCAATCGACGGCGGTCGCGCCGCGCACGCAATGGACGCCTCGTCCGGATTCGATCCGGCCGATCCGCGTGACCGGCGCGATGCCGCCGAGCCGCGCTTCGAGGTCCGCCGCGCGCTCGGGCGGCACCGTGAACAGTAACTCGTAGTCGTCGCCGCCGGACAGCACGACACGCTCGCAACGATCGCGGTCATGCCGTGCGGCGAGCGCCGACGAGACCGGCAGCGCGGCGAGGTCGACGATTGCGCCGACGCCGCTCGCGGCGCAGAGCTTGGTGAGATCCCCGAGCAGGCCGTCCGACACGTCCATCGCCGCCGCGGCGACGCCGCGCAGTTGCCGACCGAGCGCGACGCGTGGCTCGGCGAACAGGAATCGCCGCACCAGCGGGTCGTCGCGCAACGCCTCCGGCACGGCGCTCTTCGCGCGCGGCGACCGGTCGGACCGCAGGGCCTCGAGGCCCGCCGCGGCCTCGCCAGGCCACCCCGAAACGTAGAGCAGGTCACCGGGACGCGCCCCACTCCGCCGGAGCGCGCGCCCCGCTTCGACGAACCCCAGGGCCGTGACCGTCACGACCAGTGGCCCGCGCACCGTGTCGCCGCCGACGAGTTCGACGCCGTGCGCCTCCGCCAGCGCATACAGACCGTTGGCAAACTCTTCGAGCCACGGCTCGTCGGCGTTCGGCAGCGACAGGGCCAGCAGGGCCCAGGCCGGGTCGGCGCCCATGGCCGCGAGGTCGCTCAGGTTGACCGCGAGCGCCTGGTGGCCGATCGAACGCGGTGGCGCCCCGGGCAGGAAGTGCCGCCCTTCGACCAGCGTGTCGGTCGCGGCGACCAGGGCCCGGCCCGCCGGCACCTCGAGCAGCGCCGCGTCGTCACCGACGCCGAGCAGAACGTCGCGCCGCCCCGGCGGCCGCGAGAAATACCGCGCAATCAGGTCGAATTCGCCGAGCGCCACGGCGGGCGGGACTCAGGCGCGCGAACGCGCAGCGGCGGCCCGCTCGGCCGCGCGCAACGTGCGTGCGGCGCGGTCGAGCACGGCGTTCACGAACTTGTGGCCATCGGTGGCGCCGAAACGCTTCGCGAGGTCCACGCCCTCGTTGATGATCACGCGGTAAGGGACGTCGAGCTGGGTCCGGAGCTCGTGCAGCCCCATCATGAGCACCGCGTGCTCGACCGGATCGAGCTGCGCGACAGGACGATCGAGCATGGTGGCGAGTTCGGCGTCGAGCGACTCGCGCGAGCCCGTCGTGCCCTCGAGCAGCGCCTGGAAATACTCGCGATCGGCATCGGCGAAGCCGTCGTCCTCGGCATACTGGTTCAGGAGTTCGGCGCAGCTCTGGTCGGTCAGCTGCCACTGATACAGCGCCTGCACGGCGAATTTGCGCGCCAGGCTGCGCGCCCGCCCGGCGCGATCCGGTCGTCGCGACATGCTCAGACGTCCAGGCGCCGCAGGAGGTTGGCGAGTTCGAGTGCGCAGAGCGCCGCGTCCGCGCCCTTGTTGCCGGCCTTGGTCCCCGCCCGCTCGAGCGCCTGCTCGATGGTGTCCGTGGTCAACACGCCGAAGGCCACCGGCACACCGGTCTCTTCGGCGGCGCGCGACAGGCCCGACGCACACTGCCCGGCGACGTGCTCGAAGTGCGGCGTCGCGCCGCGAATGACGGCACCGAGCGCAACGACCGCATCGTAGCGCCTGCTCGCGGCGACGCGCTTCACGACGAAGGGCAGGTCGAACGCGCCGGGCACCCGGATCAACTCGATCTGCTTCTCGCCGGCGCCGTGCCGGAGCAGCGCGTCGACCGCGCCGCGGACCAGCGACTCGACGATCAGTTCGTTGAAGCGCGACGCCACGATCGCGAACCGGAGGTCGCGCGCGACGAGGTCGCCCTGGAGCGTGCGGAGGTTGTCCATGTCCTTAGCCTCGCGAACCGTCAGTCGACGTATTCGGCCACTTCGAGGCCGAACGCCGACAGGCCATGCATCTGCTTGGGCGCGCTCAGCACGCGCATGCGGGTGACGCCGAGGTCGCGGAGAATCTGGGCGCCGATGCCGTACGTGCGCAGGACCTGGGCACCCTGGATCCGCGGGTTGGGCTGCGTACGCACGCCCGTACGCACCGCCTCGGCGATCTCGAGCGGACTCTCGTGCGGGCGCAACAGCACCACGACGCCGCTGCCCTCGTGGGCAATGCGCTCGAGCGCGCCGCGCAACGACCAGCTGCGGCCGTGCTCGTGCACCCCCACCAGGTCGCGCACCGTGTCGTTCAGGTGCACGCGCACCAGCGGCGCGGTCGCTTGCTCGAGCGAGCCCCTGACCAACGCGAGGTGCACGGTGCCGTTGACGTGGTCCTCATAACAGAGGAGCCGGAAGCTGCCGAAGTCGGTCGTGATCTCCCGCTCGGCGATGCGCTCCACGGAGCGTTCCTTCTCGAGCCGGTAGCGGATCAGGTCGGCGATCGTGCCGAGCCTCAGGTCGTGCTGTCGCGCGAACTCCTCGAGCTGCGGCCGGCGCGCCATCGTGCCATCGTCGTTCAGGATCTCGACGATGACGCCGGCCGGCTCCAGCCCGGCGAGCCGCACGAGGTCGCAGCCCGCCTCGGTGTGGCCGGCGCGGGTGAGCACGCCGCCCGGCTGCGCCATGAGCGGAAAGATGTGCCCGGGTTGCCGCAGGTGTTCCGGGCGCGCGTCCGGGGCCACCGCGGTGCGGATCGTATGGGCCCGGTCGTAGGCCGAGATGCCGGTCGTGACCCCCTCCGCCGCCTCGATGGAGACGGTGAAGTTGGTGGTCTGGTCGACGTCGGTCTCGGTGACCATGAGCGGCAGTCGCAGCTGGCGGCAGCGGTCGCGGGTCAGCGTGAGGCAGATCAGCCCGCGCCCGTAGCGCGCCATGAAGTTGACGTCCTCGGGCCGGACCTTGGACGCGGCCATGATCAGGTCGCCCTCGTTCTCGCGGTCCTCGTCGTCCATCAGGACGACCATGCGTCCGTGGCCGATGTCATCGAGGATGTCGTCGATCGAGCTGAGGGAACTCATGATTAATATTCTACAAGTCTTTGTTTTTTAAACAACTGATTCGCCGGAACACGCGGGGCCAGACGCATCGGTCGACGCGCAGTGTATCAGGCGCCCGCCGGCGCCGGGCCGACCGAGGGGCCGACCGAGGGGCCGCCGGCTTCCAGCATCCGCTCCAGATAGCGGGCGATGATGTCGACCTCGAGATTGACGCGCGTGCCGGGCCGGCAGTCGCCCAGGGTGGTCAGTTCCAAGGTGTGCGGCACGAGATTGACGTCGAACCGGCGCCCGGACACGCCGTTCACGGTCAGGCTGACCCCGTCGACGCAGATCGATCCCTTGCGCGCGACGTACCGGGCCAGCTCGGCAGGCACCTCGAATTCCATGCGGACGGACCGGGCGTCGTCGTGTCGCGACACCACCTGCCCGACGCCGTCGACGTGACCGGTGACGTAATGGCCGCCGAGCGCCTGGCCCGCCTGTAGCGCCTTCTCCAGGTTGACCCGCGTCCCCGCCGCCGCCGCGCCGAGCGTGGTGAGCGACAGTGTTTCCCGCGAAACGTCCGCCGCGAACGCGTGCTCGCCGAACTGCGTGGCCGTCAGGCAGGCACCGCTCACGGCGATGCTGCCGCCCACCGGCACGTCGGCGATCTCGACGGGACCGGTGTCGATCCACAGCGTGACGTCCCCGCCGCGGGGCTCGACGGCGCGGATGCGGCCCACGCCCTGCACGATGCCGGTGAACATCAGGAATCTGCCTTGCGTCGCGGACGCAGCGTGAGCCTCAGATCCTCGCCGACTCGCTCGACCTCGTGCCAGACGAACTCGCCCCGGTCGCACATGCGTTCGAGGGCCGGCAGGTGAAAGAGTCCGCGCGCCGCGTGACCCAGCACCACAGGGGCCATGTAGACGACGAGTTCGTCCACGAGGCCGCTGCGGATGAATGCTCCGGCGAGCGTCGGCCCGGCCTCGACCAGCACTTCGTTGCACTCGAGTTCGGCGAGCCGCCCGAGCACCGCCCGCAGGTCGAGTCCGGCGTCCGTCGAGCCGACCGACTCGACGCGCGCTCCGGCGGCCCGCAGCGGGCCGGCGAGCGGCGAGTCCGCGTCGCGCGTCAGGATCAGGGTCGATCCGGCGAAGCACAGCACCTGCGCAGTGGGCGGCGTCCGCAACCCGGCGTCGAGCACCACGCGAAGCGGGCGGCGGCCGCGCATCTCGAAGCGCGGGTCGCGAACCGTGAGCAGCGGGTCGTCGGCCAGGACGGTCCCGATGCCGGTGACGATGGCCGAGGCACGCGCGCGAAGACGTTGCACGTCGGCGCGCGCGGGCTCTCCCGTGATCCATTTGCTGGTGCCGTTCGCGAGGGCCGTGCGGCCGTCGAGGCTCGCGCCGAGCTTGAGCGTCACCCAGGGCCGGCCATGGGCCATGCGCGAAATGAACCCGCGGTTCAGCTCCATGGCGCAGTCGGCCATCAGGCCCGCGGAGGTCGCGGTCCCGGCCTGGATCAGCTTTAGGATTCCCTTGCCGTCGACCTCGGGATTGGGATCACGCATGGCGATCACGACGCGGCCGACCCGCGCCTCGATCAGGGCGTCCACGCAGGGCGGCGTGCGGCCCTGGTGGGAGCACGGCTCCAGCGTGAGGTACACCGTCGAACCGGCCGCAGCAGCGCCCGCGTCCTTGAGCGCGTAGACCTCGGCATGCGGCTCGCCGGCGCGCTCGTGGAATCCCTCCCCCACGACCTGTCCCCAGCGCGCGATCACGCAGCCGACCGCGGGGTTCGGCGGCGTCGAGTAGACGCCCCGGCCGGCGAGCTCGAACGCCCGACGCATGTACTGGTGGTCTTCCCGCGAGAAAATGGTCATTTGCGCTCGTCGCCGGGCGGCGCGGAGGACCACAGGCCGAGCTGCATGTCTTCCACCGAGCGCGGCCGCCGATGACGCAGCCGCTCGATCTCCTCCCGGAACGCATCGACGTCCTGGAAACTGCGGTACACGGATGCGAACCGCACGTACGCGACCTCGTCCAGCCGGTGCAGTTCGTCCATCACCAGCTCGCCGATGAGGCGTGCCGGCACCTCGCGCTCGCCGAGCGTGCGCAGCTTGTGGCAGACGTGGCTCACGGCGGCGTCGACGGCCTCGCTCGACACCGGCCGCTTTTCGAGCGACTTCAGCATGCCCGAGCGCAGCTTGCGCTCGTCGAATGGCTCGCGCGTCGCGTCACTCTTCACCACCCGAGGCATCACGAGTTCGGCTGACTCGAAAGTGGTGAAGCGCTCCCCGCACTGCAGGCATTCGCGGCGGCGACGGACCTGCCCCCCCTCGGCGGCGAGGCGCGAGTCGATGACCTTCGTCTCTTCGTGCGCGCAGAAGGGGCAGTGCATCGCGGGCGGACGACCGTGGCCTCAGCCGTAGACCGGGTAACGGCGGCAGATCTCGAGCACCGCCTCGCGGGTGCGCGCGATGACGGCCTCGCTCGTCACGTCGTCGAGCACGTCGGCAATCCAGCCGGCGAGCTGCGTCACCTCGGCCTCCCCGAAGCCGCGCGTCGTCACGGCCGGCGTGCCGATGCGCAGTCCGCTCGTGACGAAAGGCGAGCGCGGGTCGTTCGGCACCGTATTCTTGTTGACCGTGATGTTGGCGCGTCCGAGGGCGGCGTCCGCATCCTTGCCCGTCACGCCCCGCTCGATCAGGTCGACGAGGAACAGGTGGTTGTCCGTGCCGCCCGAGACGATTCGGTGGCCGCGCGCCTGCAGCCCGCGCACCATGGCGCGGGCGTTCGCGACGACCTGCCGCTGGTAGCCCGCGAACTCGGGCTGCAGTGCCTCGAGAAACGCCACGGCCTTGGCCGCGATGACGTGCATCAACGGGCCGCCCTGGGTACCGGGGAAGATCAGCGAGTTGAGCTTCTTCGTGATCTCCTCGTTGGCGCGCGCCAGGATGAGGCCCCCGCGCGGGCCACGCAGCGTCTTGTGCGTGGTGGACGTGACGACGTCCGCGTAAGGCACCGGGCTCGGATAGACGCCCGCTGCGACGAGGCCCGCCACATGCGCCATGTCGACCAGGAAATAGGCGCCGACCGCGTCCGCGATGCGCCGGAAGCGCTCCCAGTCGACGACGCGCGAGTAGGCCGAGAACCCGGCGATGACGAGTTTCGGCCGGTGCTCGTGAGCGAGGCGCTCGACCTGCGCATAGTCGATCTCCCCCGTGGCGGGGTCGAGACCGTACTGCACGGCATTGAAGATCTTGCCGGAGAAGTTGACCTTGGCGCCGTGCGTCAAGTGCCCGCCGTGATCGAGACTCATGCCGAGAATGGTGTCGCCCGGCTGGATGAGCGCGAGATAGGCCGCCGCATTGGCCTGCGAACCGGAATGCGCCTGCACGTTGGCGTAGTCCGCATCGAACAGCTTGCGGGCCCGCTCGATCGCCAACTGCTCCGCGGCGTCGACGTACTCGCAGCCGCCGTAGTAGCGCTTGCCCGGATAGCCCTCCGCGTACTTGTTGGT